>PLXO01000232.1 GCA_003151425.1 Acetobacteraceae bacterium
CCTGGCCTTGCTTCGCTCACCCGATTGCCCTGCCTGCCGCGCCCATCTACGGCGTGCCCGCCCGGCTCGGCACCTTCGGCAGCGGCTTTGCCACCACCGCGGAGGCATCGCGCCGCAGCCGATGCTCGCCCAGGAACAGCAGAATCGGCGCCGCAATGAAGATCGACGACGAGGTCCCGACCACAATCCCGAACAGCATCACCCACGCAAACCCGGAGATCGACTCGCCACCAAACAGCGCCAACGGCAGGCTCGCGATGAACACCGTCATCGACGTTCCCAGGGTCCGGTTCAGTGTCTCGTTGATCGACAGGTCGATCAGGTCACGCAACGGCATCGTTTTGTATTTGCGCAGGTTCTCCCGCACCCGGTCATACACCACGACCTTGTCGTTGGTGGAGTAGCCGAGCACCGTCAGGATCGCCGCCACCATCACCAGATCGAATTCTATCCGTGTCAGCGCCAGGAAGCCGATCGCCTTGGTCACGTCCAGGATCAGCGTGACCACCGCGCCCACCGCAAATTGCCACTCAAAGCGGAACCAGATGTAGACCAGGATCATCAGCAGGCTGATCCCCAGCGCCAGCAACCCGTTGCGGAACAGCTCGGCCGACACCGACGCCCCCACCGCGTCGGTGCGCATCACCTTCGACCCCGGCACCGCCTTGTCCAGCGCCGCCTTCACCCGCGTCACTTCCGCCTGGGTCGCCGTCTCGCTCGGCAGCGCGCCCAGCCGGATCAGCACCTCCGACGCATCGCCGAACCGCTGCACCCCCTGGGTGCCCACGCCCTCCGCCGCCAGCGCCGCCCGGATCGCGCCGAAATCCGCCGGCCCCGGCGTCCGTACCTCCATCACCACCCCGCCGGCGAAGTCGATCCCCAGGTTCAGCCCGGGATAAAAGAACATCACCACCGACGCCGTCGACAGGATCGCCGAGACGATCAGCCCCATGAAGCGCCCGCGCATGAACCTGATGCGCGTGCCGTCCGGAACCAGCCTCGGCTTCTTCCACATCGCGCCCACCTATACCGGCAACAGCCGCGGCCGATGCGCGGTATACCACTTCGACACCAGCAGCCGCGTCAGCATCCACGCGGTGAACAGGCTGGTCGCGATGCCCACCGTGATCGTCACCGCGAACCCGCGCACCGGCCCGCTGCCGAACGCGAACAGCATCACGTGCGCCAGGAACGCCGTCGCGTTGCTGTCGAAGATCGTGCTGTACGCCCGCGTGAACCCCGTCTCCAGCGCCGCCAACGGAGGCCGCCCATTGTGCGTCTCCTCCCTGATCCGCTCGTTGATCAGGATATTGGCGTCCACCGCCATGCCCAGCGTCAGCAGGATCCCCGCCATGCCCGGCAGTGTCAGCGTCGCCTCCAGCAGCGACATGATCGCCAGCATCAGCACCAGGTTCACCACCAGCGCCGCGTTCGCGAACCAGCCGAACAGCCCGTAGAACGAGCCCATGAACGCGATCACCAGCACGAACCCGATGGCCAGCGACATTGCCCCGGCGCGAATACTGTCCGCCCCCAACTCCGGCCCGACGCTGCGCTGCTCCACCACTGTCAGCGGCGCCGGCAACGCGCCCGCCCGCAACAGCACCGCCAGATCGTTCGCCGAGGCCGCGGTAAAGCTGCCGCTGATCTGACCCCGCCCTTGGGTGATCGGCTCGTTGATCCGCGGCGCGCTGATCACCTTTTCGTCCAGCACGATCGCGAACGGGCGGTTGACATTGGCCCGCGTGATGTCGGCGAACCGCCGCGCCCCCACCGAGTTGAACGTGAAGTTCACCACCCACTCGCCGGTCTGCGAGTTGGTCCCGGCGCGCGCGTCCGTCAGATCTCCGCCGTCCACATCCACTCGCTTGCGTACCGCGATCTTCTGCTGCGGGTCCTTCTCCATCGGCAGGAATTCGTCGCCCGGCGGCGGCACCGCCCCCGGCGCGTTGGCGTTCGCCGCGTCGTCCACCAGGCGGAACGTCATGTGCGCAGTCTTGCCCAGCAGCGCCTTGATGCGCTCCGGATCGCCGATACCCGGCAACTGCACCACGATCCGGTCGTCGCCCTGCTGAGTGATCTGCGGATCGAGCACGCCCGATTCGTCGATCCGCCGGCGCACGATCTCGATCGACTGCTGCACCGCCCCCTGCGCCCGCGCCTTCAGCGCCACCGGCGCCAGCGTCAGAAGGACCTGCCCGTCCGGCGTCGAGTCGATCGTGAGGTCCGGCACCCCGGTCGGCCCCTCCGGGCTGATGAGCGACCGCAGCGCCGCCATCGCCGCCTCGGTCTGCGTCGCATTGCGCAGCTTCAGCAGCACCCGGTTCTGGTCGTTCTGCGCCTCCAGCGTCGCGTAGAAGATCGACCCCGGCCGCAGCGCCTGGCGCACCCCGTCCACCAGCCCGTCCAGCCGCTCCTTGATCACCGCCTTCATGTCGACCTCGAGCAGCAGGTAACTGCCGCCGCGCAGGTCGAGGCCGAGATGCACGGTCCGCCACGGCAGCCACGCCGCCGGGGCCGCGAACAGGTTGGGCAGGCACAGAATCGCGCCAAGCAGGCAGGCGCCGAGAATGAGCCAAGTCTTCAGGGGGCTGAAATACATCATGGCCCGCGGGGCAATACCGACGGCCCCGCCGCGGCGCAACCCCGGAAGCCGGGGGACGCTGTCCCCCGGACCCCCTGCCAAGGGCCGGCGGCCCCCCGCCTTCGCAGGGGCAGGCTCTTGGATCCCGGGGGGTTCTTGGGTGGGAGGGGGCGCTGCGGTGCGGTCGCCCGGTTCGAGTGCGCCCCGCCCCCTCCCACCCAAGAACGGCACGGGGTCCAAGGGCGGTGGCACTGGGCTGGGGGGTCCGGGGGGTAGCGACGCCGGGTTGCGGGGGCAAGCGGCGCCACAGCGCGGCGCGGTTCTCTGGTTGTATGTCATTGTTGCGGCCGATGGCGGAATTGGCCTCTGCGATGGACGGGCCGGTGCTGCCAACTCCGCCGGCCCGAGCGTTAGCTCCTTCGGCCCGAGCGCCCGCCGCCCCGCTCCACCAGTCCGGCCGAAGCCGAACCCTCGCCAGCCAGCGACTATCATTTTGGTCGGG
>PLXO01000246.1 GCA_003151425.1 Acetobacteraceae bacterium
CGCTCGAAGCGCGAGATCCCGCACTACTACCTGACCCAGACGGTGGAGGTCACTGCGGCGCTGGCGCGGCTGGAGCGGCTGAATCGCGACCGCGCCCCGCCGGATCGCTTGCTGCCGGCGGTTTTGCTGCTGCGCGCGACCGCGCTCGCGGTGGCGAAGACTCCGGAATTGAACGGGTTCTGGGAGGACGGTCGTTTCCGTGCCGGCGACGGGGTGCATGTCGGCTGGGCGACCTCGCTGCGCGGCGGCGGGCTGATTGCCCCGGCAATCCGTGACGCCGACCAGCGCTCGCTCGACGAACTGATGGTCGCGATGCGCGACGTGGTGCGGCGCGCACGCAGCGGTGGCGTGCGCAGCTCGGAGCTGACCGATCCGACGCTCACCGTCACCAGCCTCGGCGAACGCGGCGCGGAGAGCGTGCTGCCGATCATCAATCCGCCGCAAGTCGCCATGGTCGGCTTCGGCCGCATCGTCACGCGGCCGTGGGTGGTGGGCGGCGCGATCGGCCCGCGTTCGGTCATTACGCTGACGCTGGCCGGGGATCACCGCGCGAGCGACGGCCATCGCGGCGGGCTGTTGCTGGCCGAGATCGATCGTCTGTTGCAGGAGGCGGAAACGCTATGAACAAGGCGGAAGCCAAGGCGCTGATTCTGGAGGTGCTCGGTGGGATCGCGCCGGAGGCCGAGCTGGACAAGCTGCCGGGCAATGCGCAGTTGCGCGACGAGCTCGATCTGGATTCGATGGACTTCCTCGACTTCGTCGCCGCGGTGCACGAGCGCACCGGCATCGACATTCCGGAAGCGGAATACGGACGGCTGGCGACGCTAGACGACGCTGTCGCCTATCTCGTGCGCTGACGGCATGGCGCGGGTGAGGGTCGTGCTGCGGCGCGACCCTCACCCTGCTTCGCTTCGCTCGCCGACCTCTCCCGCAAGCGGGCGAGGTGTACGGTGTACGTGGTTCGAGTCAGCGTGAGCCCACCTTAGCTGACGGCGGCCGGCTCCCCGAGCCGGCCGCCCACCACCAGCGGCGGCAAATCGCTCTCCGTCAGTCCTTGCCCGCCCAGCTTCTGCACCAGCTTCACGGCGACCGTGTTGCCGAACACGTTCACCGCGGTGCGACCCATGTCCATGAACGCGTCCACGCCCGCAACGACCGCGATCGCCTCCACCGGCAGCCCGATCGCCACCAGCACCGAGGCCAGCGCGACCAGCCCACCGGACGGCACGTTGGCAATGCCTTTGCTGGCGATCATCGCGGTGACGATGATGGTCAGCTCCGACGCCCAGGTGAGCTGCAGGTGGTAGGCCTCGGCGAGGAACGTCACCGCCAGCGTGATGTAAAGCGTGCTGCCATCAAGGTTGAAGCTGTAGCCGAGCGGTAGCACGATTGAAACGACCTTGTTGGGCACGCCCATCCGCTCCAATGCCTCGATATGCACCGGAAGCGTGACCTCGGACGAACGTGTGGTGAACCCCAGCAGGACCGGCTCCAACACGCCTTGCGAGATGGTGAGCGGGTTTTCTCCCAGCAGCGCCAGCACCACCCAGAACACCAGCACCATGAGGATGAGGCCGAGATACATTAGCCCGATCAGCTTGGCGAGCGCCGCAATCGTGCCAAGTCCCTGGGTCGCGAACAGCCAGGCCATGATGGCGAAGACCGCCAGCGGCGCCAGCGCGATGATCCAGCCAGTGATGCGGAACATGGTCGCCAGCACCGCCTGCAGCAGCCCGACGACGGGCCGCGCGACGGCATCGCCGATGCGGGCCAGGTCGAGGCCGAACAGGATCGCGAAGACCAAGGTGGGCAGCACGCGCTGCGCCACCATGGCCGCGATGACATTGGTCGGGATCAGGTCGAGCAGGTACTTCGTCCAGTCGACGGAGATCGCCAGATTGGGCGGCACGCTGCCGGTCGCCACCACGTTCGCGCCGACGCCCGGATGGAACAACCCGTTCAGGCCCAGTGCCACCAGTATCGCGAACAGCGAGGCGACGTAGAACCAGATGAAGGCAACGATCGCGACACGGCCGAGCTGGCGCGCGTTCTCGCCCATGCGCCACACGCCGAGCGTGACCGCGGAGAAGATCAGCGGAATGACGATCATCTGGATCGCCTGGATGAACGCCGCGCCAATCGGCTGCAGCGTCTTGCCGAGCCCGGGCCATTCCACCCCGACGAGCAGCCCGAGGATCAGTCCGGCCAGCATCTGCAATGGCAGCGTGAAGTGCCGCCGGGTCGGCGCACTACCGGAAAGCGGGGCCATGCTTTCCTCCCCTTTTTGAGGATTATCGGGTGCGCGCAGCACATCCGCAGGTTGCCGAATTTGATCTAGATCAGTGACCGGGGGGCTACCTCCTGCTTGTGTGACTCGGTCTTCAAGGACTTCGCCGCCGGGCAGCGCGAGCCACCGGGACGCAACTCTGCGGACTCAGAGCGGCGCCTGTGGATGCGGCGGGCAAGACGCAAGGTGCCACCGTTCCGGGAGGGGAATCGAGCGCGCTGGCATGTCACGAGCTGACGCTGGCGGCCCGGCAGCGCCAGGGACAACGCCGGGACAGTCGAGGGACGAGGAGGCATAAGATGGAGTACGCCAATCTCGCACAGCTCGCCAATTTGAGCCCGTTCGAGCTCAAGGACACACTGATCCAGCTCGCGTCCAGTCACGCCGAACGGACGATGCTCAATGCCGGCCGCGGCAATCCGAATTGGCTCGCAACCATCCCCCGGCACGGCTTTTTCACGCTTGGTCAGTTCGCCATGGAGGAGGCCGAGCGGTTCTATGGTTACCTGCGGCAGGGGGTGGGCGGCTTGCCGGAGCGGGCCGGCATGGAGTCGCGCTTCGAGGTCTTCCTGGCGCGGCACGGTGGGTCGACCGGAGCGGCGTTCCTCAAGGCGGCCCTGTCCTATGCGCGGGATGCGCTCGGCCTGCCGGCGGACGGCGTCCTTTATGAACTGGTCGAGTCGATTCTCGGCTGTCAGTACCCGGTGCCTCCCCGCATGCTCCTCCATTGCGAGGCGATCGTCCGCCAGTACCTGCTCAAGGAGATGACGGCAGGGCGAGCGATCTCCGGCAAGGTCGACCTGTTCGCGACCGAAGGCGGTGCCGCCGCGATCACCTACGTCTTCAACACGCTGCGCGAGAATCGGCTGATCGCGCCGGGCGATTCCATTGCCCTCGGCATACCCATCTTTACCCCTTACATCGAGATCCCCCAGCTCGGTGATTATCAGCTTGTCGAGATTCTGCTCGAGGCGGATGAGCAGAACCGATGGCAATACCGCGATCGCGAGATCGACAAGCTGCTGGACCCGAAGGTCAAGGCGTTCTTCCTGGTCAACCCTAGCAATCCGACCTCGGTCAAGATCAGCGATGACCGGCTTGCCAGGATCGCCCGTCTGGTTGCGGAGCGGCGGCCCGATCTCATCATTCTGACCGACGACGTGTACGCCACCTTTGCCGATGACTTCGTTTCGCTGTTCACGGCATGCCCGCACAACACCATCCTCGCATACTCCTACTCTAAGTATTTCGGCGCCACGGGTTGGCGCCTGGGCGTTATCGCGCTGCATGAAGACAACGTGCTCGACCGGCGGCTTGCGGCGCTGCCGCGGTCCGACCTTGCGGCACTCGATGACCGATACAAGAGCCTGGTTGCCGTACCCCGAAAGCTGAAGTTCATCGACCGGCTGGTCGCCGACAGCCGCGCCGTCGGATTGAACCATGTCGCGGGCCTCTCCTGCCCGCAGCAGGTCCAGATGACGCTGTTTTCGCTGTTCGCGCTGATCGATGAACCGGACGAGTACAAAGCCGAGATGAAGCACATCATTCGGCAGCGCTATCACAACCTCTACCGGCGCGTCGGTGTCGACCGCGGCGACGATGTCAATGCGGTGGACTACTATACGCTCATTGACCTGGAGGCGCTGGGAGAGCAACGGCACGGACGCGCTTTCGCCGATTGGCTGCTCGCCAGCAAGGAGCCGACGGAGCCGCTCGCACGGCTTGCGGACGAGGGCGGGCTAGTTCTCCTTCCAGGCCAGGGCTTTGGAACTCTGCATCCTTCGGCGCGCGTCTCGCTCGCGAACCTGCGCGACGCGGATTACGCGCGGATCGGAGAGGTGGTGAGCGCGATCTTGGACAAGTACTATCAGGAGTTTACGCAGGTCGGTGGGGACATGACACAGCAAAAGCAACCAAAAATTCAGCGCACTCATCGACATCACCTAGAACCGCGGTGACTCGTGCGCCTGGCAGCATGCCGTTCAGCGGGATGCCAAGAGTCCGTGCAGCATCCCGGGCGGTCGGCTTGGTCCGGGCAATGTAGAGCTTCCCATTCGTACTACGTGCAGCAGCCGGGCCGCTAGATCATTCCAACCTAATGGAGGAAGCGATGTTTAGGTATATCCTTGTTGAGGCGACGGGCCGAGAGACCGATATGCCGGTCTTCCGAACCGCACTGACCCTTGCACGGATTCACGCGGCGCACATCGCATTTTTGCATGTACAGCCGGACGTGAGGAAGCTAGCGATTCCCGTCGGGTCAGCGGAATACGGCGCCGGTGCGGGAGTCGCAGAATTCATCGCGTGGCTGGAGCAGGAGGCACTCACCCGGCACGATAAGGCGAAGGAAGCCGTGCAGGACTTCTGTGTCCGCCAAGCGATCACAATGTCCACAACACCGCTGGATGCCTCGCCATCTGCCGAATGGCGAGTCGAACACGGGGAAGAAGCGCACTGGGTGGCGGTGCACGGCCGCGTCGCGGACCTGACGCTGCTTGGTTGCGTGCGGGAACACGGTCGCGTGTCGATGGACGTGGTGGACGCGGCCCTTATGGAGACTGGGCGGCCGATTCTGATTTTGCCGGCCCTGCCGCCCGCGCAAATAGGCCAGACCGTCGCAATTGCGTGGAAGGACACAGCGGAAGCGTCAAGCGCCATCGCCGCGGCATTGCCGCTCCTCCGCATGGCGCAACAGGTTATCATCCTGTCGGTGGTAGAGGATACAAGAACGGACGCCGCAGCCTGTGAACGGCTGCGGCACGCGCTGGCCTGGCACAACCGGGCTACTACCGTGCAGTGTCTGACCGCGTCCGGAGGTGAACCGGCGGATATCTTGCTGAAGGCCGCAGCCGAGTTCGGTGCCGATCTGCTGGTCATGGGTGGCTATGGCCACAGCCGGATGCGAGAAGTAGTACTCGGCGGATTCACACGGCGTGTCCTGCAAGCGGCGGAACTGCCGGTGCTGATGGCCCGCTGAGCGGCAACCTCCGCGGGTACCGATGAAGTTAGCTGGGGTGGCGGAGCGGACCACCGAATTGCGTTTGTTGTCCGACATTGGGCTGCTGGCGGCCCGTCGTTCCCTGCTCGCACGGCAGGGACCAGCGAGGATGACCTCCACGGCATACCGGAGCCAGTCGGTATCCCTCTTCCGCCGCATGGTGGCGAGGGGATGCTCAGCTTGCTCGCGGGCCTAGCGCAGGGATCTGTGGTGTTCGCCCACGGCAGCGGCAGCAGTCGCCTCAGCCGCCGCAACATCCTGGTCGCCACGACGCTGCGGCGCGCCGGGCTCCCATCTTGCTGGTCGATCTGCTGACCGAGCGCGACCGTGTCATCACGACCCGTCGCAACGAGGCGCTCGTGGACGTTAAGGCAGCTTTCCCCGAGCGCATGGCACGTGAGCGATTTTCGACCGCGGCGGATTGTCCATCATGCGCGCCGGTTGACGTGAATCAATGCGGCGAGGCCCGCGGCATGCAGGTGTAGGTGGCGGACTGGACATCAGAAAGGGCCCGCCATGCCAATCGATGCTGCCGGTATCATGACCACCCACGTCGTCAGTGCCGGGCCTGACGATACGGTGGCGAAGGTCGCGCGGCTGCTCGACGACAACCACATCAGTGCGGTGCCGGTGTGCGACGCCGACGGCACGCTGCTCGGGATGTTGAGCGAGGGCGATCTGATGCGGCCGTTCGGCACGGAAACCGCAACCCGGCGGACGTGGTGGCTGCGGATGCTCGCCGAGGGCACCGAACTGGCGCCGGAATTCCTCGCTTACGTGCGCGAAGATCAGCGCCGCGCCAGGGATCTGATGACCACGCCGGTGATCAGCGTCACGGAGCGCGTGTCGGCGCGCGAGATCGCCGATCTGATGATGCGGCACCGGATCAAGCGCGTGCCGGTGCTGCGCGACGGCAAGGTGGTGGGCGTTGTCGCGCGCGCCGATCTGGTGCGGGCCATCGCGCGGACGCCGGATGCCTTGTCCGAGCTGCTCTGATCCGGCGGCGGGCCGCGTCGTTGCGGTGCGCGGTGCCGTGCTGGACGTCACTTTTGGGACGGCGGCGCTGCCGGCGATCGAGACGGCGTTGCGCATCGAGTGGGACCGTCCGGCGCCGTTGATCGCCGAGGTGCAGAGCCATCTCGATGCAACAACGGTGCGCGCGATCGCGATGCAAGACACCGCAGGACTGGCGCGCGGCGTTGCGGTGCGCGCGACCGGGGAGCCGATCACGGTTCCGGTCGGCGATGCGGTGCTCGGCCGGCTGCTGGATGTGATGGGCACGGTGCGCGATCGCGGCATGGCGCTGCCGGAGGGCACGCCGCGCTGGCCGATCCACCGCTCGGCGCCGCCGCTGGCGGCGCAGACCGCCTCGCGCACGGTGTTCGAGACCGGGATCAAGGTGCTGGACCTGCTGTGCCCGCTGGCACGCGGCGGCAAGGCAGCGATGTTCGGCGGTGCCGGCGTCGGCAAGACCGTGCTGGTGATGGAGCTGATCCACGCCATGGTGCAGCGCTACCAGGGGATTTCGGTGTTCGCCGGCGTCGGCGAACGCTCGCGCGAGGGCCACGAGCTGCTGACCGACATGCGCGAGTCCGGCGTACTGGCGCGCACCGTGCTGATGTTCGGGCAGATGAACGAGCCGCCGGGCGCGCGCTGGCGGGTCGGGCTGTCGGCGCTGACGGTCGCCGAGTATTTCCGCGACGCGCGGCACCAGGACGTGCTGCTGCTGATGGACAATGTGTTCCGCTTCGTTCAGGCGGGCAGCGAGGTGTCGGGGCTGTTGGGGCGGCTGCCGTCGCGTGTTGGCTACCAGCCGACGCTGGCCACCGAGGTTGCTGCGCTGCAGGAGCGGATTGCCTCGGTGGCCGGCGCGGCGATCACCGCGATCGAGGCGGTGTATGTGCCGGCGGACGATTTTACCGACCCGGCGGTGACGGCAATCTCGGCGCATCTGGACAGTTCGCTCGTGCTGTCGCGCGGCATGGCGGCCGAGGGGATGTACCCGGCGATCGATCCGCTGGCGTCGTCGTCGATCCTTTTGGACCCGACGGTGGTGGGCGCGGCGCACTATGCGATCGCGGAACGGGTGCGGGAGGCGATCGCGCGGTATCGGGAATTGCAAGACGTGATCGCGCTGCTTGGGGTGGAGGAGCTGGGCGCGGAGGATCGGCGGATTGTTGCGCGGGCGCGGCGGCTGCAGCGGTTCCTGACGCAGCCGTTCCAGGTGACGGAGGCATTCACCGGGCATGCCGGGCGGTCGGTAAAGCTGGCGGACACGCTGGCCGGATGCCGTGCGATTCTGGACGGCGAGGCAGATGGGTGGGCGGAAAGTTCGCTGTTTCTGATTGGCGATCTGGCCGAGGCCCGGTCTAGCGAGCAGGCGAGGGCAGGGACGTGAGGGGGGGCATGGCACCTTGTTTCCCGTCATGCCGGGCGAAGGCCCGGCATCCACGACTTTGCTTGCGGCACGAAGGCGAGCCGTGGATGCCGGCCTTCGCCGGCATGACGACGGGGACCAAACCGGCGCCTCCCGATTGGCAACACCCATGCGCCTGCTGATCACCGATCCCACCTCCGTCGTGGCGGACCATGCCGACATCGTCTCGGTCCGCGCCGAGGACGCCAGCGGCAGCTTCGGCATCCTCGACCGCCACGCTGACCTGCTCACCGCGCTGACCATCTCGGTCGTGCAATGGTACCACGCCGACGGGCGCCTGGGCTGTTGCGCGGTGCGTCGCGGCGTGTTGTCGGTGCGCGGCGGCAGCGAAATCGCCATCGCCACCCGGCAGGCCCAGCTTGGCGACGACCTTGACCAGCTCGAACACATCGTGCTCGCCCGCTTCCGCGCCGACCTGGAGACCGAACGCACCGAGCGCACCGCAGCGACGCGCCTGCACATGGCGGCGATCCGCCAGATCATCGCGGCGTTGCGGCCGGCCGGGCCGGAGCTGACCTCATGACCGAAGACAACGACGACCTGCTGCGCTCGGTCCGGCAGCATCGCACGCGGCATTGGCACTGGCTGCGCGAGGGCGAACCCACCCTCGCGCGCCAGGTGGCACAGATCGGCATCCTCGGCTGGATCATCGTATTGCCGACGCTGCTTGGGACGTTCGCCGGCCGCTGGGTGGATCATCGGTTCGGCACCGGGATCTTTTGGACCGGCCCGCTGCTGCTGCTCGGCCTTGCGCTGGGCTGCTGGTCGGCCTTGCGCTGGATGCAGACAAGATGAGCGCGCTGCTGGATGCCGGCTGCTTCGCCCTCGGCATCGCGGCCGGCCTGCTGCATTTCCGCCTGCTGCACTGGAACACGCACCTGTTCATCACCGGCGGCGCGTTGCGCGCAATCGGCGTGCAGCTCCTGCGCCTGGCGGCCCTGGCCGCAGTGCTGGTCCTCGCGGCCTGGCTCGGCGCGCTGCCGCTGCTGGTCACCGCGCTCGGCGTGATGATCGCCCGTTTCATTGTGACATCGTCGATGCGCGGACCTGCCCCACCAGCCACGCCGCGCAACGCGAAGGCCGCCGGGCCATGACCGAGTCCCCGCTGACCATGCCCATCATCTTCAGCCTCGGTCCGGTGCCGATCACCACGCCGGTGATCACCACCTGGGGCATCATGGCATTTCTCGCCGGCGGAAGCTGGCTGCTGACGCACCGCCTTGCGCTGCGCCCCACCACTGCGCAGGCCGTGCTGGAAATGGTGGTCGTCGCCATCGGCACGCAGATTCGCGAGACACTGCGCGCCGCGCCGGAGCCGTTCCTGCCACTGATCGGCACGCTGCTGCTGTTCATCCTCACCGCCAACTGGTCGTCACTGATCCCCGGCGTCGAACCGCCGACCGCGCATTTGGAGACCGACGCCGCCCTGGCGCTGATCGTCTTCGTTTCGATGCTGTGGTTCGGCATCGGCGCCCGCGGACTGGGTGGCTATCTGCGCGGCTTCGCGGAACCCACCATCTTCATGGCCCCGCTCAACCTGGTCGAGACGGTGACCCGCTCCTTCTCCCTGCTGGTGCGGCTGTTCGGCAACGTGATGGGCGGCGTGTTCGTCATCGGCATCGTGCTGTCGCTCACCGGCCTGCTGGTGCCGGTGCCGCTGATGGCGCTGGAGCTGCTGACCGGCGCAATCCAGGCCTACATCTTCAGTGCGCTGGCCACCGTGTTTATCGGCGGCGCGATCGGCGAGACGCCACAACCAAACGAGGCAAACCCATGAACTGGATCGAGGTCGCAAGCGTGCTCGGCGCCGCCCTGGCGGTCGGGCTGGGTGCCATCGGGCCGGGGTTGGGCGAAGGGCGCGCGGTGGCCGCGGCGCTGGACGCCATCGCCCGCCAACCCGAGGCCGCGGCGACGCTGTCGCGCACGCTGTTCGTCGGCCTGGCGATGATCGAAACGATGGCGATCTATTGCCTGGTCATTGCGCTGCTGCTGCTGTTCGCCAATCCGTTCGTGCACTGAGCCATGCATATCGACCTGTGGACGCTCGGGCTGCAGGCGATCAACGTCCTGGTTCTCGTCTGGCTGCTGGCGCGCTTCCTGTTCCGCCCGATCGCGGCGATCGTCGTGCAGCGGCGCCAGGCGACCGAGGCGCTGCTGGCGGACGCCGAAGCCGCGCGCACCAAGGCCCAGGCGGCGGCGGACGAGATCGCGCAGCAGCGCGCGGGTCTTGCCGCGGAAGCCGCCCACCTGCGCGCCGCCGCACGACAGGACGCCGAGGCCGAGCGCGCAACGCAACTGGCGCAGACGCACGCGGACTTGGCGCAGGCGCAGGCGGATGCCGCGGCGGCACTGGCCCGCGAACGCGCCCAATCTCAGCTCGCCCTGGAGGCGCGTGCCTGCACGCTGGCGGTCGATATTGCCCGCCGGCTGCTGGCCCGTCTGCCGCCCGCGGCAATCACCCTGGCCTTCGCCCGCATGCTGGCCGACGACCTTGCCACCCTGCCGGACGCCGAGCGTCAGGACCTTGCCGCGGCGTCTGACCAGCTCGAAGTGCTCACCGCCGCTCCGCTCGATGCCGCCAGCCAGGCGGCGATCGGGTCGGCATTGACCCAGGCGCTCGGCACGCGCCCCGCGCCAACCTATCGGGTCGATGCCGATCTGCTCGGCGGGATCGAGCTGCGCGGCCCGCACACACGGATCCGCAACTGCTGGCGGTCGGATCTCGATCGGATCGCCGGCGAACTGACCGCGGAGCCGGAAAATGCCCGTTGACCCGGACGCCTGGCTGGCCCGCGCCCAAGCGCGCGTCGCCGCCACCGAGCTGGCACCGGAGATCGAAACGATCGGCCGCGTCAGCAGTATTGGCGACGGTATCGCTCAGGTCGCCGGCCTGAAGCGGGTCCGCCTCGACGAGCTACTCCGCTTCGGCACCGGCCAGTTCGGCTTCGCCCAGACGCTGGATCGCGACAGCATCGGCTGCGTGCTGCTCGACCCGGAGCAAGGCATCGGCGCCGGCAGCGAGGTGCGCGGCACCGGCGACGTGGTGCGCGTCCCGGTCGGGCCCGCGCTGCTCGGCCGCGTGGTCGATCCGCTTGGCCGGCCGCTGGACGATGGCCCGCCGATCGCCGCCGCGCGTCACGCGCCAATCGAGCAGCCGGCGCCCGATATCGTCGACCGCGCGCTTGTGACGGAACCGGTGCAGACCGGCATCCTGGTGATCGACGCGCTGTTTCCGCTCGGCCGTGGCCAGCGCGAGCTGATCATCGGCGANNACGCGGTGCGCCGGCACGGTGCGCCAAATCGCTGCATCTTCGTCGCCGCCGCCGCTTCGGCTGCGCTGGGCCTGCAATGGATCGCGCCGTTCGCGGCGATGAGCATGGCCGAGCAGGTGC
>PLXO01000037.1 GCA_003151425.1 Acetobacteraceae bacterium
ATAGAGGCTGTCGACGAAATACCCCGTCGGGTCCGCAAGCGCGCCGCCCAATGGTGTTGCCGCCTGGGGTACCCCTTGGCTTGCACCCGCGGGGGCACCGGATGCCACGCCGGCGACCATGGTGGCGGTCCCGCTCACCACGGAGGATGCTGCCGAGGCAAGGAAAGNNAGCCGTTGGCCGTGTCGCGAAAGAACACTTCATGCGTGTGCAGGCCAACCCACTTGGTCCGCAGCCGGCCGGTGAGGTAGCCGCCCAGGCCGGATGCCAGCCATTGCACGACGATCAGCCACACCGCCGTCGTCACGGTGAACGTCGTCGCCGAGACTCCGGCGTTGTACCAGGGCGACACCGAAGCAAGGCCCAGGCCCGATCCGAGCGCCAGAAGGATCAGCGACAGCGCGACTGCCGCAAACGCACCGCCGACGATGGCCGGCCACGCAACGCCCGAGGTCGAAGCCTCAAGCGGGGGCCTGTCTTCTGCCCTGTCTTCAACATAGACGACGGCTGTGCCGGCCATGGAAGCTTCTGACATGTTCCTGCTCCTGTCCGGTCAGTGCCAGAGCAGCGCGAGGAGAATGATGATTGGGATCGGCACGCCCAGAAGGTAAAGCAGAATTCCGCGGCCCATGGTCATCTCCATTGCTTGATACGATTCAGATCGGAACGTCGGCGTGGCAGTGCGGCGCGATCAGCGTCAGCCCCAACGTCAGCGTCGCCCCAGCAGAAAGCCAACTGCGCCGCAGATAAGTCCAACGGCCAGCAGCGTGACGAGGGGTTGCTGCTCAACGGAAGTGGCAACGGTCGCCGCCGCTCCACGCACCTGGTCTCGAGCCTGGCCATAAGCATGTCCTGCCGCCGCAGTCGCCTGGTTCGCCAACTCCTCCACTTGGGTCTTGGCATGACCGGCAAGAGCCCCGACGGCAGCCCCGGTTTCGCCCGCGACGCCCTCGGCCCGGTCTTCGATACTGGTTTTATTCATTCATCGCACTCCGGTTGAACCGTTTATGAGGTGACAACGCCAGCACCAACCACGGACTGGTGGACGCCACGGCGTGGCTCGACGCGGTCGCCGGCTACGGCACGGGTGGTCGGCTGGCGCAGGATCGTTACAGCCATGCCACGCGGCAAGCACACCCCAGCCCAGCTCCCCGCTATCGGTCAGGGGCTGGTGCTGTACTTGAATTCCGGCAGGCTCTTCAGCGAGTCTTTGGTGGCGCCGGGAAGTACCATCCGCTTGTCGCGCACTTCGAGTGAGTTGTAGGGCACCACGACGTATTTCGTGCCCATGCCCAGAAAGCCGCCGACCGACAGCACCGCGAAGGGCACCGTTTCTTTGGGGGTGACGATCAGATCGTCAATCGTTCCCACTGCCTGATTGGCCTCGTTGTAGACGGTGCTGCCTACCACCTTGGAGGTCCGGTAGCCCGAGGCCAGCGTCGTCGGATCGACCTTCATCAGGGACAGCGTCTGCGGCGTACCCTGCGAAAAGGCTGGTCCGCTCAGCGCTGCCGCTATGACGGCAGCACTCGCCAGAAGTGCACGCGAACGTGTCATAGCCGTTCCTTTCAATTGATTGATCATGCGCACCGGAAGCGCCCGAAGCCAGCGTCGATCCTGGCCCGGGCATTCCCGCGCGGCACTACTTCTTCACCGCATCCTTCACCGCATCCTTCAAGCCGCCGACGGCGTTCTGGATCTTGCCTTCGACCTTGTCGCTCTTGCCTTCGGCGGTCAGCTTGCTGTCACCCAGGGCCTTGCCGGCCGCTTCCTTGACGGCGCCCTTGGCCTGCTTGGCCGCGCCGGCGATACGATCCTTGTCCATGTCGCTGTCTCTCCGTTTGTTGACGCTCTCGTGGGTAATTCCTGCAGGATGGCCGGTGTCTGCCGGCCTTGGGTGCCTGCCGGTCGGGATCGGCCTTGATCGTCCCGTAGAGGGCGTGGACCGGTGGCAAGAACCTGTCATGTCGGGCGCATGACCTTCCGTCAGTCGCACCGGCATCCCCGTCCAACCGGGGCAGCGCTCGATTACATCCGGTCTCTTGGCACATTGTCGTGGCTCTCGCCCCCGCGACCGTCGTCCACGCAAGAACCTCGCTCGATCCAACCCTGGCGAGCCGAGGCAAAATGGAGATTCGCCTTCTGGGCGCTTCATCTCGTCGATGCGACAGTACCCGACCTCGGTCCAGCGAATATAGACTCGGAAACTACTCAGCCCGGTTCACCTGGGCAGGCCCCGGCTTCCCCCTGACCTTCGTTCGTTCACCCGGCGGTTCGTCGTCGAACAGGATGCGGTTGGCGGCACCTTCCATGTCGTCGTACTGTCCGCGGCGCAGGCACCACAGAAACGTCGCCAACCCGCACGCCCCCAGCACGAGGCTGACCGCCAGCAGCAGCAGGATCACCGTCATGGCCGTTCTCCGCGGGCCGCCCTGAAGCTGTTTGCCATGACCAGCAGCGAGGAGCTGGACATCGCCGCCGCCGCCAGCCACGGCGTCACCCAGCCCGCCACCGCCAGCGGCACCATCACCGCATTGTAGCCGATCGCCAGCGCCAAATTCTGCCGCATCACCGCCCGCGCCCGGCGCGCCGCGCGGACCACCACCGCCACCGGCGCCAGCCGTGCGCCCTGGAACACCACGTCGGCCACCGTCTGGCTGAGATCCGCCGCCGAGGCCGGCGAAACCGACACCGTCGCCGCGGCCAGCGCGGGGCCGTCGTTCAGCCCGTCACCGACCATCAGCACACCGTGGCGCGCGGCCAGAGCCTCGACCCGCGCCACCTTCTCGACCGGGGAGCACGCCGCCCGCCAGTCACTGATCCCAAGCTCTCCGGCCACGCGCGCCACCGCGTCGCGCCGATCGCCCGACAGCAGCTCGATCCGCAGCCCGAGTCGACGCAGTCGCTCGATCGTCTCCCGCGCATCGCACCGCGGCCGTTCGTCGAACGCAAAGCGCACCGGCGCCTGCCCGGGCCGCGCCAGCCACAGCTCGGGCGAGGCGGACGGCGGCGCGGCCGCATCGCCGCAGAATGTCCGGCTGCCCAGCCGCACCTCGCCGGCCGCCGTGGCCAGACTGAGTCCCAGGCCGGGATGCTCCGTCACCTGTTCCGCCGCCGTCACCTGTTCCGTCGTCACATGTTCCGCTGTCGTCACATGTTCCGTCGTCACCTGTTCCGCCGTCACCTGTTCCGCCGTCACATATTCCGTCGTCGTTACCTGTTCCGTTGTCGTCACATGTTCCGTCGTCACATGTTCCGTCGTCACTTGCTCCGTCGCCATCGCCGTCGCCGCCACCTGTGCCGCCGGCACCGCACCCGCCGCCGCGGCCAGCGTGCGGGCCAGCGGATGCCGGCTGCACGCGGCGATCGAGGCCGCCAGACGCAGCGCCGCCGGATCGATCGCCGCGGCGTTCACCAGGCCAGGCGTCGGCTCGGTCAGCGTCCCGGTTTTGTCGAACACCACCGTGCGGACCGTCGCCAGCCGCTCCAGCGCGGTCGGCGATTTCAGCAGCACCCCGGCGCGGAACAGCCGCGAGGTCACGATCACCTGCACCGCCGGCACCGCCAAAGCCAGCGCGCAGGGGCAGGTGATGATCAGCACCGCACTGGCCGTGAGCAAAGCCTGCTCCACCCCGACGCTGCGGCCGAAATACCAGAACAGGAACGTTCCGAGAGCGGTCAGATGCACCGCGGGGGCATAGCGCCGCGCCACGCGGTCGGCCAGCACCACGAAACGCGAGCGGCGCGCCTCCGCCGCCTCGATCAGCCGCACGCACTCGGCCAGCAGCGTCGCGGCGCCGGCGGCGGTCGCGCGCACGACGATCGGCGCGCCCAGATTGAGCGTGCCGGCGAAAACGGCGGTGCCCGGTGCGGCAGCCACCGGCAAGCTCTCCCCGGTCACCAGGCTGGCGTCCAGCAAGGACTCGCCGCGTTGCAGGATCCCGTCGACACCGATGCGCTCACCCATCCCCACCAGCACGCGATCACCGTGCGCCACACTCTCCTGTGCCCGCCGCTGCGTGCTGCCGTCGGCCAGCAGCACGGCGACGTCGGTGGCACGCAGCGCCAGCAACTGCTCGGCGGTGGCGCGCGCCTGGCCGCGGGCGCGGTGATCCAGCACGCGGCCGATCAGCAGGAAGAACACCAGGGTGATCGCGGAGTCGAAATAAGTATGCGCGCCGCCGGTGATCGTGGCGACCAGGCTCATCGCGGTCACCAGCAGCACGCCCAGGCTGACCGGCACGTCCATGTTGGTGCGGCCGTGGCGCAGCGCGGCCAGCGCGGAGGCAAAGAACGGCCGGCCGGCATAGGCGATCGCGGGCATCGCGATCAGCGCTGAGACCCAGTGCATCAGCGCCAGCGTCGCCGGCCCCATCGTGTCGCCAAGCCCGGCCCAGATGCCGATCGAGATCAGCATGACGTTGCCCGCGGCGAATCCGGCGACCGCCAGCGCGCGCAGCAGCGCCGCCCCGGTCGCGTCCTGCGCCTGACCGAGCAGCGTCGCGTCGAACGGCACCAGTCGGTAGCCCAGCGCCTCGATCCGCGCCACCAGCGCCGCGGCGCGCGCTTCGCCGCCACGCCAGACCAGGCGCAGCCGGCGCGTGGTCATGTTGACGCGGCCCTGCATCACGTCCGGCTCGCGTGCCAGCACCTGCTCGATCAGCCAGACGCAGGCGCCGCATTGCAGCCCGTCGATCGCCAATGTCAGCGCGTGCGTTCCGTCCGGCTGCGACACGACATGGCGTGCCAGGTCCCAGCGCGTGTCCGCCTCCGGCCGCGGCGGTCGCTGGGCCGGATCCAGCACGCGGCTGGCGTAATAGCGACCCAGGCCGAGGCCCTCGATCGTTGCGTAGGCGGCGGCGCAGCCCGGGCAGCAGAAGCGCCGTCGCGCCGGCGCGGGCAGGCCGCAATGCACGCATATCGTTCCGGATGCGGCGGCGGCCGTTGGGGTGTCGGACGCGGTCGCAGCCGCGAGACGCGCGCTCGCGGCGACGACGGTCACCGCACGATCACGCGCCGCGTCGTGCTCACGGTCTTGCCGTCGACGCCGGCGGAGATCAGCAGATCCCACTGCCCCGGCATCGGCAACGCCTGCGCCGCGCGGTAGTTTCCGTCGCCGCTGGCCTGGAAGGTGAGCAAGGTCGCATCGGCCGGGCCGATCGGCCGTTCCGCGCGAGCCCGGATGCGTGCGCCCGCGAGCGGCGCGCCGGCGCGGTCGGTCAGTGCGATCAACGGATGGGCATCGGCAGCCACGCTTGCCTGCACGGTCCAGCCGAGCGCTGCCTGTTGCGCCACCCGATCGAGCACCTTGTCGTAGTTATTGGACAGATCGAATCCATCCGAGCCCGCGGCGCCGGGGAACGTGCTGAGCGCCGCCCACATCATGCCGCCGTTGACGATGATCACCACCAGCAGCGACAGCGCGACCCACAAGGGGAACCAGCGCCATGCCGAGCGGCGCGGCGGTGTCGCGGCGCTGCCGGGGCCGGGCGTTCCCACAGGCGGAACGGATTCCATGAAGCTCATCGCACGCTCTTTCCCGCTCACTGGTTGCCGGTCCGCTCAGTCGTTGCCGCTCCGCTCAAGCGTTGCCGGTCCGCTCAGTCGTTGCCGGCGTAGCCCGGCGGCCCCATGAACACCGAGCGGTACACGGTGTGCTCGCCGGTGGAAGTGTTGCTCAAGACGAAGGCGATCGGCTGGGAGCCAGCCTTCAGTGCGGCCGGCTGCCCGCTGACCATCACGCGAAACGTCCCGACGCTGTCTGCATTGACCGGCAGGCCGAGCTGCACCGCGGGGCCGAGCCCTTCGTTGGCCTCGGTCAGCACGGCGCCCGGCATCCCGTCCAGGTTCAGCTCGAACAGCACCTGGGTGTCGGCCATGTTGGCGATCTTCACCGTGTAGCCGTTGCGCAGGTCGCCGTCCGCCAGCCGCACGAACAGCGGCGCGCGGTCGTGCAGCACCGCCAGGCCGAGCTCGGCGCGGGTGGCCAGTGCCACGCCCATCACCAACACCGCGAGCAGCAGCGCGGACAGATAGATGATGGTGCGCACCCGGAAGAAACGGAATTTGGGATGTTCCCCGCGCGCCTTCGCCGCCTGGTCGGCCAGCGTGGCCCAGGTGATCAGAAATCTCGGCCGCTGGGCCACCGACATCACGTGATTGCAGGCATCGATGCACAGGCCGCAATTGATGCATTCCATCTGGATGCCGTCGCGGATGTCGATCCCGGTGGGGCAGACGCTGACGCACAGGCCGCAATCGATGCAGTCGCCGCCGGCATCGCCAAGCAGGCGCCGGCCGCGCTGCCGAGGCTCGCCGCGCCAGCCCTGATAGGTGACGGTCAGGCTCTGCTCATCCAGCATCGCCGCCTGGAAGCGCGGCCACGGGCACATGTAGGTGCACACCTGCTCGCGCGCCCAGCCGGCCAGCAGATAGGTGGTGGCGGTAAACAGAAAGGTGAAGAAATAGACTTCCTTCGATGCGGTCCCGGTCCAGAATTCCACCGTCACCGTCGGCGCGTCGACATAGTACATGATCCAGGCGCCGCCGGTCCAGAACGCGATGCCCAGCCAGATCGCGTGTTTCGCCGCCTTGCGCCAGACCGTGTCGAGGCTGGCCGCCGCCGCATCGCGCTTCATCCGTTCGTTGCGGTCGCCTTCGATCACCCGCTCGACCCACATGAACAGATCGGTCCACACGGTCTGCGGACAAGTGTAGCCGCACCAGACGCGGCCGGCCAGGCTGGTGACCAGGAATAGCCCGACCGCGGCCATGATCAGCAGGCCGGTCAGGTAATAGATGTCCTGCGGCCAGAACTTCAGGTTGAAGAAATAGAATCGCTCATGGAACAGATCCAGCAGCACCGCCTGATCGGGCTCGGTCACCCCGCGATGCCAGCGCAGCCAGGGCAGCAGATAGTAAAGGCCGAGGCAGAAGATGAGCACCGCCCATTTGAACCGGCGCACTGGGCCGTGCACCGATTTCGGATACACCCGCACGCGGTTGGCATACAGGGGCTGACCTGCCGCCTCCTGCTGCAACTGCAGTTGCCGATCGGCCTTGCTGATGCGCGACACCGGCGTGACCGTCCTCTACCCGGCTCGCCTACTCGCCGCCGCCCAGCGAATGCACGTAGAGCGTGACGCTCTTGATCGTCGCCGGGTCGAGCCGCTGGTTCCAGTTCGGCATCACGCCCATGTGTGGGTTGGTGACCTGGGCCACCACGTCCTCACGCGTGTTGGCGCGCAGATGGATGCGCGCGGCGAGGCGCGGCGCGCCGAAATCGCGATTGCCCTGGCCGGCGTCGCCGTGACAGGCCGCGCAATTCGTCTCGAACAGCGCCTTGCCCGCGGCCACGTTTTTCTCGGACGCCGATTGGTCAGCCGCCGGTTTGCCGATGCCTGGCACATCAGACTCGGATTTGCCGGCCTCCGGCTTGCCGAACAGAGTCATTACGTAGTCGGCGACAAGCTGAATCTCCTCGGGCTTCAGCATGCCGTCGACGCCGAAGCGCGGCATCGCGCTGTTGCGCGCGTCGGGATCGCCGCTGCGGATGCCGTGGGTGACGGTCTGCTGGATCGCCTCCAGTGTGCCGCCCCACATCCAGTCGCCCGCGGCGAGCGCGGGGTAGCCCTTCTGTCCGCCGCCGCCGGCGCCGTGACATGGCTGGCAGTTGTTCGCGAACGTTATGCGCCCGGCGATTTCCGCCACCGCCAGAAGCTGGGGGTCCTTGCGGATGTCGGCGAACGACGATGCCTCGATCTTTGCCATCGAACCGGCGCGCTGCGCCGCCACCGCCGCGACGTCGGCGTCCACCGCCTTGCGCTGGGAGTAGCCCAGCAGGCCGTGGAAATACCCGGTGCCATAGGGGATCGACGGGTACAGCACACACCACACCACCGCAAAGATGATGGTGGCGTACAGGACGTAGAGCCACCATTTCGGTAGGGGAACGTTGAGCTCCTTCACGCCATCCCACTCATGTCCGGTGGTGTCACGGCCGGTGACCGCGTCTTTCTCGATCTTGGTCGGCACTGTGACCTCTCCTTATCGGTCGTCTTCGAGCGGAATGCGGCCATTCCGTTCTACGTGCGCCTTGCGACCCGGCCAGTAGGTGGTGAGCAGGATCAGCAGGAACACCAACCCCACACCGACGACGGAGTAGCGCATCAGCCAGACGATCAGCCCCATCAGGGTCATTGCTGCAGCCGTTCGCTGTTGGTGTCGGCGAAGTCGACCAGCGTGCCGAGCATCTGCAGATACGCCACCAGCGCGTCCATCTCGGTAACGGCACGACCGTTGCCTTGCACCAGGTTCGCCTTGGGATAGCGCTTGACCAGCGCCGCGTCGTCCGCCTGCGGATCCGCCTGCGCCGCAAGATCGGCCGCGGCGTCGGCGAGGTCCTCATCGGTGTACGGCACGCCCTCCAGCCGCAGCACCCGCATGCGCGCCTGGATGTCATCAATGCGCAGCTTCGTCTCGGCCAGGAACGCGTAGCGCGGCATCAGCGACTCCGGCACCAGCGCCTGCGGGTTCTGCAGATGCGCGTAGTGCCAGTCGTTGGAGTATTTGCCGCCGACGCGCGCCAGGTCGGGGCCGATGCGCTTGCTGCCCCACTGGAACGGATGGTCGTACATGCTCTCGGCGGCGAGCGAGTAGTGGCCGTAGCGCTCGACCTCGTCGCGCAGCGCGCGGATCTGCTGGCTGTGGCAGACGTAGCAGCCCTCCCTGATGTAGATGTCGCGCCCGCGCAGCTCCAGCGGCGAGTAGGGCCGCATGCCCTTGACGTGCTCCACCGTCGTTTCGATGGTGAACAGCGGCACGATCTCGACGATGCCGCCGATCGCCACGGTCAGCAGCGTCAGCACCAGCAGCAGGACGGCGTTCTTCTCGATGGTATCCTGACGGATGAACATCTGCTTACTCCGCCGCCAGGGCCAGGCCGACCGGGGCCATCGGGCGGTGTTCGGCGGTGCTCGGGCTGCGCACGGTCTGGATCAGGTTGTAGACCATGATCAGCGCGCCGCTGAGGAACAGCAGGCCCCCGGTCAGGCGGATCACGTAGTACGGGTGCACGGCGACGACCGATTCGGCGAACGAGTACTGCAGGAAGCCGAACGCATCGTAGGCGCGCCACATCAGGCCCTGCATGATGCCGGCAACCCACATCGAGGTGATGTAGAAGACGATGCCGAGCGTGGCGATCCAGTAGTGCCACGACGCCAGCCTGGTGGAATACAGCCCGCTGCGCTTCCACAATACGGGCACGAGGTAATAAATCGCGCCGAATGTAATGAACGCCACCCAGCCCAGCGCGCCGGAGTGCACGTGGCCGATGCCCCAGTCGGTGTAGTGCGACAGCGCATTGACGTCGCGGATCGACATCACCGGGCCCTCGAACGTGGCCATGCCGTAGAACCCCACGGCGGTGACCGAGAAGCGCAGGCCCGGGTCGGTGCGCAGTTTGTCCCAGGCGCCCGACAGCGTCATGATGCCGTTGATCATGCCGCCCCAGGACGGCATCCACAGCATGATCGAGAACGCCATGCCCAGCGTCTGCGTCCAGTCCGGCAGCGCGGTCCAGTGCAGATGGTGTGGGCCGGCCCAGATGTACAGGAAGATCAGCGACCAGAAGTGCACCACCGACAGCCGGTAGGAGTAGATCGGCCGGTTCGCCGCTTTCGGAATGAAGTAGTACATCATCCCGAGAAAACCGGCGGTCAGGAAGAAGCCGACCGCGTTGTGGCCGTACCACCACTCGATCAGCGCGCTCTGCACGCCCGACGCGATCTCGTAGCTCTTCGCGCCGAAGACGCTGACCGGGATATTGATGTTGTTGCCGATATGCAGCACCGCGATGGTGAGGATGAACGCGACATAGAACCAGTTGGCGACATAAATGTGCTCTTCCTGGCGCTTGAACAGCGTGCCGATGAACACGATCGCGTAACAGACCCAGACGACGGTCAGCCAGAGGTCGAGGTGCCACTCCGGCTCGGCGTATTCCTTGCTCTGGGAGAACCCCATCACATAGGACAGCGCCGCCATGACGATGAAGAACTGGTAGCCCCAGAACACGAAGTTCGCCAGCGCGTCGCCGCCGAACAGCCGCGCGCGGCAGGTGCGCTGCACCACGTGGAACGAGGTGCCGATCAGCGCCGAGCCGCCGAAGGCGAAGATCGCCGCCGAGGTGTGCACCGGGCGCAGCCGGCCGAAATTGACATAGGACAGGCCGAGGTTGAACTGCGGCCAGGCCAGTTCGGTTGCGATATAGACGCCGACCAGGAACGCGACCACGCCCCAGAACATCGCGGCGATGACGCATTTCTTGACGATCGCCTCGTTGTAGATGGGCGCCGCGCGGTAGCCGATCGGCGGTGGGCGCAGCGCGTTTGCGACGGTGTCACCCATGGCGGTCGACTTCCGCCCGGGCCGCCACGCGTGCGGCGTCGCGCCGGTCGAAGTGGTGGCGGAGCTGCCCGACGATGAACAGGCAGGCGAAGGCGAACAGCGACAGACCGAAGACATACATCTCGTCATCGACTGCGCCGGCGGCCAGGATCAGTCCGACGATGCCGAACAGCAGCATCATCAGCCCAACGATCAGGTCGCTTGGCTCTATGTCCATCTCATGCTCCGCACTCTCATTGCGCCACGCACGGTCTTGGGCTCCACGCAAAGTCTTCGGCTCCACGCACAGTCTCGGGCTCCATCCAAAGCCTTGGGCTCCGCGCGAGATCCGGGCCCTGGGCGCACCCGACGGACGGCCCGTCGCGACCGTGCCCAGCGGGCTGCGTTGCCACATTGATCCAAATCAAACCGCCGTCCGCCGGCGCGGCGCATGGGATGCCGCATGGGCAATCCGCTGGAGACGGTGGCGGCGTGGTGCGGCCACCTGGGCGGGGGCTTGCATATCGGCCTTGCTGCCGGGGGAATTTACCTCGGGTTGCTGCTCGCGGGTGCGGCGGGCAGCGTGGTGCACTGCGCGCCGATGTGCGGGCCGTTCGTGCTGGGTCAGGTGGCGGATCGGTTGGCCCGCGTGCCGGGCGCGATGCTGTGCGAACGCCAACGGCTCGGCAGCGCGCTGCTGCTGCCGTACCACGCGGGGCGGCTGATCACCTATGCCGGACTGGGCGCGCTGGCAGGCGAGGGTGGCGCGACGTTGGGGCGGCTGCCCTGGTTCGGCTGGCTGTCGGGCACGCTGCTGGGGTTCGCGGCGCTGCTGTTCCTGGGGCAGGCGCTGCGGCGGCTGGCTCCGTCCCTCGCTTGGGCGATGCCGGGCACCGACCGCGCGCCGGCCGGCTGGATCCGCCTGATCCGGGTGCTGTCCGCCCGGGTCGACCGCACGCGACCGGCGGGCGGGCTGCTGTTGGGCCTGACGCTGGGGCTGCTGCCTTGCGGGTTCCTCTATGCCGCGCTGGCCGCCGCCGCGGCGACCGGTGGGTCAGCCGCGGGTGGGCCGCTCGCCGGCGCCGCGGCGATGCTTTGTTTCGGCCTTGGTACAGTGCCGAGCCTGGTCGCGGTCGGCGTCGCCGGCCACGCCGCGGGGCGGGCGTTCCATCGCGGCGTGCGTGCGCTGGCCCCGGCGGTGCTGCTGGTCAACGCCGCGGTGCTGGGCGTGCTGGCGTGGGAGCGGCTGGCGGCGCTGGGGTGATATGGGTCATGCCATTCGTGCCGCGTTGACCCAGGCGGCGCGCCTGAACGCTTCTCGTTGACTCGATGCTACCTGCGACGTGCCGTCCTTGGCTCGTTCTCCGGACGGTCGCCCGGGTGTGACGCAGTGAATTTTTGCAGGATGGCCCGAGCTCGCCTGCCGCCAATTTCGGTCAGCGCGTACGTGCACCAGCTTTTGACATCGGGGGGATCATCCGACGCAAGAATCGCCTCCATTGTTGGCACCGCCTGCTTGTGCTTCACATGGCCAAGCGCCTCGGCCGCATGAGACCTGCATTCCTCCGGTTCGTTCCGGTCAGCAAGGATCCCCACGAGCGCTGCGCCGGAGATCGACGCATCATCAATGAATCCAAGGGCGTATATGGCCGCAACCCGGGACCATATTTTCCTGTCCTTGTCCGCAGCTATGCCAGCCAGAACGTCGGGGCTGACAGAATCATCGAGAATGATACGCTTCGCCGCCTCGATGGCTTCGGTGGGATCGCCACGCAAGATCGCATCGACATCCGGGCTTGTCATCGCCTTAGGCACCTACAATGACAATGCCGCGGATAGGAGCCACGCGGCGCTGCGCGGACGGCATTCTTCCGCGCCTCCTTGCACGCTTCCGCCCTGGTGTTGCCTGATCCATGCCCAGTCACCCGCTCGCGATCCAAATGATATTTTACGCCGATTGCCTGCAGATTGCACGTCGCCACGCAGCGCCAGCGCCCCCTCACGGCCAGTATTGCCAATACCGCTTCCCCATGTGGATGTGGTGCGCCGTTGTCGGGCTGCCGTCTTCCACGGCAAGCCTGGTTCGCTGGAGCGGGTGAAGGGAATCGAACCCTCGTATGCAGCTTGGGAAGCTGCCGTTCTACCATTGAACTACACCCGCGCCGGGGCCGTTATAGAAAGCCCGGGTTGACGGCGCAATCCTGACCGGCCTAGGGTCCGCCCCGGCGCCCCCCGGGGAAACCGACCCGGGCCGCCCCTCGTGATTTGTCCGGCCGGATTGCGGCGAGGTGAAACAAGCGCGCTAAAGAGGCCAGTCTGCGGTCCATCGCCATACCCCTCGGGCCGGGGCTGCTCCAACGGTCGGGCCACGCAGCAAGGGGCCCAGACACATGACCACCACTCACAAGACGATCGATCCCAGCAAGCTTCGTCCCGCCACCCGCCTCGTGCATGGCGGCGTGCATCGTTCCGCCCACGGCGAAACCGCCGAGGCGCTCTACCTCACCTCCGGCTATGTCTACGACAGCGCCGAGCAGGCCGAAGCCACCTTCGCCGGCACCGTCGAGCACTACCAGTATTCCCGCTTCGCCAACCCGACCATCACCATGCTGGAAGAACGCCTCGCGCTGATTGAGGGCGCCGAAGCCTGCCGCACCACCGCAACCGGCATGGCCGCCGTGCACGCCACGATGCTGTCGCACCTGAAGACCGGCGATCGGGTGGTCGCCTCGCGCGCGCTGTTCGGCTCGTGCCACTGGATCGTTTCGACCCTGCTGCCACGTTACGGCATCATATCGGAATTCGTCGACGGCGGCGATCTCGACCAATGGCGCCGGGCACTGTCGCGCCCCGCACAACTCGTGCTGCTCGAAACGCCATCCAATCCGATGCTGGAAATGGTCGACATGAAGGCAGTCGCCGAGCTGGCGCACGCGGCCGGCGCCATCGTCGTGGTCGACAACGTCTTCGCCACGCCCCTGTTGCAGCAGCCGATGAAATTCGGTGCCGACGTCGTGGTGTATTCCTGCACCAAGCATATCGACGGCCAGGGACGCGTGCTCGGCGGGGCGGTGCTGGCGTCGCGCAAGTGGATCAACGACACGCTGCAGCCGTTCATCCGCAACACCGGCCCGGCCCTCTCGCCGTTCAACGCCTGGCTGCTGCTGAAAGGGCTGGAGACGCTGCCACTGCGCATCGACGCCGGCTGTCGTTCCGCATTCGCAATTGCCGATTTCCTCGCCGCGCGTCCCGAGGTCGCCCGCGTCTGGTATCCGCTGCGCGCCGATCATCCCCAGGTCGAACTGGCCCGCGCGCAAATGAGCGGCGGCGGCACCGTCGTCACCTTCGAGGTGCCCGGCGGCAAAAACGCGGCCTTCACCGTGATGAACCGCTTCCAGCTCATTGCGGTGTCGAACAACCTCGGCGATTCCAAATCACTCGCCACGCACCCCGCCACGACCACCCATATGCGGATCGGCGCCGAGGAACGCGCGAAGCTCGGCATCACCGATGGCGTCATCCGCTTGTCGGTCGGGCTCGAGGATGCGGAGGATCTCAAGCACGATCTCGCGCAGGCGCTCAAAGGTCTCGGCACGGTGGCTGCGCGCGCCGCCGAGTAGCGGGATACGCCCCGTGGCTGGACAAACCGCGCGCCTTGGGCGTTGAATCGCCTTGAAGACAAGCAGCAAGGCGCGCCGCGTCATGCAGGAAGACGATCCGAAATCCCGGAGTGGCAAGCGCGCAGCCGCGCGTTCGGCCGGCGCCACACGTGCGCGCAGTGCGACTCCGGTCGCGCACGCCGATTACGCAGAGACCACGCGCGAGGTGTGCGTCTCTGTCCGCTCGTTTTTCCTGGCGGACCAATCGCGTCCCGACGAAAGCCATTTCGTCTGGGCGTACCGCGTGCGAATCGAAAATCGCGGACGCGAAGCAGTGCAGCTCCTGCGCCGCACCTGGAAGATCACCGACGCGCGCGGACGCACCCAGCACGTCCACGGCGCCGGCGTGGTCGGCGAACAACCCCTGCTCGAACCCGGCGAAACCTTCGAATACACCTCCGGAACCCCCCTCGATACGCCGTCCGGATTCATGGCGGGCGCCTACCACATGATCGTCCCGTCCTCCGGCGAGAACTTCGACGTCACAATCCCCGCCTTCAGCCTCGACAGCCCCCACCAACCCGGCCGCGTTCACTGACCACGGCAAGTCGGGCCGTCGCAGCAAGGTCAGGGCTCCGCCCTGAA
>PLXO01000110.1 GCA_003151425.1 Acetobacteraceae bacterium
CCCTTGGCGGGGTCCAGGGGCGGAGCCCCTGGCCTTGCTTCCTTTGCGCGGGCGCTACGGCACCATCGCGCCCTCGGCGTTGACATACAGCGCGTAGACCGAGGTGCTGGCGCACATGAACAGGCGGTCTTTCTTCTTGCCGCCGAAACAAAGATTGGCGCTGCCTTCGGGCAGGTGGATCTTGCCGATCAGGTCGCCGTTCGGGGCGTAGCAGCGCACGCCGTCCTCGGCCGGGTCGCCCCACCCCATGCTGCACCACACGTTGCCCTCGACGTCGCAGCGCAGCCCGTCGGTCATGCCAGGGGCGAAATCGTCGGCGAAGATGCGGCTGTTGCGCAGGCGCGCGCCGTCCACGTCGAAGACGCGAATGTGCGATGGGCCGCCGTGCGTGATGCCGGACTCCACGATGTAGAGTTTCGACCCGTCGGGTGAAAAGCCGATGCCGTTCGGGCGGGCGAAATCATCCGCCACCACCGCAGCCGCACCGCTGCGCGGATCGAGGCGGTAGACGTTGTGGGGCAGTTCTGCCGCGGCTTTGTGGCCTTCGTACGGGCCGTCGATCCCGTAGCCGGGGTCGGTGAACCACACCGCGCCGTCTGCCGCCACCACCACGTCGTTCGGCGCGTTCAGCGGTCTGCCGTCGTAACGGTCGAGCAGCACGGTGATGCGCCCGTCGAGCTCGGTGCGGGTGACGCGCCTTGTATCGTGCTCGCAACTGATCAGGCGCCCTTCGCGGTCGCGGGTGTTGCCGTTGGTGTAGCTGGAGGGTGCGCGGAACACCGAAAGGTGCCCGTCCTCCTCCAGCCAGCGCAGCATGCGGTTGTTGGGGATGTCGCTGAAGATCAAGTAGTTGCCGTCACGGAACCAGACCGGGCCTTCGGCCCAGCGGAAGCCGGTGGCGATGCGCTCGATCGCGGCATTGGCCTGGCGGTAACGGAAGCGCGTGTCCAGCGCCTCGATGCGCGGATCGGGATAGCGCGTGTCCGGCAGATTGCCGAGCGGCAGTGTCATTCGTTTCTCTTCCGTTGGTTTTCCTCTTTCGACATGACCCCACGTGTCACCGATCCGGGGGCCGGCCCGCTGGATCGGGTGGGGAAAACAACGCAGGAAAGTCCATCGCCCCATGCAGCACGCGGTATATTTGCCGGATCGTCGGATGGTAAGCGATGACCCAAGGATGCTCGACCAGGAATAGCGTCGGTTCCTTTGGCGTCAAATCATGCCGTCGATGACCCACCGCGTGGCCTGCCTCTTCCGCCCTGATGCGATCGAGCAGCCGGTCGCGGCTGCGCCGAGCCGTCGCGATCCCCCACTCACGCGCGCTGTAGCGCAGGATTCGGACTTTCCCAGGTCCATTCATCGGCGAGGTTGGCTTCCAATTCCCGCATCACTGCTGCCTCGTCGCTGTTCGGGTCCTGGGGCGCCGCGTTGGCCTCCAGACAGTGCCGTCTTGCCTCGGTCCGAACGCGCGCCGGCTTGCCAGCCTGGTCTTCGTCGACTCATCGCGGCGCATTGATCTGCTCCTTCGCAAACCCCGCCATTGTCGCATAGCCGCGGACGATCGCCTCGCGCTCGGCGTGGGAGGCGACCTGCTCCACGTCGGCGAAGCCGTCCGGCGCGCGAGCTTCCAGCACGTCGATCACCCGCTCCGGGCCGCCCTTGCGGTTGTTCAGCACGATCTCGGCGGTCATCGGACGGCGTTCCGCGTCGTAGGCCGCCAAGGCGGTTGGCACGTCCGGGCCTGCCGCCAGATGCCGGGCGAGCGCGCGCGCGTCGAGCACCGCCTGGCTCGCGCCGTTGGAGCCGACCGGATACATCGGATGCGCCGCGTCGCCCAGCAGCGTGGCGCGGCCGAAGCACCAGCGCGGCAGCGGGTCGCGGTCGCACAGCGGGTATTCGTAGAACTCGCCGGATGCACGGATCAGCGCCAGCGGGTCGACGAAATCGAGCCGGAAGCGCTCGCGCACCAGTGGTTCGAGATCCGCCAGATCCCCGGGGCGGTTCCAGTCCTCGCGGCGCGGCGGCCCCGCCCCCACGGCCATCGCCCCCGCCCCCAGGACCACCGCCCCCGGACTTGATCCGAGGGTTGATCCGGGGGTTGACCCGGGGGATGTGCCCTCGGCGACGCGGGCCATCACCGCCCAGTTGGTCAGCCGCTTGTCGGGCCGCGCCGGGTCGGCGTGGATCGGGTAGTAGACGAACTTCGCGCCCATGCCGCCGGCGATGATCATGGTGCGGCCGTCGCGCCAGGTCGGCCACTCGGCGGCGCCGCGCCATAGCATAGTGCCGTTCCACACCGGCGGGCCCTCGTCCGGATAGTACAGCGCGCGCAGCGTGGAGTGGATGCCGTCGGCGCCGATCAGTGCGTCGCCGGTCGCGTCGACGACGGCGCCGGTGTCGCGCTGCTCGAATGTGGCGATGATGCTGCCGCGGCGTTCGCTGACGGCGATCAGGCGGCAGCCGGTGCGCACCGCGTCCGGGCCGAGCCGCTCGCGCACGGCCGCCAGCAGCACGCCGAGCAGCTTGCCGCGGTGGATGGAGAATTGCGGCGTGTCGAGGCCGGCGTCGGTGCCGCGCAGCTCGCGCCACACCACCTGGCCAAAGCGGTTGGCATAGATCAGCTCGCGGGTGCGGATGCCGGCGCGGTCCAGCGCGTCAAGCAGGCCGAGCGCGGCCAGCTCCTTGATGGCGTGCGGCAGGGTGTTGATGCCGACGCCGAGTTCCCGCGGTTCGCGCACCTGCTCGAACACCGTGCAGCCGATGCCGGCCTGATGCAGCGAGAGTGCCGCCGCCAGCCCGCCGATGCCGCCGCCTGCGATCAGGACCTGCATCGCTTGCTCCCCTCCCCTTCCTGGGTCGCTGTTTTAGCGCAATTTCAGGCTGACTTGATGCCGGGCTGGTCCTGCGCGCTCGATCCATCGCCGGAAACATTCGCCGCGGAACATGCGGTGAATGCACACATGTGGATGTCCCTCGCGCGCAGGACCCCTTTCCTAGCACCGCATTCCCCGCGCATTCCGCGGTGGATCTTGCTGTCTTGCGGAGCATCCTATTTCCCGGACGGGCGGGGTGTCAGTCCGTCCTGCATCCGCGGATTGAACGCACTCGGCGCCCAGAGACGAACGACGCGCCCTTTCGCCGCTCGGCGCCGGCCCATATAAGGCGCCATGATCGCCGGTTTCGTGAAGATGCATGGCTGCGGCAACGATTTCGTCGTGCTCGACGCGCGCGCGGTGCCGCTCGGCATCACGCCGGCGCGGGCGGCGGCGCTGGCCGACCGGCGGCTTGGCATCGGCTGCGACCAGCTCATCATCATCGAACCGGCGCCGGAGGGGTCGAACGCCGACGCCTTCATGCGCATCCGCAACCCAGACGGGGCGGAGGCCGGTGCCTGCGGCAACGCCACACGCTGCGTGGTGGAACGGCTGGCGGCGGAGACCGGGCGGCGCCACCAGGTGATCCGCACCGTCGCCGGCAATCTGCCGGCCGACGTGCTGGACGACGGGCGGGTGACGGTGGACATGGGCCCGGCGCGGCTGGACTGGACCGACGTGCCGCTGGCGCGGCGGATGGACACGCTGCATCTGGACTTGGCGCTCGGCACGGTGGCCGATCCGGCGGCGTGCAGCATGGGCAACCCGCATGCGACGTTCTTCGTGGACGATGCCGAGGCGCTGCCGATCGACACGCTCGGCCCGGCGCTGGAGCAAGATAAGCTGTTTCCGGAGCGGGCCAATATCGGCTTCGCGCAGGTACTTGCACCCGAGCGCATCCGGCTGCGCGTGTGGGAGCGTGGGGCGGGCCTGACGCTGGCGTGTGGCTCCGGCGCCTGCGCGGCGCTGGTGAATGCGCACCGGCGCGGGTTGGTGGGTCGGCGCGCGACGGTGGTGGTGGATGGCGGCGCGCTGGAGGTCGAATGGCGCGCGGACGGGCACGTGCTGATGACCGGACCGGTCGCCACGGCGTTTACCGGCAGCGTCGACCTGGCGGCGTATCCGCCATGAGCGTCGAGATCCTGACCTTCGGCTGCCGGCTGAACGCCTATGAGAGCGAGGTGATGCGCGAGCTCACGTCCCGCGCCGCTCCCGGCGACGCCGGCGCGCTGGACGATACGATCATCGTCAACACGTGCGCCGTGACCGCGGAGGCCGAGCGGCAGGCGCGCCAAGCGATCCGTCGCGCGGCGCGCGCCCGGCCGGATGCGCGCATCGTCGTCACCGGCTGTGCCGCGCAGTTGCATCCGGAAGCATGGGCCGGGCTGCCGGGCGTCGCGCGGGTGCTGGGCAATGTGGAGAAGCTGCGGCCGGAAAGCTGGGCGCCGGGTGCGCCCTCGGCGGTAGCGGACATCATGACGGCGCGGGAGACCTCGGCGCACCTGGTCACTGAGTTCGCGGGGCGGGCGCGGGCCTTCGTGCAGGTACAGCAGGGCTGTGATCATCGTTGCACGTTCTGCGTGATCCCGTTCGGCCGCGGGCCGTCGCGCAGCGTGCCGGTGGGCGCGGTCGTTTCGCAGGTGCGCGCGCTGATGGCTTCCGGATATCACGAGGTGGTGCTGACCGGCGTCGATATCGCGAGCTATGGCGGGGATCTGCCGGGCGCACCGTCGCTGGGCCAGTTGGCGCGGCGGCTGCTGGCGCTGGTGCCGGAGCTGGGGCGGCTGCGGCTGTCCTCAGTCGATCCGGCGGCAATCGATGACGATCTGTGGCGGCTGCTGGCCGACGAGCCTCGGCTGATGCCGCATCTGCATCTGTCGTTGCAGGCGGGCAGCGATTTGATCCTGAAGCGGATGAAGCGGCGGCATACGCGCGGGGACGCGCTGGCGGCGATCGCACGGGCGCGGGCGCTGCGGCCGGGGATTGCGATCGGTGCCGATCTGATCGCCGGGTTCCCGACCGAAACGGATGCGCTGTTTGGCGAGACGCTGGCGTTTCTGGCGGAGGCGGACCTGCCGTTCCTGCACGTGTTTCCCTATAGCGAACGCCCGGGCACGCCGGCCGCACGGATGCCGGTGGTGCCGATGGCGGTGCGGCGGGAGCGGGCGGCGCGGCTGCGCGCGGTTGGGCAGGCGACGGCGGCGCGGTTTCTTTCCGGCCAGGTGGGGTCACGGATCGCGCTGCTGACCGAGGCCGACGACAATGGCCATGCCACCGGGCACTCCGAGCATTTTTCGCCGGTGCGGCTGACGACACCGCACGCGCCGGGGCAGGTGATCGCGGCGCGGGTGATCGGTGCGGGGGCGGACCATTTGATCGCGGACGCGGACCATTCGAACACGGACGCAGCCTGATGGCGCTGGGGGCGTTTTTCTCCCGCCTCAAGCAGGGGCTGTCGCGCAGCACGCAGAAGCTGACCGAGGGGATCGCCTCGATCATCCACAAGCGCCGGCTGGATGACGCGGCGCTGGAGGAGCTGGAGGAGCTGTTGATCTCCGCCGACCTTGGGCCGGCGGTGGCGGCGCGGGTGATCGGCGAGTTTCGCCGCACGCGGTTCGGCAAGGAGGTGAGCGGGGAAGAAATCCGCGCCGCGCTGGCCGAGGAGTTGTCCGCCATTCTGGCGCCTGTCGCGCTGGAGATGCCGATCGATCCGGCGCTGAAACCGCATGTGGTGCTGGTGGTGGGCGTCAACGGCACCGGCAAGACNNTGCGCGTGGTGATGGTGGCGGGCGACACGTTCCGCGCCGCGGCGGTGGAGCAGTTGCAGGTGTGGGGGCAGCGCACCGGCTGCGAGGTGATCACCGGGGCGGCGGGCGCGGATGCCGCGGGGCTGGCGTTCGACGCGCTGACGCGGGCGCGGGCGGCGGGGGCGGACCTGCTGCTGATCGATACGGCGGGGCGGCTGCACAACAAGTCCGCGCTGATGGAGGAACTGCGCAAGATTGTTCGGGTGCTGCGCAAGCAGGATGCGCGCGCGCCGCACTCGGTGCTGCTGGTGCTGGATGCGACCACGGGCCAAAACGCGCTGACCCAGGTGCGGGTGTTCAAGGAGATGGTGGATGTCACCGGGCTGGTGGTGACGAAGCTGGATGGGTCGGCGCGCGGGGGCGTGGTGGTGGCGCTGGCGGAGAGTTTTGGGATTCCGGTGCACGCGGTGGGGGTGGGCGAGCAGGTTGGGGATCTGCGGCCGTTCGATGCGGCGGAGTTCGCGAAGGGGCTGGTGGGGGCGTAGGGGGACGGACGGTAGGCGCGGAGGCAACCGATGCGCGGTTATCGCTCAAATAGGCTCGCCGTCCTCCGCGTTGAGCGCCGCTCCTGGTTCGTCGAACGGTGACAAGCCGGCCGTAGGGTTGATGAGCCGAAACCCCTCCGGTCGCAGGTCTGCCGCGAACCCGTGCTCGTACGTGATCGGACTGCCGCCAAATGCCTTTTCCACGTGGAAAATAAGGCTGCCCTCAATGCGCGCGCCACGACCTGGCAGCCGGCCGGTCACCTGAATTTCGATTTTGGCGAGTGTCTGCGGCCCACTCTTGGACGTCTTACTATACGGAACATAAAGCGCGTGCCGTTCCGGACGTTCGGCGAGTTCGCAGCGCACTGCCTCTTCGACGAGACCTCTCAATACAATCGGCCAGAGGCGCTTTGGGTGCGCGAGGTGGGCGAGCAGTCTCGCCGCCCAAACCGGGTCGCTAGCGCCGCGGAGATAAAACAGATCGCTGTACAGAAGGGGCAATGCCTGGCGCCATGTCAACTCTTGGCGCAGGATACGCCGTTGGGCCGATCGATCCATAACCAATTGCACATAGTACTCGGGAGGATTGGGCACAATGCCCCACAGTTGGTTCCCGATCGGCGCCATCACGATCAACGGGGCACTACGGTTGCCCGAAACGACCAAATGTGGGCTGTCGCCAAGTTCGGCCGCCGATTGCTGACCGATTTCGTAGCCGCAGACCGATAGCATCGTCCGGGCGGCTTGCAAGACTGCCAGTTCAGCTGGCATGTTGGGGCGTCTGATGTTTGTGGTGATTATGGAGGCCGTCGCGGGCACATTAGCTCTCACCAGGAATGAGCGACGCTGCCATGATATCTCCAGCGGTGGTCGAATATTTCCGGGCGGCACAAGAAAGTCGTTAAAGTCTCGGCGGATTTGCCGGGTCATCTCTTCCTCGAGATGGCCGACTGATGTGAGCACGAGATGAGCGGAGTCCGCTGTGTAAGGCGGCAGCCAGGGATTAGTACCCGCTGCAATCGACCGCAGCAGGGCTCGCTCGACGTCACGTACTCCGCCGCTCGTCCACCCGATCGAAAAGCTAGAAACCCCTTCAGGAAGGCCGCTCGCGCCCATACTGGTGCGGCCCAGGTGGTTGAATGTTGCGATTAGCGCGGAAAGGACCCTGCTAATTGTCGTGGAGGTCGGTGCATCACTAGCCGAAATTTCGTTGTCCGGTACGACGGTCGTGCCTGGGAGGCGTGCGTTTGTAAGCGCAGGCCAAGTGTGGTCTGGCAGATTGGGCAAACCATCACTTGTGCGATATATTACTGCACCGTGCGCCGAAAGGTTGTCGGGCAGGTGATGAGCAGCTGTCAAAGCGGCGTGTGTAGCATCTGGCGTGGCGTCGAAAACGATTAACACCGTCAGTTTTTGGTTGCCAATTTTCTGAATAGTATCATGTACGTCGACAATATCAACCGAAACTTTGTCGGCCGGCTGGTCTGTGTGTTTAATTCCATGTAATGCGTTTATATAGTCTTGTAAGTGCATCGCATCCTGACGCTGCCGCGCCGCGCCTCGGACCGCGACGATAGCACGGGCGCCGAAGGCAACCAACAGCCAACGGATTTCCTCAAGATTATGGTGAGCTTCCTCGATTGTACGCCAAGAATCGATCGGCGAGATTGACGCGTCATCGTCTGGGTTCGTCGGCGGTTTCTCTGCCGCGATAGCGGGGACCATCTCCTTGTCACCAAGGTGGAATACGGCTGTATATATATTGTCTATATGAAACGCCTCCGACGCCTTGCGTAAGACATCAGTCATGTCCGCACCACCAGTCTTGTCTAAAATGGCACCCGGCAAGCGCACGAGTAGCGACCTACCGGCCTCATGCACATCCACATGCTGCAATGCCTGGCGTATCGGACCAGCGTTCGCCGATTCACCAAGCAATAGACGCAGCTCGCGAAGGACTATGCCGCGGAAATAGGTTCCGGTCCTCCAACGCTCGGCCCGTGCCGCGCCGTATCGGCCTTCCAGCCATGTTGAGGCGGTTTGTGCCAGATAGGGGAGCTCTTCTGAGTGGGCGCCTTCGGCAAGATCGACCAAGGTTAGAGGCGCGTGCTGCTCGATACTGTCGCGGTGCGGTGCTAGCACCTCCCACAACTCCCTCGCCGTGCCGACGTGGATGGCGCCGTCCCAGACAAACACATGCGGAAATTGGTCACCGAGCGTAGCCGGTCGCGTCTGCGCAACCGGCAGCATCTCGATTGGTCCGCCGTCGTACGGGTCAAACCAGACGATCACACCGCTCATGCTGCCTGGCGGATCCGAGTGTGCAATGTACAATATGTTCGGCCGCTCGCCTATTCCAAAGCAAGGGAGGGCGAATCCCCGGTTTGTCAGCCTCACGTATCCGGTCAGCCGCGGCCTAATAGGACCGTCGTCAGCGTGGGTCATAGTTGACCGGTGCTCTCGAAATAGCGGCGCACGATCCGGGCGATTTCGTCCATGTAGGCGTCAGGTGTCTCGTTCGGACGCCAGTTGTAGGTCTCCCATTTGAGCCCGAGCACGTGGAGTTCGGTGATGAAGGCCGTGTTTCGTTCGCCCCCGTCCTCCAGGAACTGCTGTGGCAAGATAACCAAGCGTACATGATCCTTCAGCTGGATATGAGAGCCGTAGGCAACCTCGATGGCCGAGGCTCGCTTGTCCGGCCGATTGCTCCCTGTGGCCGCCAAGCTTGCGATCTTGAGGCACGCTCGCACTACCATCTTGAAGTGTGGGACTTGGTCGATCAGCCCGGGTTTTGGGTCTCCGTCGTAATACGCGGCGTTGCTGCCGAATTCCCAGGCGATATGCCACTGGGCCGCGGAAAGTTCAGGGGCAAGCTCGTAGTCCTCCAGAAAGACATAACGGTCGGCGGCATCAGCGTAGCGTCCTTCGACCCCCGCCCCAGTGTCGAAGGGGTAAACGTGGTACGGTATGCCTAGTTTGTCCGGAGATATAACAAACACGAATGGAAAGTAGCCTATCTCATCGGACTTTATATGGCCGTTGCGAAAACGGTAAGCCGGTCGCCCGACAAACGTATACACGAGGTCATGCTCGAAAACGGGGCAGCGTTGTGTCTCAATCTTTTTGGCTCGGACGATGTCTATCCCGCGGCCAACGGCCGTCACGTGTACCAAATCTAACAGCTTCGGCGGGTGGCCGCTGGCGACAGCGAGCTCCCGCAGCTCATGCCTCGGCAGAAGCGAGCCGCGTCTCCGTTTGATGCCTTCAGGTTTCGTATCAACCATGGCGTATCAGAACAGAGGTTCTCTGAGTGAGACTAGTGCTACGCGTGTCCGTGTCGAATGCCCAGCGATCAAGACCCGTCATGTAGGCATCGATCCTATGGATCGGCTCCAGCATGTGGCCGAGGTACTCGGTCGTCCGCCGCACCTTGCCGTTCATACCGGTTCGGCTTCCGCCAGAACCCGCTCGCGCAGCGCGCCGCGCAGTGCGCCGGCCGGCGTGACGTGGACCGGGATGCCGATCAGCCGTTCCAGCTCCAGTTCGATCGCGGCCAGATCGAACAGGCTGGTGCTTTCGGTGGTGTCGACCAGCAGGTCGAGGTCGCTGCGCGCGGCGTCCTCACCCCGGGCGATCGACCCGAACACAAGGGGATTGCGGGCCTGATAGGCCTCGACGATGCGCCGCACGGACGCACGATGGGTCTCGAACGCTTGCGACGGTTTGGCGGGCATGCGGGACCTCCTGTCCGCAGCATAGCATGCCGGGGCGACCGGGCGACCGCCGCTCTCGGCCGGGTTGGCGTTCACGCCGCCTTCACCAACCGCCGGTGATGCTCGAAGGCGCGCTGCATCGCTGGGGCAAGGTCGGGCGGGTCGATCAGCAAGGCGGCGAAGCGCTCGGAGGCTTCACGCGACAGGCGGATGACCTCCATCTCGGCGATGTCCCGCTGAACCACCGCGCGTAGCGTCGCGATGACATAATCGCTCACCGAGCGCCCCTGGACCTCGGCCACACGGTGCAGTTGCCGCCGCAGTTCCGGGGTGATGCGCACATCGAGGCGCGCGGTCTTGCTGCGGGCGACGGATGGCATGTTGCACCTCTGCTTGCGTGTGCGACCTCATGCCGCAAGCGTCAAGGGTGCCGAATGCGGCCGTTCTCCAGTGACCGGCCGCGTGGCGGGTGAGGGAGATGCCGGCCGTCCCGACATCCGTGTGGCGACGGCACCCTCACCCGGCTGGCTGCGCCCGCCGGCCTCTCCCGCGAAGCGCGGGAGAGGCGAAGATGTTCAGGCGGCGAGCGAGGTCGCCAGGCCGCGGCGGACCTCGGCCAACATGCGTTCCACGGCATTGGTGGTCGCGGTCAGGCTCTCCAGCGGGCCGGCGCCCGCATCGCTCGGCGGCGGCGCGGCCTCGTCTCCCTCCGCTTCCACCGCCGTCTCGCCGTGCATCGCCGCGCGGGCGTGGTTCGCCAGATCCAGGCACGCATTCAGCGCCGGCATCGCCTCCTCGGCGAAACCGCCCTGGGCCAGCAGCAGCGCCATGCGCAGCTTGCGCTCTGCCCCGCCCAGCCATTCGGCGCATTTCGCCAGTCGCTGGCGGGTGACGGCCTCGGCCGGCGGCGGCAGGCTGGGCGAGCGCACCAGGTCGTGCCCGCCCTCGCCGCCCGCGTGCAGCAGGCCCGACGCGGTCAGCCGCTCGATCGCCTCGTGGGTGGCGCGGTCCAGCACCTCGACCGCCAGACCTTTGTCGGACGTCGCGCCCGGGGAAGCCGCGTCAGCCTCGGCGGCCGCCTGCGCCAGATGCTCGCGCTCGCGCACCACGCTGGCCGCGTCGGCATCCAGCACGGCGACGAACACCTCTCTCCCGTCGCTGCCCTTGCGCGAGGTCAGCAGCAGCAGCGCGTCGCCGTGGCGTGCCACAAGGTCGGCGCGCAGCCGGTCCGCGGGTGCCGGCGGCACCACGATGTCGGGTGTCGCCGTCACGACCACCGGCGCCGGGGTCTCGCCCAGCATCATCGCCATGCGCTCGACAAAGGCGCTGCGCCCGGACGGCATCTTCACCGTGCTCAGGTCGCCGTCGCGGTCCAGCACCCCGTCGGCCAGCGCCTGCTTCTGCGCCAGCAGGTGCAGCATGGAGTGCTCGATGCTGTCCTCGGTGACCAGGTTGATCACGTCCACCGTGCGCATCTGGTTCTTGCGCCAGGCGCGCGCGATGCGCTGCTCCAGCCGCGCCGGGTNNAGCGCGCCGCTGTCGGTGGACAGGAACAGCCGGCAGCCCGGGTCGCGCTTGAACCGCGCGATCTCCGCCCGCCGCCGCTCCTGCGGGACGGAGCCGGTGTGCCAGGCGAATTCGAGGCCCATTTCCTCGGCCAGCTCGCGCACCAGGAACAGCATGCGCTCCCATTCCGAGAACAGGATGATCTTGCGGTCCGGCTCGGCCACCAGCTCGGCCAGCACCCGCTCCAGCTCCTCCAGCTTGGGGCTGATCCGGCAGTTGGGATCGAGGATGTACGGCGTGTCGCAGACCATCCGCATGCAGGCGAGCAACTGTTGCAGCCGGTCGAACTCCTGCTTGGTCAGCGGCCGGCGCTGCGCCGCCGCGATCAGCCTGAGGGCCGGCGCGTGGTAGTCGTCGTAGCGCGCGCGCTGCTCGTCCAGCATGGGGACCATGAAGGTGGTCACCGTGCGGCCGGGCAGCTCGGTCTCCACGTCGCGCTTGCGCCGGCGCAGCATCACCGGGGCCAGGCGGTCCTTGAGGTCCTGAAGGTTCTTGTAGTTGACCGGGCGGCCGCGCTCGTCCAGCTCGTAGAAGTCGCGGTTGAAACGGAACAGCGGACCGAGCAGGCCGGGGTCGAGGAACTGGACGATCGAGTAGACCTCGTCGATGCGGTTCTCCAACGGCGTGCCGGTCAGCACGAAGGCGTAGGGCGCGGCCAGCGACTTCACCGCGCGCGCGGTCTTGGTCTGCCAGTTCTTGATGCGCTGCGCCTCGTCCAGGATGACGATGTCGGGGCGGACGCGCGCGTTGATCTCGGGCGCGTCGACCACGACCTGCTCGTAGTTGACCACGGTGAAGAACGCCGGGTGGTCGTACTGGAACAGCCGCTGGGGGCGCGTGCCGTTGACCAGCTTCGTTTCGGCGCCGCTGAAGCGGGCGATCTGCTCCTCCCACTCGCCTTTCAGGGACGCGGGGCACACCACCAGCACGCGCGCCACACCGCGCAGCTTGCGCAGCAGCTCGCAGGCGGCGATCGCCTGGATGGTCTTGCC
>PLXO01000085.1 GCA_003151425.1 Acetobacteraceae bacterium
CCAACCGATGGGGTCCACCTCATTCGGCCGGCCTCACTGACGCAGACATCGACGCGGAACTGGCAGCCTATAACGCGGAGCGCCGCGACCCGCCCGCCGACGAATGATTGTTGTCGACGCGTCGACACTGGTCGGTGCGGTCTTGAAACCGGACAGCGTTCCGGAACAGGCAGTGCTGCGGGCCGAGGATGTCGACGTGTTCGCACTATCCGCGGCGGTCGACGCCGAGATATCCGAGGTATTGAGCCGGCCAAAGTTCGCGCGAGCCATTCCTGCCGCGCGGCGGCAACACTTCCTGCGGCTCCTGCGGAACGAAGCGATAAGTTTCGAGCCATCCACACGCATCACCGACTGCCGTGACGCAAAGGACAACATGTACCTGGAACTTGCTTTTGCCGCTGGCGCGGCGACGATCATCAGCAGCGATGACGATCTTCTGGTCCTCCATCCGTGGCGCGGCGAGCGCATTCTTCGGCCCGCGGACTATCTAGGAGCGACGTGACGCGCGGGCGCCATCGCAGGCACCGGCAAGGCGAATGCGGTCAGCATGATCGAGGCGATCAAGCTGACCGCGCGTTATGCGGTGCGCGGGGTGAAGCTGGGGGAGACGGCGCAGGCGGCGGCGTAGCGCGAAGGCTCGGAGTCCCAGATCGAGCCTCGGCGAGGGTGGGAAGCGGACATCGTTTGGGTCCCAACGCCCTACCCGATGCTTTGGTTTGGAGTGCCTGACGCACGTTGGCCACACCGTCCTCATCCGACGCCGTGAGTGTCGCCAGGGCAGCGCTGCTACCCAGGCCGTTCCGGCCCGGCGCGGCGGGCGGGTTTGTGTGGACTACCGATGGAGGCTGCTTTATTGGCTGCTTCACCGCGTCGAACCGAGCACAGGCTGAACGACACAGCAGCACAGTTCCCTCGATCTCGTTGCGGCGATGGAGGACACATGCTTTCTCAACAGAACATCTCCACCACAACGCCGACCGGCACGAAAATTCTGCCTGAAGGTGCTTCCTTCAGGGTCTGGGCGCCGCGTGCAACCGCCGTCTACCTGAACGGCTGCTTCGGCGGCAAAGCCTACGACGAACAAACGGACGACCGCCTTCTCAGCAAGGATGCCGCTGGTTACTGGACCGGTTTCCAGGCCGGTGCGCGGGAGGGAGATCTGTATCGCTTCTGGATCGTCGGCGAAGGATCGAGCGGTTACAAGCGTGACCCATACGCACGTGAACTGGCGCCGAACGGGTTTCCCGACTGCTGCAGCATCTTGCGGGCGTCCGACACCTATCCTTGGCATGACGCCGGCTTTCTCACGCCCGACTTCTCCGACATGATAATTTATCAATTGCACATTGGAACCTACGCGATCCGAAATGCGGGCGTTGCCTCGAACTTTCTGGATGTCACTTGCAAGATCCCATATCTCGCCGCCTTGGGCGCCAACGTCCTGCAACCGCTTCCGATCGACGAGCAGGAGGCAAATCCGTCGATGGGCTACGGCGGCGCGGATCTCTTCTCACCGGACTTTCCCTATGTTGCCGCCGAAACGGATCTGCCGGGCTATCTGGCGACGATCAATGCCTTGCTGGCGGCGAAACAACTGGCACCACTTCAGCTCGAAGACCTCCGATCGGGGCCAGCGCAGCTCAAGGCAATGGTGGATCTGTGTCACGTCCATGGCATCGCAGTCATGTTCGACGTCGTTTATAATCACGCGGGTGGATTCACCGTCAACGGCCAGCTTGACGACAACTGCGTGTACTATTTCGACCGGGTCCCGAACGTCGGCAATAACAACGACAGCCTGTATTTTACCGACCAGGACCGGGGCACCGGCGGCCTTGCGTTTGCGCTTTGGAATGCCGACGTGTGCCAATTTCTTTCGGATAATGCCTCGCACTACATCGAGGAATTTCACGCCGACGGCTTTCGCTACGACGAGATCAGCATTCTGCTGTCCACCAACCAGGGAAGCGGATGGGAATTCTGTCGCGCCCTCACGACTCAGTTGCGAACCCTGCAACCTCGGATCCTGCAAAACGCCGAGTTCTGGCCGGGCGAATTCTCCGACATTCCTTCGACGGCACTGCCGGTCGTCGCACCTGCATCCGCCGGTGGCGCGGGCTTCGATGTGGTGCAACATGATGACTTGCGCGGCGCCCTGCGGGATGCGGTCGGCGCGGCCTCCGGCGGATCCTCTGCCTCGGTGTCCGTCGCGGCCATTGCCTCCGCGCTTTACCCGCCTGGATTTGACCACGCATGGCGCGCGGTTACCTGCATCGAAAATCATGATCTCGTCATGGCAGGCCGCAGCCCGCGCATTCCGGCGCTGGCTGACGTTTCTAACCATCGCTCCTGGTACGCGCGCAGCCGCAGCCGCTTCGCGACCTCGATTTTGCTCACAGCCCCGGGGATTCCCCAGCTTTTCATGGGCCAGGAGTTCCTCGAGGACAAACCCTGGGACACCAACCCGGCCGGTCCGGACCTGCTGGGGTGGGATGGTTTGAACAGCGGTGTCGATCGTGCCATGACGGATCATCTGCGCTTTACCCAGGATCTGATTAGGCTTCGGCAAAATCAGCCGGCACTGAGAGGCGACAATGTGAACGCATTCTACGCGGCGGACACAGATCGTGTTGTTGCGTTTCACCGGTGGCTCGAGGCGACGGGCCAAGACGTGATCGTTGTTGCCTCGCTCGCGGAAAGCACGTGGTATAGTTACAATTTAGGTTTCCCTGCGCCGGGCTGGTGGGCCGAGGTGTTCAACAGCGATGTATATGACAACTGGGTCAATCCCTGGGTCGCCGGGAACGGGACCGGAATTCAGGTCAACGGCGGGCCGTTGCATGGCTTTGTCGCGTCCGCATCCGTCGTCATCCCGGCCAATGGTGTGATGGTTTTCGCTCGATGTTGCTAACAGCTAACGAAAGCAGTTTCGGGTGTCCTTCACCGTCCCCGCGGCCGCTCGCATCCTTGCAATCAAAGCGGAACGACGCTTGATACCAGGCGCGAAAGGAATGACTCTCCGGAAGCGCTGATTGCTACCGTTGTCATGGCGGCGAAGGCCGGCCATGACAGTGGAAACGACCAGCGGCCGAGGTACGTCATTCCTTTCGGCCGCTGGTATGGCTCCAACAGTAATTGATTTGGCTACGCTTATCCGTGTTCAGCCGTGTTCATCTGTGGTTCCGTATCTATACCGGAACATACGACAACGCCGGCCCTGACCTGAGAGGCACGCATGCCCGACATCGGACCATTGGACCCAGCCGTGCTCCCCGCCGGCATCCGCTCCCGCTTCCTTGAAAACATCAACGGCCTGCGCGTCCACCTGCTGGAAGCCGGCCACGAAACCCCCGGCCGGCCCTGCGTCCTGCTGCTGCACGGCTTCCCGGAACTCGCCTATTCCTGGCGCAAGGTGATGCCGCCGCTCGCCGCCGCCGGGTTCCACGTTGTCGCCCCTGACCTGCGCGGCTACGGCCGCACCACCGGCTGGGACGGCGCCTATGACAGCGACCTGCGCGGCTTCCGCCTGCTGAACGCGGTGCGCGACGCGCTCGGCGTGATCTGGGCGCTCGGCCACCGCGAGGTCGCCGGCGTGGTCGGCCACGACTTCGGCTCCCCGGTCGCGGCGTGGTGCGCGCTGGTGCGCCCGGACGTGTTCCGCTCGGTCACGCTGATGAGCGCACCGTTCGCCGGCCCCCCCTGCCCTGGCCGCCGCTCCCGCGCGCGAGGCACCCGACATCCACGCAGCGATGGCGGCATTGGATCGACCTCGGAAACATTACCAGTGGTACTACTCGACCCGCCCGGCCAACGAGGACATGACGCACTGCAAGCAGGGCGTGCACGATTTCCTGCGCGCCTACTACCACCACAAAAGCGCCGACTGGACCCGGAACAAACCCCACCGCCTGACTGGCCGGACCGCCGAGGAATTCGCGAGGATGCCGACCTACTACATCATGGACCTGCACGAGGACATGCCGACGACGGTGGCGCACGAGATGCCCTCGCCCGCCGAGATCGCCGCCTGTCGCTGGCTGCCCGACAACGAGCTCGCCGTCTGCGCCGCCGAGTATACCCGCACCGGGTTTCAAGGCGGCCTGCAGTGGTATCGCCGCGGCACGGGCGGGCTGGACACATCGGAATTGCAATTGTTCTCTGGCCGCACCATCGACGTGCCCTCGACGTTCATTGCGGGAACCAGCGATTGGGGGACCTATCAGATGCCCGGCGCGTTCGAGCGCATGCAGCAGACAGCCTGCACGCGGATGCAAGCCTGCCACCTGATCGAGGGCGCCGGACACTGGGTGCAGCAGGAACAGGCCGCGCGCGTGAGCGAGGCGTTGGTTCGGTTCCTGCCGCGGTCGTGACTTTACGTCATGGCCGGGCTTGTCGCGACCATCCACGCAATGTCGGTGTCGCAACGGATGGCCAAGCCAAGCCGCGCCATGACGCGAGAGAAGGCGTGCCGATCCCCTCGCCCGTTTGCGCGACCCAAGGGACATGATACCAACCACCGCGCTGGCAAAGCCGGCTTGGCACACGTCAAGCGACAGGAAGCTGAATGACGAAGCTGCGGATCTTCATCGCGTCCCCACTGGAGCAGGAGAATGTCGACCGCGTTCGCGCCGTTGCTCCGGATCGGATCGATGTCATCTTCGAGCCCGACCTCCTGCCGCCGACGCGCTACATCGCCGATCATCACGGCGCGCGCTTCACCCGCAGCCCCGAGCAGGCTACGCGTTGGCAAGCCGCGCTCGCGACGGCGGACATTCTTTGGGACCTGCCGCACCACGCCGACGACCTTGCCGCCGCATCACGCCTGAAATGGATCCAGACCACCAGCACGGGGGTCGGCCAAAGCATCAAGTTGCTCGGTCTGCACGCGTCCGATATCATCATCACCACGGCGCGCGGCGTCCACGCTGGCCCGTTGGCCGAGTTTGTCTTCATGGCGCTGCTGGCGCATTTCCGCGGCCTGCGAAAACTCGATGCCGAGCAGCGCGCCCATCGGTGGATCCGTACCTGCAACGAGGAAGTCGCCGGGCGGACAATAACCCTGATCGGAGCTGGTGATCTGGCGCGCGGTGTGGCGAAGGTGGCGCACGCTTTCGGCATGCGCGTCGTCGCTGTGGTCCGTCATCCGCACCAGGCGCGGCACAGCACGCATCTGTTCGACGCGATCCATGGGCGCGACGCTCTGCACCACGCACTCGGCCTGGGCGACGCGGTGGTCGTCACTGTGCCGCATACCGCCGAGACCGAGCAGATGATCGATGCCGCGGCCTTCGCCGCGATGCGGCCAGGCGCCGCCTTCGTCAATATCGGGCGCGGTCAGGTGGTCGACGAGCAGGCGCTGATCGAGCATCTGCGCAATGGCCATCTCGGCTTCGCCGCCCTGGATGTCGCGACGGTCGAGCCACTCCCACCCGCGAGCCCGCTCTGGGACATGCCGAACGTGCTCATCAGCCCGCATTCGGCCAGTACGGTCGCAACGGAGAACGCCAAGATCGTTGATATTTTCAGTCACAATCTGCGCTGTTATATCGCGGGCCGGATCAACGACATGAAGAACGTTCTGAACAAGGACTTGTTGTACTAAGCCAGCCGGCACGGCCAATCGTGAGATGTGGGAAGACCCTCCACCTTGTCGATGACACTGATCGGTTTCACCAACATCTTTATCGTCGGCGAACGATGGGCGTCATCCGGGCACTTCGAACCAACGCGACTCGCTCCACTGTCAGATGACGTGCCGCGGAGATCGGCAGCACACGGAGGCGGCAAATGACCAAGCGCGGGACAGGCGAGGCAGCAACGATGACGCCACCCGTCCGGATTGCGGTGGTCGTTGGGGGATCCGCCGTCAGTTACGGTCTCGGCATCCTCGGCTGGGGCGGGTTCGCAGCCTATTTCTCCCACCCGGCCCTGGTCGCGCTCGTGCTCGCGGGCTGCGTTCTCGTTGGGGCAGCGCTGTTCGCCGGAGGCAATTTGAGCTCCGGCGAGCGCGAGGATCGAGGCAACCGCTGGGTCCTGGCTGCCTTCGGCGTGCTCGGGCTGCTCGACGCCTATCTGCCCGCCTACACGGACCGGATGTCGTTTTGGACCATCGACGGCGATGCCATTCGCTGGCTTGGCGTGGGTCTTTTCAGCGTCGGTGGTGCACTGCGGCTCTTGCCGGTTGTTGTGCTCGGTCCGCGGTTCAGCGGACTGGTCGCCATCCAGCCCGGCCACACGTTGGTCACCTCGGGTATCTACAGCGTGATCCGCCACCCCAGCTATCTGGGATTGCTCATCAACTCGCTGGGCTTCGGCCTGGCGTTTCGTTCCGGAGTCGGCGTGCTAATCACGGCGCTTACGTTGGTGCCGCTCCTCGCGCGCATCCACGCGGAAGAGCGGTTGCTGCGCTCGCAGTTTGGCGACGAGTACGCGGCGTACTGCGCCCGGACATCGCGGCTGATTCCCGGGATCTATTAGAACGCATGCACTATGACCGGAGTCGCCGCGCCGGCTGTTCACGACAACGTCGGTCGGAAAAGCGTAGCGCAGTCCGCCATCTTTGAAGCCCGCCGCAACCCAAATCCACCGAGGCGACGCAAGCGGCGGAATGCGCTGCGCTTTTCCGCCCTACACCTGTTATGCCCCGACCGCCCAGGCTACGCCTGCTTCGCCCAACCCTTCGGCCCCTGCTGCCAGTAAGACAGCGCATGCCCACCCGCCTTCGCCGCACTCCAGCGCCCACGCGCCGCCTGCACTGCCGCCTCGTCATTGCCATCAAACAAATCAAACACCCGGGCAAACGCATCAAGCCGCGCGCTGCTCGCCCCATCCACCAGGAACAGAAACCGCGCCCCATTCGGCGCAGCGTCGTCGGTCGCCAGCCAGATCGGCTGCAGCTCAGCATCGCCGTCCGCCGCCGTACCGTGCGGCAACCAGTTCGGTTCCTTACAGTCCCACAGTGCCTGGTCCAGCGCCGCGACCCGCGCCGGTTCACGGCACACCACCACCGCGCGCTCGCCAGCCGCCAGCGTGCGGCCGAGCAACAACGGCAACACCTGCTCCAGCGTGCTGCGCGTAAGGTGGTAAAACCCGATCTCGCTCACGTCCTAGTCGGCGCCGGCGGCGGGTTCGTAGAATTGCGCCACCAGCCGATCCAACAGCCGCACACCATACGCGGTGGCGCCCTTCGGCACGCACGCCGCGTCCTTCGTGCTCCACGCCATCCCGGCGATATCCAGATGCGCCCAGGGCTTGTCGTTGACGAAGCGCTGGATGAACTGCGCCGCGGTGATCGAACCACCCGGCCGGCCGCCGATATTCTTCATATCAGCGATATCGGAACGAATCAGCTTGTCGTACGCCTCGTTGAGCGGCATGCGCCAGACCTTCTCGCCCGTCGCCTTGCCGACCGCGGCAAGCTTCTCCGCCAGTTCGTCATTGTTGCTGAACAATCCGGCATGCCCATGACCCAACGCAACGATGATCGCCCCGGTCAGCGTCGCCAGATCGATCATGAATCTCGGATCGAACTTCTCCTGACAGTACCACAGCACATCCGCCAGCACCAACCGCCCTTCGGCATCCGTATTGATCACCTCGATGGTCTGCCCCGAATAGCTCTTCACCACATCGCCCGGCCGCTGCGCACTGCCCGAGGGCATGTTCTCCACCAGCCCGACCAGCCCGACCACGTCCACCTTTGCCTTGCGTCCCGCCAGCGCCGCCATCAGCCCGATCACCGTGCCGGCGCCGCCCATGTCCCACTTCATGTCCTCCATCCCGCCGGCCGGCTTGATGGAAATCCCCCCCGTATCGAACGTTACGCCCTTGCCGATGAACGCGATCGGCTTGTCCTTCCGCCGTCCTCGCCCGGACGCGCCCTGCCACTGCATCACCACCATGCGCGGCTCGTTCACGCTGCCCTGCGACACGCCCAGCAGCGCGCCAAAACCGAGCTTCGCCATCTCTCGCGGCCCCAGCACCTCGACCTTGACGCCAAGCTCGGAAAGCTTCTTGCACCGGTTCGCCATCTCCGCCGGGTTCAGTACATTCGCTGGCTCGCTCACCAAGTCGCGTGTCAGGAACACGCCATTAGCAACGGCCGCGCGAGGCTCCCACGCCGCCTTGCCGCGCGCCGGGTCGGCAACCAGCAGGGTCAACCTCGAAAGCTTTGGCTTGTCCTCCGGCTTCTCCTTGGTGCGATAGCGGTCGAAACGGTAACTGCGCAGCGTCGCGCCCAACGCCGCCTGCGCGGCCTGGTCCGCGGTGAACGCGTGGGCGCCGATCGTCGCCGCGGTCTCGCGCGCCAGCAGTGCGGCCGCTGCGCCGCCGGCCTCCTCGAATACCAGCGGCTCGAATGTCGAAGGCTTGCCCAGTCCGACGACGATCACCCGCGACAGGCCGGCGCCGGGTGCCAGAATTGTGCAGGTCTTGCCCTTGGCCCCTTTGAATTCCGCCGCGGCCAGCGCCCGGGCGATCGCGCCGCCGGTCGCATGGTCCGCCTGCTGCCACAGGCCCGACGGCATCTCGCCCTCGCTCACCAGCAACACAAGCGCACCTGATTTCGGCAACGCGGGCCTGGCGAAGGCGATATCGACCATGACGGATTCCCCCTGATTGGTGACTGGCGTAAACGACTGTAGCAGCGCATCCCGGCTTTGCCATGCCCACGGCGGGCGCTATCACTCGGCGATGACGCAGACCCTAGCGCACTCGGCGATCACGCAGACCCTCGCCGACGACCAGGCCGGCGTTGCCCGCGCGGCAGCGCTGCTGCGCGCCGGTGCGCTGGTGGCGTTCGGAACCGAAACGGTCTACGGGCTTGGCGCGGACGCCACCAACGCGCGCGCGGTGGCCGAGGTGTTCGCGGCGAAGCGCCGGCCGCATTTCAATCCGCTGATCTGCCACTACCCGGATGCCGATGCCGCGTTCGCGCAGGTCGAGGCCACGGACACCGCGCGCCGTCTCGCCGCCGCGTTCTGGCCCGGGCCGCTGAGCCTGGTGTTGCCGCGCCGCCCCGACTGTCCGGTGGCGCTGCTCGCCGGCGCGGGGTTGCAAACGCTCGCGGTGCGTGTCCCGGCGCATGCGACCGCGCTGGCGTTGCTGCGTGCGGTGGGAAGGCCGGTGGCGGCACCGTCGGCCAACCGGTCCGGCCAGATCAGTCCGACCACGGCACGACATGTGCTGGACGGGCTGGCGGGCCGCATCGCCGCGGTGCTGGACAGCGGACCGTGCCTTGTCGGTGTGGAATCGACGGTGCTCGACCTGTGCGGCGATCGGCCGTCCCTGCTACGCCCCGGTGGCGCGACCGTGGAGGCGATCGAGGCGCTGATCGGTCCGGTGGGGCGCGGCAGTCCGCACGCGGAGGCCGAGGCGGCACGCACACGCCATGCGGTGGCCGAAGACCAGCTTACGCTGCGCTCGCCCGGGCTTCAGGTGTCGCACTATGCGCCCGACGCGCCGGTACGGCTGAACGCGGACGCGGTGCGCAGCGACGAGGCGTTACTTGCGTTTGGCGCGCCGCTACAAGGCGCGGGCGCAGTGTTCCAGCTCAGCGCTGCGTGCGATCTGACGGAGGCGGCGGCCAATCTGTTCGTCGGGCTCCGTCATCTCGATGCGGAGGCGGCACGGCTAGGTCTGATCGGCATCGCGGTCATGCCTGTTCCGGAACATGGCCTCGGTCTGGCGATCAACGACCGACTGCACCGTGCCGCAGCACCACGAATTTAGCCCAGTTCACCTCTCCCGCTCTTCGCGGAAGAGGTGAACAATGGCTCATATCGCGACGCCCGTCGTAACGAACACGCTGCCGCCCCGCAGCCTCACGTCGCCCGCGCGAACGCCAGCGACAGCGCGCGTCCGACCGGCATCAACGGCGCGCCCCGCGCGGCCGGAAGCGGGAACACCATGCCGGCCCGGGCACCGATCGCCACACGATCGCCACGCTGCAATCCAAGCATCACGGCGGCATCCGCCGCGATGGCCACATCGATGCTGACCGGCCCGATCTCCACGATCAGTCGCGCCAGGGGGCCAGCCAGTTGCGCGTGCCGAACGATTCCGGTCCCATCCCCAGCCGGGTGCAGCGTGATGTCGTGCGGGCGCACATACGCCACCGCGTCGCCCGACGCCGCCTCGACGCGGCCGAGGCACGTGCCGTCGGCCAGCAGCACGCGGCCGCCCTCGACCCGGCATGCCAGCCGATTGGTATCCCCCAGGAACTCGTGCACGAATTCCGTTGCGGGCGCGGCATAGACCTCGGCCGGCGGGCCGACCTGCTCGATGCGTCCCTCCGCCATCACCACCACGCGGTCGGCGAGTTCCAGCGCCTCCTCCTGGTCGTGGGTGACGAACACGCTGGTCACCCGCACCGTCTCGTGCAGATTGCGCAGCCAGCGGCGCAGTTCCTTGCGCACCTTGGCGTCCAGTGCGCCGAAGGGTTCATCCAGCAGCAGCACGCTCGGCTCGATCGCCAAGGCGCGAGCCAGCGCGACGCGTTGCCGTTGGCCGCCCGACAGTTGCGTCGGATACCGGTCGGCCAGCCAGTCGAGCTGCACCAGGTGCAACAGCTCCTCGACCCGCCGGGTGATCTCGCCCCGCGCCAGCCGCTGTCCGCGCGGACGCACGCGCAGCCCGAAGGCGACGTTCTCGAACACCGTCATGTGGCGGAACAGCGCGTAGTGCTGGAACACGAAGCCGACGCGGCGCTCGGGCACTTTGCGTGACAGCGCGTCCTCGCCGCCGAACAGCACGCGGCCGCTATCGGGCGTGTCCAGCCCGGCGATGATGCGCAGCAGCGTGGTCTTGCCGGATCCGGAAGGACCCAGCAGCGCCAGCAGCTCGCCCGCGCGCACGTCGAGGCTCACCCGGTCCAACGCGCGATGCGTGCCGAACTGGCGGGTGACGTTCAGGACGTCGATGGCCGTGGTCATGGGCGTCGCGGTCATCGGCGTCCTCCATTCACCTGGCCGCGCACACGATGCGTGGCGGCCAGTTCATCGGCGTAGCGCCACTCCAGCGCCAGCTTGGCCACCAGCGTGACCAGCGCGAGCAGCGCCAGCAGGGAGGCAACGGCGAACGCCGCCTCGATCTGATAGTCGTTGAACAGGATCTCGACCTGCAGCGGCATCGTGTTGGTGGCGCCGCGGATATGCCCGGAGACCACGGAGACCGCGCCGAACTCCCCCATCGCGCGCGCGTTGCACAGCAGCACGCCGTACAGCAGGCCCCAGCGGATCTTCGGCAGCGTGACCCGAAAGAAGATCTGCCAGCCCGACGCCCCGAGCGAGACGGCGGCTTCCTCTTCCTCAGCGCCCTGCTCTTCCATCAGCGGAATGAGCTCGCGCGCCACGAAAGGCAACGTAACAAACACGGTGGCGAGCAGGATGCCCGGCAGCGCGAAGATGATCTGGATGTCGTGCGCACGCAGCCACTGTCCCAGTGGACCGTGCAGACCGAACAACAGCACCTGCACCATGCCGGCGATGACCGGGGACACCGAAAATGGCAGGTCGATCAGCGTAACCAGCAGGTTCCTGCCGGGGAAGCGGAAGCGCGCGACGCACCACGCCGCCGCCAGACCGAACACCACATTGAGCGCAACGGCACTGAGGCCGACCAGCAGCGTCAGCCGGATCGCCGAGAGCGTGTCGGGATCGACCAGCGCGGCGAGATAGGTGTGCCAGCCGGCGGCGAAGGCCTGCGCCAGCACACTGGCCAGCGGCAACACCAGCAACAGACCCACACAGAAAAGCGCAAGCGCGATCAGCGTCCAGCGCAACAGCACGCCGCCGCCGACCGGCTGAATGCTGCGCCGGCGATGCGGGCGCACGAGATGGGGACGCGGCAGGTTCAACGCGATTGCCTCAGCCGCCATGGCGCACCCGCACCCAATGCTGCAGCCGGTTGATCGCCAGCAGCAGCAGGAAGGCAACCACCAACATCAGCGTGCCGATCGCGGCGGCGCCCGCGTAATCGAACTGCTCGAGTTGAATTACGATCAGCAGCGGCACGATCTCCGAGACCATCGGCTTGTTGCCGGCGATGAAGATCACCGAGCCATACTCGCCAAGCCCGCGCGCGAAGGCGAGCGAGAAGCCGGTCAACAGGGCCGGAACGATCGCCGGCAGGATCACCCGCAGGAAGGTCTGCGCGTCCGGTGCGCCGAGCAGCGCGGCGGCTTCCTCCTGCTCGGGCTCCAGCTCCTGCAGCACCGGCTGTACCGTGCGCACCACGAAGGGCAGTCCGACAAAGGTCAGCGCCAACACGATACCCAGCGGATTGAAGGCAAGCTGGATGCCGAACGGGGCGAGCAGCGCACCGGCCCAGCCATTCGGTGCGTAAAGCGAGGCAAGCGAGATGCCGGCGACCGCGGTGGGCAGCGCGAACGGCAGGTCGACCAGCGCGTCGGCCAGCGCGCGGCCGGGAAACCGGTAGCGCACCAGCACCCAGGCCAGCAGCAGACCGATCCCGGCGCACAGCACCGCCGCGCTGAGCGAGCACAACAGCGTGACGCGGAATGCCGCCAGGACGCGCGGGCGCAGCACGGCGTCGAGAAAGCCATGCCAGCCGCCGCCGGCGCTGAACACCACCATCGCAGCGAGCGGGATCAGCACGATCAGCGAGAGATAGGTCAGCGTCAGCCCGAGCGTGGGGCCGAAACCGGGCAGCACGCGCGGGGCGTATCGCGACGGTGCCACGAGCGTGTTCAACACGGTGTTCGACATGGCGTTCCACGCGGTGTTCGCATGGCGTTCAGCGCGCGATTCGGCGTGATGCCCGGCACGGCATCCGGGATGGCGTTCGGCACGGCAGGCGCCAAAGCCTAGCCTCCGGGCTGATAGACCTGGTCGAACACACCGCCATCGCCAAACATCTCCGGCTGCGCCTTGGTCCAGCCGCCGAAACGTTGGTCGATGGTGAACAGCTTGAGCGTCGGAAATTGCTCGGCGTATTTCTGCGCCACTGCCGCCAGCCGCGGCCGGTAGAAGTTGCGGGCACAGATCGTCTGGCCCTCCGGCGTGTAGAGATAGCGTAGATACGCTTCCGCCACCTTGCGCGTGCCACGCTTGTCGACCACCTGGTCCACCACCGCGACAGGCGGTTCGGCCAGCACGCTGGTTGGCGGCACCACGATCTCGAACACGCCGGGGCCGGCTTCCTTGATGGCCAGAAACGCCTCGTTCTCCCAGGCCAGCAACACATCGCCGAGGCCGCGCCGCGTGAAGGTGATGGTCGCACCACGCGAGCCCGTATCCAGTACCGGAACGTTCTTTAACAGCAGGCGCATCACGGCCTTGGCCTTGGCTTCGTCACCGCCCGCCTGGTCGAGCGCCCACGCATAAGCGGCAACGAAATTCCAGCGCGCGCCCCCCGAGGTCTTCGGGTTGGGCGTGATCACCTGCACCCCCGGCCGGATAAGGTCGTCCCAGTCCTTGATGGACTTTGGATTCCCCTTGCGCACCAGGAAGACGATCGTACTGGTGTACGGCGAACTATTGTCGGGCAGTCGGGACTGCCAGTCGCGCGCGGTGCGGCCGGCGGCAGCGATCGCATCGATATCGTACGACAGAGCCAACGTCACGACATCGGCGTTCAGCCCGTCGATCACCGACCGGGCCTGCGCGCCCGATCCACCATGCGACATTTCCACCTGCAGGCCGCCATTGCCGCCGGCGGCCCAGACGCGGGCAAAGGCGGTGTTGAAATCCTTGTACAGCTCGCGGGTCGGATCATAGGAAACGTTCATGATCTCGGTCGATGGCGCTCCAAGCGCCGCGGCCGGCAGGAGTGAAGCTGCACCCAGTGCAAACATGCCACGACGTGTGATTTTAGTACCACTGATCATATCATTGTATCTCCCAACGTTCAGACCAAGCCTGCTAAGTCGCGTCCGATCGATCATATCCTACTCATCTAGTATGTATTTGTCGCGCATCCACGACTCCGCGTCAAGCGAAATCTGCCGCGCGATGGTATGGTATGGAATTGCCTTGTCAGGGCACGATTTTCTACCTCCGGGCGGAATTGGGGGCGGTCTCTTCCTGGCTGGCGTCTTCGCCGCCATGCGGGAGGCGGCCGGCGACGTTGACCGGGGGGCGCACTGGTGTACGGTCCGGGTCGCAGACCGCCGTGCCGCGGGTCGCTCGGGCACGCGCCGGAACTGCTGGATTGGTGATGTCGATGTTGTCGAGCAAAGCGAAATACGCCCTGCGAGCCGCGGTCTTTCTGTCGGAGAAGCATCGCGACCAGACCTGGGCCATGGCGGCCGATATCGCCGAATCTGAAGACATACCAAAGAAATTCCTCGAAGCCATCCTGGTGGAACTGCGCGATCACGGCATCGTCCACAGCCGGCGGGGACGCTATGGCGGCTACCGGTTGGCGCATCCGCCATCGCGCATCGCTGTCGGCGACGTTATTCGCATCATCGACGGACCACTGGCCCTGACGCCCTGCTCAAGCCGCACGCAGTACGGTGCCTGTGCGGACTGCGTGGACCCGGTCATTTGCGCGCTTCGACCGGTGCTGCAGAAAGCGCGCGACGCGGTGGCCGCGGTGCTGGACGGCTGCAACCTCGCCCAACTCGCGCGCAACCGCCGGACAAAATCTTCCGCCACGCGCCGGGCAGTCGCCTGATCCCTGCTACGGCGGGATTGAAACCCTTCCCGGTTTTTTCGCAGAATCTTTTTGGTTGACAACCTGGCGGGCTTCGTGCGTGTAATCCCTACAAGATCAATATGGTCTAAGATCGTCCGGCCGACCTCGCCGAGATGATGCCTCAACCTCGAAAAACTTTCGACCGGGAATATCCCGGCGATCCACTGCGGCCCACGGGACAACCCGACCCAGCGAGGAGTACTCTCGATGACGCGCGACAAACATGGCCTGATCAGTTCCCACCTCGATCATGCACGCCACCAGGCTGATCGATCGGACATCAGCCGTTTCATATACTCATCGAACCGGCATGGATCCTGCAAGCGCGTGTCCGGTGCACTCTCCGAGAGCACGTCGGGCAACGGCCCACCGTTCAGCAAGGACGACGTGGTAACGACCGACATCATCGGTGAGAGCCATGGCGCCGGGTTGAGCGTGGTGTGGGCGGTGCTGTGCGATCACCGCCGGCCTGCGCAGACACACTAGCCGACGCGCCGACGGCGCCCGCTACCGGACGACCTACGCAGCCGAACTCACGCAACCAACAAATCTCAGGAGGCACCAGCATGTTCTCTCGACGCTCGATCCTTGCCCTGTTGCCGACCGCGGTCGCAGTCGGTGCCCTCGCCGCACCCGCCATCGCGCAACCGGCGCGTAAGCTGCGTGTCGGCTTCCAGAAAGGCGAGCCCACTCTGGTCGCGGCGAAGCAGAACCGCAGCCTGGAGACCGCGCTCGCCCCGCTCGGCGTCGAAGTCGAGTGGCTGGAGTTCCCGTTCGGTCCCCCTATGCTTGAAGCGATGCGCGTCGGGAGCATCGATTTCGGCGGCGTCGGCGACACGCCGCCGATCTTCGCCCAGGCAGCGCACGCCGATCTGCTGTATGTCGCGGCGCTACCGGCCGGCGCCTCGGCGCTGCTCGTGCCGCCCGGTTCCAAACTGCAAACCCTGCAAGACCTGAAGGGTAAGAAACTGGCATTCGCGCGCGGCTCCAGTGCGCACAACCTAGCGGTCGTCGCGGTCGAGAAGGCCGGCCTTGCGTGGGGCGATATCGTTCCGGTCCCACTGGCTCCCGCCGACGCGGCGGCGGCGTTCGAACGCGGCAGCATCGATGCGTGGTCGATCTGGGATCCGTATTACGCACTCTATGAAACGCGCCCCGGCGTGCGCGTGCTGGCCAGCTCGGCGGACCTCGTCGCGCAGAACTCCTTCTATATCGCAAGCCACGCCTTCGTGACGGCCAACACGGCGGTCACCGCCAAGACGGTCGACACCCTGGCCAGCGTCGCCGCCTGGTCGCGAGCGCATCGCACCGAGCTCGCCGCCCTGCTGGCGACCGGCACGGGCGTGCCGGAGGCGGTCGAACTGCGCGCGATCGAACGCAGCCCGCTCAAGGTCCTGCCGATGAACGACGCATTCGCCGACAGCCAGCAGCAGGAGGCGGACCGCTTCCACGCACTGGGACTGATCCCAACCACCATCAACGTCCGCACCCAGGTCTGGCACGTCAGCGCCTGACCCCCCCCCGGCGCCAAACATCGCCGAACATTGCCGAGCATCGCCGACACGGCACCCACCATCGTCGAAGGAAGTCGCACCATGAAAGCCAGCAACAAGCTCGAGTTCTTCTGGTTCCTGCCGACCAACGGCGACGGTCCGTACCTCGGCTCCAGCCAGGGCCATCGTCCCGCCGACTACGATTACCTGCGTCAAATCGCGGTCGCCGCCGATCGTCTCGGCTATGGTGGCATCCTGCTGCCCACCGGCCCGCATTGCGAGGACGGCTGGACCTACGCCGCGGCAATCGCCCCGTTCACGGAACGGTTGCGTTTTCTCGTGGCGTTGCGTCCGGGCATCCTGACCCCGGCGCTGGCCGCCAGGCAGGCCGCTTCACTGGACCGTATCAGCAACGGTCGCCTGCTGCTCAACGTGGTCGCCGGCGGCAACCCGGCCGATCTCGCCATGGACGGGGTCTACCTCTCGCACGATGACCGCTACGAGCAGACGCACGAATTCCTGACGATCTGGCGCAGTCTGTTCGGCGGCAAGGCGGTGGATTTCGCCGGCCGCTACCTCACCACCGAGGGCGGCCGGCTGAACTTCGACAGCGTGCAGCGCCCCTACCCGCCGCTGTGGTTCGGCGGCTCCTCCGACGCCGGCATGGCCGTGGCGGCGGAGCACGCCGACGTCTACTTGACCTGGGCCGAGCCGCCCGCCGCGATCGCCGAGAAGCTCGCCGCGGCGCGCGCCCAGGCCGAGGCACGCGGACGCACGCTGCGCTTCGGCATGCGCGTGCATCTGATCGTGCGCGAAACGGAAACCGGAGCCTGGGCCGCCGCCGACCGGCTGATCAGCAAGCTGTCCGACGACACCATCGCGCGGACCCAGCAGCGCATGCTGGCCGATCTGGATTCGGAAGGGCAGCGCCGGCAGATCGCGCTGCACCAGGGCCGCCGCGACCGGCTGGAGGTGAGTCCCAATCTGTGGGCCGGCGTCGGCCTGGTGCGGGGTGGCGTCGGCACCGCCCTGGTCGGCAGCCCGATGACGGTCGCGGCGCGACTGCGCGAATACCAGGCGCTCGGCATCGAAACGATCATCGCATCCGGCTATCCGCATCTCGAGGAAGCCTACCGCGTGGCGGAGTTGCTGTTCCCGGCGCTCGGCATCGGTCGCGCCAGCGCAACCCCGGCCGGTCGCGAATTTAGTCCCGCCCAAGCGCCAGGCAGCCAAGCGCCAGCCGGGCAAACACCACGCAGCCAAACGCCAGCCAACTTGACCCGGGCGGCCGCCGAATGAGCGCGCGCATCCCGTCCCGCCTGCACGGCACGTTACCCTGGCTGGTGCCGATCGTCGTGCTGGCGGGCTGGCAGGCAGGCAGCGATCTCGGCTGGATCGATGTCGACGTGCTGCCCTCGCCCACCGCGGTCGCCCACGCCGGCTGGCAGTCGCTGCTGTCCGGCGACTTGGCGCGCAATGTCGCGATCAGCACCTGGCGCGCCGCGGTCGGCTTCGCCATCGGCGGCGGCATCGGCTTCGTGCTCGGCCTGCTCAACGGGCTGTCCGGCCTGGCCGAGAAACTGACCGACAGCACGCTGCAGATGGTCCGCAACATTCCGCACCTGGCGCTGATCCCGCTGGTCATCCTGTGGTTCGGCATCGGTGAGGAGGCGAAGATCTTCCTGGTGGCACTCGGCGTGTTCTTCCCGATCTACGTGAACACGCTGCACGGCGTGCGCTCGGTCGATCCGCACCTGGTCGAAATGGGCGGCGCCTACGGCATGTCGCGCGCCACGCTGATCCGCCGCGTCGTGTTGCCGGGCGCGCTGCCCTCGATCTTCGTTGGCCTGCGCTACGGACTTGGCATCACCTGGCTCACGCTGATCGTGGCCGAGACGATCGCGGCGTCCTCCGGCATCGGCTACATGGCGATGAACGCCCGCGAGTTCATGCTGGTCGACGTCGTAGTGTTCGCCATCCTGATCTACGCCGCCCTGGGCAAGCTCGCCGACAGCGCCGTGCGCGTGCTGGAGCGGGTCTGCCTCGCCTGGAACCCGGTCTATCGCCAGCAGTGACGGAGCATCGGCCATGACCGCGACCCCCACCATGAGCGCGACCCAAACCATGAGCACGACCAAGGAAACCTTCAGCCCAGCCTACGCCAGGCGCCGCGCCCGCGACCTGTCCGAACCGGTGCCGCAACGGCCCGTCGCGGTGCGGTTGCGCGGGGTGGAGAAGTCGTTCCGCGCGCTGTCGGTGCTGCGCGGCATCGACCTCGACATCCCAAGCGGTCAGTTCGTCGCCATCGTCGGCCGCAGTGGCTGCGGCAAGAGCACGCTGCTGCGTCTGCTGGCCGGACTGGAGGCGCCCAGTGCCGGGCATATCGGCATCGGCCACGTTGAGGGCGCGTTCAGCGAAAACGATACGTTCAGCGGAAACGATACGTTCAACGGGGACGCTGCGTTCGGCGGACGCGGCACGAACACCGCGGCTGGTACCACCGGCAAGAACAGGGCGCCCAACGAGCACGTGCGGCTGATGTTCCAGGAGCCACGGCTGCTGCCCTGGGCGCGCGTGGCGCGCAACGTTGAGGTGGGATTGACCCGCGCCGAGCACCGCCGCGCGCGCCGGCACCTGGCGCGTGAGGCGCTCCTTCGCGTCGGACTAGCCGAGCGCGCCGATGACTGGCCCGCGGTGCTGTCCGGCGGCCAAAAGCAGCGTGTCGCGCTGGCCCGCGCGCTGGTCAGCCGGCCCTGGCTGCTGGCGCTGGACGAGCCGCTCGGCGCGCTCGACGCGCTGACCCGCATCGGCATGCAGGAGCTGATCGAAACAGTCTGGCGGGCGCAACGTTTCACCGCCGTGCTGGTGACACACGACGTGACCGAGGCGGTGACCCTGGCCGACCGCATGCTGGTGCTGGAGGACGGCCGCATCACCGCCGACCTTGCGGTGGACCTGCCGCGGCCGCGCCGCAAGGGCGATCCGGACCTGGCGCGCATCGAGGGCCGTGTCCTCGATCATCTGCTGCTGCGTCACCGCCTGACGGAGGGATCGACATGACCACGATCGCCATTGTCGGCGCTGGGTTCAGCGGCACGCTGGTCGCCCTGCACCTGCTGCGCCAGTGTCCGCCGGGCACCCGCATCGTCCTTATAGAGCGCAACCACCAGTTCGGTCTCGGCCAGGCCTATGCCACCGGCAATCCAAACCACCTGCTGAACGTGCCCGCCGGGCGGATGAGCGCCTTCCATCAGCGCCCGGATGACTTCCTGCGATGGCTTAAAACGCTGCCGAAGAACGAGCTGGACGGCGTGGCGCCCACCGCCGACAGCTTCGCGCCACGGCGTCTGTTCGGCGCCTATATGCGCCATCTGCTACGCATGGAGATGCAGCGCCCCGCCCCGCTTGCGCGCCTGGTTCTGGTGCAGGGCGACGTCGTCGGGATCGATCGCGGCATGCATCCGCTGACGCTGCATCTCGACCATGGCCCACCGATCCGGGCCGAGCTGGCCGTTCTGGCGGTTGGCAACTTTCCGCCCGCGCCGGTGCCGATCGCGGATCCCAGCTTCTACGACAGCCCCCTGTATCGCCCCGATCCCTGGGCGCGGGACGCCTTCACCGGGCTGGATCCCGCCGCGCCGGTGCTGCTGGTCGGCACCGGGCTGACGATGGTCGATGCCGCGGTCTCGCTGCTCGACCAGGGGCATCTCGGGCCGATCTACGCACTGTCGCGCCGCGGGCTGCTGCCGCGCCGCCACGTGTCCGGCACGCCGCCACCCGATACCGCGCCGTCCTACCCCACCGATCTCACCGCGCTGGTCCGCTGCCTGCGCCGCGAGGTCGCCGTCGCAGCCGAAACGGGCGGCGACTGGCGGCCGGTCATCGACGCGATGCGCCCGTTCACCCAGGATGTCTGGCAGGCGATGTCGTTGCCGGACCGTGCCCGCTTCCTGCGCCATCTGCGGCCGTGGTGGGAGGTGCATCGCCACCGCATGCCGGGCCCGGTCGCCGACCGGATCGAGCAGGCACGTGAGCGTCGGCAATTGCGTATCCGCGCCGGGCACATTCGTGGCTTCCGTGTCGAAGACGGCATGATCGACGTGATCTATCGGCCGCGCGGCGTCGAGCTCACCGCGACGCTGCTCGTCGCGCGCGTGATCAACTGCGCCGGCCCCGGCGCGGACTACGACCGCATCGCCGATCCGCTCGTGCGCCGGCTGCTGCACGAGGGGACGGCACGGCCGGATGCGCTGCGGCTGGGGCTGGACGTGACCGGCACGTGCGCACTGCGGCTTGGCACGGGAGCGATTTCGCGGCGGATCTTCGCCGTCGGCCCGGTGACGAAGGCCGCGTTCTGGGAGATGACGGCGGTGCCGGATATCCGCCGGCAGTGCGAGCTTCTGGCCCAGCATCTGGCGGCGCTGGTCCGCACGCCGGCCAGCATCACGGCCCCGGCCGCAACCCGCCCGAGCGTACTGACCGACGCGATCTGACGCCGACCGCGCTATCGTGTCATGGCCGTGCCCCGGCCATGCCGCCGAGGGGCAACAGCACCTCACCAAAATGAGCGTTGCTGACCACCGCCCCGGCAGGCGGCGGGAATGAGCTGCTGCCGACAGCGCCTCCGTTGAAAGGAAACCCGCCTCTGCTCGGCGATCCGGAGAGGAACGCACTCTTCATACCGGGGCTATTGCGCCAAATTGAGAATGGAATTCTCTACTCGCCGAATCGGCCGTGATGGGCCGCGACGCCAGGCCGAGGATTCCACCGCTTGCAGACCAACTTCGCGACGGCCGCACGCTTACGGGTTCCGGACTTCCCGCCCGGCACCGTCTGGTTGGCTGGCGCCGGCCCCGGCGACCCGGGGCTGCTCTCGCTCTACGCATTGCATGCGCTCAACACGGCGGACGTGGTGTTGCACGACGCCCTGCTGTCGCCGGATATCCTGGGCCTCGCGGCGACCGCGCGGCTGGAATGCGTCGGCAAGCGCGCCGGAGCGATGCGCACTCACCAGTTGCGGATCAACCAGCGGCTGATCGCGCTCGCCCGCCAGGGACAGCGCGTGCTGCGGCTGAAGGGTGGCGATCCCCTGATCTTCGGGCGCGGCGGCGAGGAGGCATTGGCGCTCGCCGCGGCTGGCGTGTCATTTCGGATCGTGCCCGGCATTTCGGCCGGTGTCGGCGGCACCGCCAGCGCCGGCATCCCCCTGACGCATCGCGGGCTGGCCCGTAGCGTCGTGTTCGCCACCGGGCATGATTCGCACGGCGAGCTGCCGGACACGCTCGATTGGGCCGCGCTCGCGCGCTGCGACGTGCTGGTGTTCTACATGGCGATGCGTCGGGCGGGTACCGTCGCCGCGCGGCTGATCGCGTCCGGGCGGCCGCCGGATGAGGCGATGGCTTTCCTGAGCGATGCCTCCACGTCGCACCAGCGTGTCACGCTGGCGACTCTCGCCACCGCCGCCGAGGTCGCCGTGCGTCTCGGCGCGCGCGCGCCAACGCTGATCGTGGTCGGGCCGGTGCTGACGCTGCGCGCGATGATCGCACCGTTGCAGCAAGCAGCGCCGATGACGCTGGAGCCGGCGCCGCGCACCGCCACGCGCGCGTTGCCATGAGGCTGCCGGACATAAGTGCGCCGTCCATGACTGCGCCGACCACCGCCGCGCCCATCCGGCTCGCGACCAGGCGCCGACCGAGGCCGGAATCGCTTTTTAGGCAGGCTTGTGTCGCGCCGAAGCTGTTCTCCGCATTTCCTCCACGGCGCGGAACATTTCCGCCTCGTGTGCCGCGCAGAGGAAATAAAACTTTCTTCTATCCGCGGGTATTGACCGGCAAAAGAAAAGGCTTTTCTCCTACTGGCTGAATCTCGACGGCACAGAGACCGATGATCCCAATCGCGCTCGATCCCAACCGCATCACCATCGCCCTGGCTGGCCGTGGTGCCCCCTTGCGACGCCGCCTCGGCACGCTTCGGGCGGGCCACGCGCGGCAGCTCACCCTGTTCTGCGACGAGCCACGTCCCGCGCTCTGCGATCAGCCGGATGCCAGCCTCGAAGCGGCCGACGACCTCATGGTGCATCGCCGGCTGCCGCAGCCGACCGACCTCGCCGGCCTCGACGTGCTGTGGATCGCGGGCCTGACGCTGGATCTAGCGGTCCCATTAGCCGCCGCGGCGCGCATGCACGGCGTGCTGGTCAATGTCGAGGACCTGCCGGACCAGTGCGATTTTCACAGCGTGGCGGAAATCCGCCGCGGCGACCTGCTGCTCACCGTGTCGACCGGCGGCCGCAGCCCGGGACTCGCGGCACGGATCCGGGCGCGACTGGAGCGGCAATTCAGTCCGGCATGGGGTGCACGCGTCGCCCGGATAGCCTCGCTCCGCCAGCAATGGCGCGAAGACGGAAGGTCAATGGACGAGGTGTCGGCACTCACCGACGCCGTGCTGACCTCCGCCGGATGGCTGGCATGAGCGCTGGTAATCCGAGAGATGACGCGAATGCTGGCCATCCAGGCGCCGACCATCCAGGCGCCGACCATCCAGGCGCCGGCAATCCAGGAGGTCGCGGATGAGCACGTCCTTGGCAAGATCGCCGTTGCCTGACGACCAGATTGCCGTCGTGCGGCGGCTGCTCACCGGCGCGACGGCAGAGCAACGACAATGGCTGAGCGGCTACATCGCCGGCTTTGAGGCCGCGGCGGATCCGCGCACCGCGCCGGCAGCGCCCATTGCCGCAAAGCTGCCTCTGACCATTCTTTACGGCAGTGAATCCGGCAATGCCGAAACGCTCGCGGCACAGGCTCGCAAGGCGGCTTCGCGCGTCGGCTTCGGCGTCAAGGTCCTGGACATGGCTGACGCCGCGCCGGCGGACATCGCGCGCGCCGGCAACCTGCTGGTGATTGCCAGCACGTGGGGTGAGGGCGATCCACCGCAGCGCGCCGAAGCCTTCCATTCCGCGTTGATGGCGCAGGATGCGCTGCGCCTCGACGGGCTCCGATATGCTACCTTGGCGCTGGGCGATCGCGCATACGCACGGTTCTGCGAGACCGGGCGTCAGTTCGATGCGCGCCTCGCCGCGCTCGGGGCGCAGCGCATCGCCGAGCTGGTTGAATGCGACCTGGACTACAAGAAGCCGGCCACCGGTTGGATCGATGTCACGCTCCGCACGCTGGCCGATCGGGCAAATCCCGGAGCCGAGCAGGTAGACCCCGGCGCGGCGGTGATCCGTGTCGATTTCGCGCGCACCGCGCCGGCCGAGGCGGAGGCGGAGGCGAGCGACGATGCGCCGCGCGTGGTCGTTGCCGAGATCGCTGCGCATATCAATCTCAACAGCAGTCGATCTGATATTGAAACGTATCATCTCGAGCTGTCGCTGGCCGGATCAGGTCTGACCTACCAGCCCGGCGACGCGATCGGCTTCGTGCCGCGCAACGATCCGGCATTGGTGGACGCGGTGCTGACGGCCACCGGCCTGACGGACGATCCCGCAGTGCACGCCGCGCTCAGCCACCGGTTGGATGTCACCACGCTCACCCGCGCGCAGCTTGCCGATTATGCTCGGCTGACCGGCGATGCGGCATTGCGAAACACCGCCGAAGATGACGCGCGCGCCGCCGAATTCCTGCGCGACCGCCAGTTCGTCGACCTGCTGGAGGCAGCGCCCAACCGGCTGACCGCGCAGCAACTGAGCGATCTGCTGCGGCCGCTGCCGGCGCGGCTGTATTCCGTGGCCTCGAGCCAAAAAGCGGTGGGTGAGGAGGCGCACCTGCTGATCGCCAAGGTCGATTGGGAGAGCCACGGCCGCGCACGTCACGGGGTCGCTTCGAGCGATGTCGCGATGCGGCGCCGTGTCGGCGATGCGCTGCCGATCTACGTGAAACCGAATCCGCATTTCCGTCTGCCGGCCGACGCCGCCGCCCCGTTGATCATGATCGGCCCGGGCACCGGCGTCGCACCGTTCCGCGCCTTCGTGCAGGGGCGCGAGGCCACCGGCGCGTCGGGCCACACCTGGCTGTTCTTCGGCGCACGCCGCTTCACCCACGACTTTCTGTATCAGCTCGAATGGCAGGACTGGCTGAAGTCGGGCGTCCTGTCGCGCATCGACCTCGCGTTCTCGCGGGATCAACGCGAGAAAATCTACGTGCAGCACCGCATGTGGGAGCAACGCCGCGAGCTGTACGCGTGGCTACGTGACGGCGCGTTCGTCTATGTGTGCGGTGACGTGAAGGCGATGGCGAAGGATGTGCACGCGATGCTGCTGGCCATCATCGCCGATCAGTCCGGCTGCGATGCCGACGCGGCCGCCGCGGAGCTGCGCGGGATCCAGCGCGCCGGCCGCTACCGCCGCGATGTCTACTGATGGACTGTCCCCAATGATGGATGCTGCGCAAAATTGCGGAAGCGCCGGGGTGGTTCCGCGCACGCTGCTGTTGTTGGTCCGATCCGTGGGCCGGCATGACGATATAGGTCCCACCGACGAGTCAAACCGTCGGGCGGCCCGTATGAGGCGTGCATACGCATGAGCGACCGGTCACGCAACGAGTTCATCAAGGAAGAAAGCCGTTACTTGCGCGGTACTATCGCCGATGGCTTGCGCGACCATGTCACCGGCGCGATTGCCGAGGACGACACCCAGCTTACGAAGTTTCACGGCATCTATCAGCAGGACGACCGCGACCTGCGCGGCGAGCGCGCCAAGAAGAAGCTGGAGAAGGCGTTCAGCTTCATGGCACGGGTGCGGGTCCCGGCCGGTGTTCTGACCGCCGCGCAATGGATCGGCCTGCACGATATCGCCGCCGAGCGCGGCAACGGCACGCTGCGTCTGACGACGCGGCAGACCATCCAACTGCATGGCCTGATCAAGAGCAATCTGCGGCCGGCCATCCAGGGGATCCACGCGGCGCTGCTGGATACCATTGCAGCCTGCGGTGACGTGAACCGCAATGTCATCGCCTCGGTCGTACCGCAACATCCCGCGATCCATACCGAGATCACCGCACTCGCCCGTGCCATCAGCGAGCATCTGCTGCCGCGGTCACGCGCCTGGCACGAGATTTTTGTCGACGGCGAGCAGGTGGTAGGCGGCGAGACCGAGGACGAACCGATCCTCGGCCGCACCTATTTGCCGCGCAAGTTCAAGATTGCGATCGCGGTGCCGCCACAGAATGACACCGACGTCTTCGCGCACGACATCGGCCTGATCGCCATCGTCGCGCAGGGCAAGGTGGTCGGCTACAATGTGGTTGCCGGCGGCGGTATGGGCATGACGCACGGCGAGCCCGATACCTTCCCACGCACCGGCGATGTGCTTGGCTTCTCCACGCCGGATCAGGTGGTGGAGGTGTGTGAGAAGATCGTCACCATTCAGCGCGATTGGGGTGATCGCTCGGACCGCAAACATGCGCGGTTGAAATACACCATCGAACGGGTCGGCCTGGAGCGCTTCGCGGCGGAGTTGCAGGCCCGGCTCGGGATCTCCCTGGCGCCGGCACGGCCGTACCAATTCGCGCGCACGGGAGACCCGTCCGGCTGGATCGAAAGCGCGGATGGCCAGGCACACCACTTCCTGTTCATCGAGAACGGCCGGGTGCTCGGGACCATGCTCGACGGCTTGCGGGCCATCGCCGAACGACATGATGGCCGGTTCATCCTCACGGCGAACCAGAACCTGGTGATTGCTGACGTTGCGTCCGCCCAACGTCCGGTCCTCGAGTCGTTGCTGCAGCAATTCAACCTGTCGTCACCTGGTGCATTGCGGCGCAACGCCATGGCCTGCGTGGCATTGCCGACATGCGGCCTCGCACTGGCCGAAAGCGAGCGTTATTTACCGCAACTGATCGACGCGCTTGAACGCGAGGCGGCACAATACGGCCTGGGTAACGATGAGATCATTATTCGCATGACCGGCTGCCCGAATGGCTGCGCGCGGCCCTATCTGGCGGAGATCGGCCTCGTCGGCACCGGGCCTGGCCGCTACAACCTGTATCTCGGCGGCGCCTTCGAGGGCACGCGTCTATCCAAGCTTTATCGCCAGGACGTAGGCCATGCCGATATGGTTGCCTCGTTGAAACTACTGTTCGCGGCTTATGCCGGGCAGCGGCGGCAGGGTGAACGGTTCGGCGACTTCGTCATTCGTACCGGCGTGGTGCGCGCCACCACGGCCGGCCATCGCTTCCATGCCGATGTCGCGTCCGCGCCGGGAGTCTGACGTTGCATCAGCTTGGGTGGATGAGATGGGTGTTGGACTGGCGGTGATCTATAGCCTGCTCTACGCGGCCTGGCAGCGCGCGGGCCGGCATCTGCAAGCTCCGGATGTCACGGTGCCTTGATCCCGGGTGGCGCGTTCCGGCTCTCGGGTCTGGCGCGGGCGTGTCGGTCCCGCACCGGTTGGAGTAGGCGTATCAGGCAATGACACTCTGCTTGATGGCGGTTACCGGCGCCTTGCCGGCAGTCGCCGAATTCGGGATGTCCCCGCTTGCATCTCCCAGCGCCGCGACCGTGTGCTGCGCGATCATCCGCGCCTCATCCGTCGGAATGACCCAGGCGGACACGCGGCTCGTTGGCGCGGTGATGCAGCCCTCGCCGCGCGCGTTGGCGGCCGGATCGAGCGCGATGCCAAGCCACGCCAATCCGTGGCAGATGCGCTCGCGGATGATCGGCGCGCGTTCGCCGATGCCGGCGGTGAACACCAGCCCGTCGAGCCCGCCCAGACAGGCCGCCATCCCGCCGATCTCGCGCACGGCGCGATAGACGAACAGATCGACGGCCTGCGCGGCCTCGGGCAGCTTGGACGCCAGCAGGTCGCGCATGTCGCCGCTAATCCCGCCCGAGACACCCAACAGGCCGGACTGCTGATACAGCAGCAGCCGCAAGGCCTCGTTGGTCATGCCCTTGTCCAGCAGGAACAGCAGGACGCCGGCGTCGATGCTGCCGCAACGCGTACCCATCGGCAGCCCGTCGAGCGCCGTAAACGACATCGTGGTATCGACGCTCATGCCGCGCCGCATGGCACAGAGGCTGGCGCCGTTGCCGAGATGGGCGACGACCACACGACCGCGGGCCAAATCCGGCGCGAGGCGGGCCAGTGAGCGGGCGATCGACTCGTACGACAGTCCGTGGAAACCGTAGCGCCGGATGCCCGCGTCGTGCATCTCGCGCGGCAGGGCGAAGCGCATTGCCGTGTCGGCGCGCGCGGCGTGGAACGCGGTATCGAAGCAGGCGACCTGGGGCAGCCCGGGATGCGCGGTCGCCAGCGAACGAATCGCCAGAAGATTGTGCGGTTGGTGCAGCGGCGCCAGCGGGATCAGATCTTCGAGTTCGCGTATGACACGGGCGTCGATCACCACCGGGGCGGTGAACCTCGACCCGCCATGGACGACACGGTGGCCGGCCGCAACCAGCTTGCCGCCGGCGGCATGCTCGTCGATCCAGTCGAGCAGCCGGCGAAACAGCGCCTCCTGGCCGCCATCAGCCGCGTCCCAGGTGCGATCGGCGAGGATTTTGCCGGCGGCATCGTGCGCCATGAAGTGCGGCGACCGGCCAATCCCCGAGATCTCGCCTTTCAGCAGCAGCTCGGCGTCCTCCGCACGGGCCGTCCATAGGGCGAACTTGACGCTGGACGAGCCGGCGTTGATGACCACAACGGCGGCGTTCATGTCAGCGCTACCCTGCAAATCAGCCTTCCCTCGCAAGTCGGCCCTGGCCACATGTTCGCCTTCCCCAACGTGTCATACCCCTGGAAGGCTGCGTCCGTGCGTCGTCAGCACGGCGATGGCGCAGGACGCCAGGCGGGTGCGCGCACTGTCGGCGCGGCTGGTCAGAATGATCGGCACGCTGGCGCCCAGGACGATGCCGGCGGCATCGGCGCCGCCCGAGAAGGTCATCTGCTTGGCCAGCATGTTGCCCGCTTCAAGGTTCGGCACGATGAGGATGTCGGGGTGGCCGGCGACGGGGGAGGCGATGCCTTTGATCAGCGCCGCCGCGACGCTGATCGCGTTGTCGAAGGCAAGCGGCCCGTCGAGCAGGCCGCCTCGGATCTGGCCGCGCTCGGCCATTTTGCACAGCGCCGCGGCGTCGAGCGTGCTCGGGATCCGCGGCGTTACGGTCTCCACGGCGGACAGCACCGCAACCTTGGGCAGCACGATGCCCAGCGCATGGGCAAGGTCGATTGCGTTCTGCACGATGTCGACCTTTTCCTCCAGCGTGGGTGCGATGTTGATCGCGCAGTCGGAGAGGATCAGCGGCTTGGGGGACGACACCAGCAGCATGACATAGGCATGGCTGATGCGCCGGCCGGTGCGCAGGCGGTTTTCCCGGCGCATGACCTCGTGCATCAGCTCGTCGGTGTGCAGGCTGCCTTTCATCAGCGCCTGGACCTTGCCGTCCCGTGCCAGGGCGGCACCGACCTCGGCCGCGTGATGCGAATGTTCGACGCCGATGATCGGAATGTCGCCAAGATCGAGGCCGGCCGCCGCCGCAACCGCGCGGATCTTCGCTTCCGGACCGATCAGGATCGGATCGATGAAGCCCGCTGCCGCTGCCTCCAGCGCGCCAGCCAGGCTGTCGCGATCGCACGGATGAATGACCGCGGTCGGCAGCGGCGGCAGCGCGTCCGCGCGCAGCAGCAGGTCGTCGAAGGAGGCGTGATGGACGACGGACACCTCGGGCAGCGCGGTGCGCTGGCGGTGCACCTTCTCGGGCGGCGCGATCACCTCGGCGGTGCCTGAAATGACGGCCTTGCCGTCCTGGTTCGTGCAGACGCAGTCGAGCACGACGCGCCGGTCCGCCGCGTGCTTTTCGCGCACCATGACACTTGCGGTCAGCGTGTCGCCCGGCTTGACCGCGCTGTGGAAGTGCAGGTCCTGGCGGCAATAGATCGTGCCGGTCCCAGGCAGCTTCGTGCCGAGCACGGAGGAGAACAGCGATCCGCCCAGCATGCTGTGCGCGACCAGGCCGTGCGCCATGGTGCCTTCGGCGTATTGCCGGTCGAGATGTGTCGGGTTCACGTCACCCGAGACGTTGGCGAAGACCTCGATGTCGGCCTGGGTCAGCGTGCGCACGACCTGGGCGGTATCGCCGACGGCGAGCTCGTCGAACGTCAGGTTCTCGATCATGTCGAGCGTGGAAATGTCATCGGTGGCCATGTCGGTCGAGCGCATGCAAAAGCTGCGCCTGCCGATTGTGGGCATGTCGGATGCGGGGATGGCAGCCGCCCGCGCGTTGGTGTCGACGCGGGAAGCCTGTTCCAGGATGTCCATGTTAGGTCGCTTTGTGAGGTTCGCTGGTCGCAGCCGTCGCGCGGCGGATCAGGGTGCGAGGACGTAGCTGCGCGGCGCGTCCCAAGCGATGACCGCGCGCGGCTGACGATCCGCGGATATTTGGTCGAATGGCATTGTTGGTCGAACTTTCCGAGCGCGTGGGACAAAGCGGTGTGGCCGCATCCGGAGAAGGACGCGCTCTCGGATCGAGAACGGCTTTTTGCCCTACCGGCATCGTTGGTAAGCCGATGAAGTGAATGTCGGGTTAACCCGCTTGTCTCAATGTGCCCCGCTTGTCTTGGCCGTGCCCCGCTTGCTTTAGCTGTGCAGCGTCGCAAGCAACGCACGCGCAAGGTCACCGGCGCGGTACGGCTTTTGCAGCAGCCGCGCACCGGTGACCGCCGGATCGGCCGACGGATCCGCCGCATGCTCGGGGAAGCCGGACGTCAGCAGCACCTTGATGTCCGGCTGCACCTTGCGTGCATGCTGGGCAAGTTCGAAGCCATTCATTCCGCCGGGCATCACCACGTCGGTGAACAACACCTGCACCGGCACGTTGCCGAGGTGGCCAAGTGCCGTCTCGGCGCTGTCCGCCTCGATCACCGCGTAGCCCAGGCCGGAAAGCTGGCGCACGGCGACGCGGCGCAGCGCCGCATTGTCCTCGACCACCAGCACCGTCTCGCCGTGACTGTCGCGCGCCTGCGCCGGCTCCGGCGCCAACGCCGGCGTCAACGCGGTCGCCGTTTTGGGGGTAACGGCGCGCGGCAGCAACAGCCGCACGGTGGTGCCCGACCCGAGCTCGCTGTCGACAGCGATATGGCCATCGGACTGGCTGATGAAGCCGAACACCATGCTGAGCCCGAGGCCGCTGTGCCTGTCCGCTGCCTTGGTCGTGAAGAACGGCTCGAAGACCCGGCTGAGCACGTCGGGCGCCATGCCGGCGCCGGTGTCGGCGACCTCGATCATCACGTAGTCACCCGGGTGCCAATTCTGCTGCATCGCGGCGTCGTCGGCATCGATCAGCCGATTGGCGGTTGCAATGCGCAGCCTGCCGCCACGCGGCATGGCGTCGCGGGCATTGCTGGCAAGGTTGACGATGCATGATTCGAGCATACCGCGATCGGCGATCACCGGCCAGACCGAAGGTGACAGATCGAGCGTGATCGTTACATCCTCGCCCAGGACGCGCGTCAGCAGGCGCGTGATGTCGCCGATCACCGCATTCACCGCCAGCTCGGTCGGCCGCAGCGGCTGGCGCCGGGCAAAGGCGAGCAGATTGCGGGTCAGGTCGGCGCCGCGCAGGGCGGCGTCGGTGGCGTCCTTTACCAGCGCGACGATTTCGGGATTGTCCGTCAACCGCGAGTCGATCATGTCGAGATCGGCGATAATGATGCCGAGCAGGTTGTTGAAGTCGTGCGCCATGCCGCCGGCCAGATAGCCGATCGCCTCCATCTTCTGCGCCTGGCGCAGCGCGGCCTCGACCTGCCGCTGGCGCGTGATGTCCTCGGCCAGGCCGAGCACCAGGTCCTGGCCGGCGGCGTCGGGCCCAAGGCGGACCGCGCGGGTGCGCGCCTGCACGATGCGTCCGGACTTCGCGATGAAGCGCCGGTCGGTCGGGTCCCACTCGGGCACCGCACCAGGCGTTTCGATGATCGGGTTTGGGCAATCAGCGGGGTGACGGAACGCGGCGAGCCGGCGGCCGGTCAGTTCGTCGGCGCTATATTCGAGCATGCGGCACGTCGTGGCGTTGACCCACACGTAGCGCGGGTCGTCCACGGTCCGGAGCACCATGGCGATCGGCGTTTCGTCGAGAATCTGCCGCAGCCGCGCGTCCAGGGCATGCAGCTCGGCCGCCATCGCCTCGGCACGCTTGCGCTCGGTGATGTCCTGCACCGTACCGACGCGATAGTGGGCCGCGCCGGTTGGATCGAAGACGCTGGTGACGTCGATCTGCACCGGCAGCACCGATCCGTCGGGGCGCACGTATTCGGCTTCAGCGGTGACGCGCCCGGTGCGATCTGCCGTATCGAGCAAAGCCTGGACGCGCGCTCGTTCGGCAGCGGCGTAGGAACCGAGGATATTCGTGCCCCTGAGCTGCTCCACCGTCGTGCCGCGCAGGGCGGCAAAGGCGGGGTTGGCGAACTCGATTGCGTTGGTCCTGGCATCGACGATGGCGATGCCGAACGCGGCGTTGTGCAGCGCATCGGCCAGGCGTTGCAACTCTCGCGCCGCGCGGGCACGTTCCGCGACGTTGAGGTCGCGGCACCGCGCCATCGCCGCGTGCAGAGCGCCGATGACCGCGACGTTGCTCACGGCGATCAGGGCGAACAGGATCATCGGGTTGGGGAGGCCGAGTTCCTCGAACCGTGAGGAAAATCCCGGCGGCACGAAAAAGCACCATGCCGAGAGCGCGGCCAGCATCAACGCAACCAATCCGCTTTCCGTTCCGCCCAGGAGTGCCGCGAGGATCACCGCCGGGTAGAAGGTGATGAATGGCATGTCGAAGTTCAGCGGGCCGAGCGCCAGCCGCGCCAGCGTGGCCGCGCCGACCAGGACGATCGCCGCAAGATAGGCGGTCCCGGAACCCGGCCGCAGCCACGGCGGGTCGATGCGCAACTTGTTAAAATGAAACAACGAGCAACCTTTGTGCTCACGGCGATGAATGGGCGTTTGACGATGCTATACCGTTACCGTGCGCGTGTCGCGACCGGTTTAAGGGGGTGGGCCTGCCCCGTTTGGCGTTACGATAAGGGCATGGCCGGGACGTTACGTGTTTCTCCCCTCCCCTTGAGGGCTTGGGCCGCGAAGCGGACCAAGGGCCGGGGGAGGGGTTGGTGCCGGGGTCGCACTGAAGCTTATTCGCGCGCCGCCCCCTCCCCCCATCCCCCTCCCTCCAAGGGGAGGGGGAGAAACACGTAACCTCCCCTCGGCTACCGGGCCAGCGGCAGCTTGGTCCCCGCCATTGCCCGCTCGACGATCACGGCGCGACGGAACCGGAACAACTTGGCCGGCCGGCCGCCGGTCTCGGTCGCCACGCCGCCGGTCTCCTCCACCAGCGCCTGCTGCTCGATCAGGCGGCGGAAATTCTGCTTGTGCAGGCGCCGTCCGGCCAACGCCTCCACCGCGCGCTGCAACTGGCCCAGGCTGAACCAGGGCGGCATCAGCTCGAACACCACCGGACGGTATTTGATCTTGCCGCGCAACCGCGCGATGCCGGTCGCCAGGATGCGGCGATGGTCGTGCGCCATCTGCTGGCCCGGCGCGGTCGCCCCGCCGGATTCCGGCACCAGCCCCGCCTCCCACAGCGTCTCGTAACGCTGCAGCACCAGCTCCTCGTTCCAGGACTGCGGCGCCACGCCGAAATTGATCGCGATGCGCCGCTGCCGGTCGTAGCGCAAGGCGGCGTCCGGCGCGGCGTCCGCCCAGGCGCCCAGCGCGCCCGCCAACGCGTCAGCCACGGCAGTGTCGGGCTCGCGCCGGTCCTCCCATGGGAAATAACGATACCAGCTTTGCCAGCTCGCCCCCGCCTCGCCTTCCGTCCGTGCCTCGCGCGTCAGCCCGAGATAGGAGATCGAGATTGCACGCAGCGCCGGATCCTGCGCGCTGCGCCCGCGATCGGCGAAGGTGTAGAGCTGCTCGACATAGCCGAGCGGATGATGCGTCTGCTGCTCGACCCAGGTGCGCAGCCCGGCCTGCAAGGAACGGTGGCCGGACACGAACGGCCCGGAGGGCAACGCCGCGCCGTCCTCCACCGTCAGCACGCGCGGATCGCCATCCGTCACCGCGACCAGGACAGCGATCAGCTCGGCGGCAACGGTGCCGGCCGGCCCAGGGTTCGGCGATGCTGGGGCCGACGATGCCGGGGCCGGCGAAGTTGTGGTGGCATTTCGAACGGGCATGGAGTCCCAATCAGCCGCCGCACCCAGATGCCATGACAGCACGGGTGCCGCCAAGCACCATCCGCCGCGATGCAGGGGGCGTCCGACGATGCGAGCCGTGCCAGTGCCTGCCGGCATTCACGCATCGTCACGCGGTTTCGCCGGACGGCGGTGTGGTGCGGGGGAATCGCATGATGCATCCCAGGCGCGCGATCCACGGCAAGCAAGAATCACCATGAAGACACGAAGACCACGGAGCAGAGAATCGATGGCACTTCGTGCCAAGTGAGCCGTGCGACGCGCCTACATCCCTGCTTCGTGGTCTTCGTGGTGAATCCGACCTGCTTTCGGATGGCCCAACGCCACAAACGGTTGGCATCGCACCCCTCGGCATGCGTCATGACGCCAACGGTCCCGGGCTTCGAATCGTCGGCAAGAAAGCAGGGTTCACCACAGAGGCACTGAGGCACTGAGAAGCAATGAATGCGCTTCGCGCAACGCGCATTGGCCGCCTTCTCTCTGTGTCTCTGTGCCTCTGTGGTGAACCCTGCTTGCCGTAGGCCCAGCGCCAGTGCCCGATCGCGCAAGCATCAGAGCTGGTCCCGCGCCTGTGCGGCCAGCGCGTCGGTGGTGGTGCGCCAGATACCGGGCATTCCCAGCACGCGGGTCAGCGCCTCGCGCAGCCAGCGGATGCGGTGCGCCTGGCCGGTGATCCAGGGATGCAGGGTCAGATTGAACGACGCGCCGCCTTCCGCGTGCAAGTAGGCGAACGCCTCGGCGATGCTGTCGGCCCACACCGGCGGGGTGACGCGGCGCAGCCACATGCATTCGAGATCGTTCCATTCCGGCTGCGGCGGCAGCGCGACCAGGCTGTGCCGATGATACGGCCCCAACAGGAAGGGGCGGTCGTCGTTGGCCCAGTCGGTGGTGTAGGCGAACCCCGCCTCGGCCAGCAGCGCCGGCGTCCGCGCAGACTCGGAAAAATCCTGGCCGCACCAGCCGAGCGGGGCCTCGCCGACGGCGGCGCGCACGGCGTCGCGGCTTTCCGCGATGTGGGCGCGCTCCTGCGCCTCGGTCATCCGGCTGGTGATCCGCCGCGTGGCGAAGCTGCCGTGCGCCATGAAGCAGGCGTTGCGCCTTGTCAGCTCGTCGATCAGCTCCGGATAGCGCGCTGCCGCCGCGGCACCGAGCGCCACGCTGGGCGTCAGGCCGAAGCGGTCCAGCACGTCGAGCACACGGAAGATGCCGACGCGCGCGCCGTATTCGCGCTGGCTCCAGGTCAGCCAGTCGGGGAAGAAATTTCCCAGGGGCGAAACGATGCGCGGATCGCGGTCGGCGTCCTTCGGCGGGTCGAGCTCCCAGTAGTCCAGCACCAGCGTAACGGTCAGCGCGATGCGCGCGCCGCCTTGCCAGGCGAAGCGCGGGGCCTCGGTCAGCGTGCGGAAGGCGTGGTGCGTCTGGTCCATGCCGGCGCGGCGGTGCTCGTTGACCGGGGGGGTCTGGGCGGGAACATGCTCAGCCATTCGCTGCCTCCCGCGCCGCGAGATGCGCCTCGATCAGCGGCAGATGGTGCTCGTTGAACCAGTCGGTGATCGCGCCGGCGGTGGCGAGCCAGACGCCCGGGTGCGCCAGGATATATTCCAGCGCCGCGCGGAAGGCGCGGATGCGGTGCGGCTGGCCGACCCAGTAAGGATGCAGCGCGATGCACATCACGCGGCCCTGCTCGGCGCCCTCGGCGTAGACGGTATCGAAATGATCGCGGATCTGGCGGGCAAACTCGAAAACCTCCTCGCCGCGTCGATGCAGGATCACATCGTTCAGCGCGACCGAGTAGGGCATCGACAGCAGCCGCCCGGTTTTGACCTTCAGCGGGAACGGCTGGTCGTCGTGAAACAGGTCGGCGGTGTAGTCGAACCCAGCAGCGGCCGCGAGGTCGAAGGTGTTCAGGGTGTTGGTGATCGCTGGACTGAACCAGCCGCGCAGCCGCCGTCCGGTAAGGCGCTGATGCAGGTCCTTCGACTCCTCCATCGCCGCGCGCTCTTCGCCCGCTGTGAAGTCCCAGTGGTAGCGCGTGTTGTAGATGCCGTGCGACATGTACTCCCAGCCGCGGCTTTCCATCGCGCCCAGGATCTCCGGGAAGTGCTGGAGCACCGCCATGCTGAGGCTGACAGTGCAACGAATGCCCAGCGCGTCGGTCAGCTCGAACAGCCGCCATAGCCCGACGCGATTGCCGTAGTCGCGCTGGCTGTAGCCGAGCACATCGGGATGCGGCGAGCGCGGCCACGGATCGCGGGTGCGCACGAAGGCCGGCAGGTATTCGTAGTGCTCGATGTTCGGAACGATCCACAGCGCGACGCGCGCGTCGCCGGGCCAGCGCAACGGCGGTCGATGCAGGATCGGCGAGTAAGGCACAAGGTCCGGTTCCATGTCTGCCTCCGGTGTCCGCGCGCTCGTCTGGGGCGGGCTGCGCGGTCGACGCCGGCCGGAGGCTAGCAGAGAAGCAGGGCGGGACGGCAGGCGCGGGGTGCGCGACGGCGGCGCAGCATGCCGAGGACCAGCAGCGCGGCGGGCAGCAGGCGCGATACGGCGGGTTCGGCAATGATCAGTTGGCCGCTTGCCGTGAAGACCAGATCCTCCCACTGCCCGGGTGCGGTGGCGACCTCCAGGTATTGCACCTGCCCCGGATCGTCCGCCGTCAGCAATGCTTCGAACAAGGCGGATGTGTCCATCATGCCCGCCGACCATGCGGCGGTGGACGCGATGCCATAGCCCAGCATGTCACCCGGCGCGCCGGCGGCGTAGCCCAGCGCCTCGGTGTCGGCGCCGATGCTGATCGCCTGCAACAGGCCGGCATAGGCGGATGTTTGCGTCAGCGTCGCGCCGCCGATGGTGACGGCGATCGTGATGCCGCCACTGCCTGGCGAGGGGTCGGTGTACAGATCGTCCGACCCGCTGGCGGCGTACGGCAGCGCGGTGTCGAAACCGATCGTGGTCTGCATCGCGGCGCCGGCGAGATTGGTGCCGGGGGCGCCGAACGCGCCCAGCGGGTCGAAGGCGGCGTCGGCCATGGTGCCGGAGAATGTCACCGAGACCGGTGCGGCGGCGGCTGCGCCGGACAGGATGAGCAGAGGGAGGACGGTGGCGAGGCGCGACAGGCGATGCATGATGAGCTTCCGGTCGGCGCGGTGACAGTCCCGGAAGCGGGCCTTCGATCGCCGCGGCGACGTCGTCCCCTGATCGCAAGAGATCGTTAAGGAACAGTTGCCGCGGGCGTCGCGGCGGTACTGGCACGAGGATTGCTTGCAGCCGATCGTGTGGGGACCGTGTGAGGTGGCGCGCGGGTTTCACCAGGCCCACCACCGCCCATGATCGACAATCGAGGAGGGCTGCGTATGAACGACGCCAAGACCGCGCTGGGGCAGAAGATCCTGGCGACCAAGCAGGCCAAGGGCCTCACCTGGGCGGTGCTCGCCGAGCAGCTTGGGCATTCGCCGGTGTGGACCTGCGCGGCCTGCCTCGGCCAGATGTCGATGACCGCGGAGACTACGACGAAGGCCAGCTAGCTGCTCGACCTTGACGCGGACGAGATGGCGTTGCTGCAGGCCATCCCCTATCGCGGCTCGCTGCCGACCCAGGTGCCGACCGACCCGCTGATCTACCGGTTCTTCGAGCTGATGATGGTCTACGGCACCACCTGGAAGGAGCTGATCCAGGAGGAGTTCGGCGACGGGATCATGAGCGCGATCGATTTCGACATGACCCTCGAGCGCCAGCCGGACCACGAGGGCGATCGCGTCAAGCTGGCGATGACCGGCAAGTTCCTGCCGTATAAGCGATACTGAGGTGCCGGCGATACCAAGGCGCCGGCGGGACTACGCGGCCGGCGCCACTGAACCGCTGCACCCCCATTGTGAGCACGGCAGATGTCTCAGGACGCCCAACGCACGCTGCCGGATCTCCTTCGCGAGGGGCTGGAGCTGGTGTTCGTCGGGATCAATCCATCGCTGTTTTCGGCGGCGCAGGGCCACTATTTCGCACGCAAGACCAATCGGTTCTGGCCGTGCTTGTCGCGTTCAACGCTCAGCCAAGCGGTCCGCCATGCGCTCGGCGTGGATCGGCTGGAACCGCTTCACGATCAACTCCTGCCGGCGCACGGCATCGGCTTCACCGACGTGGTCAAGCGTCCCACCGCGAAGGCCGCGGACCTCGGGCGTGACGAATTTGCCGCGGGCGCCAAGGCGCTTGTCGCCAAGCTCGAACGTTACCAGCCGCGCGTTGCCTGCTTTCAGGGCGTGATGGGATATCGGCCCTTCGCCGCGGTGCTTGGATCAACCGAGCGCGGATTGGCGCTGGGCGCACAACCGTTGCCGCTCGGCCGTACGCAGGTGTTTGTCGTGCCCAGCCCAAGCGCGGCCAATGCGCATGTCACTCCGGCGCAGCAGGTGGAATGGTACGACCGTCTGGCGGCGTTCCTTCAAATGAGGTCGCGCGCGAGCGATGGCACGACGTCGTAACGATAGGCGCCATAACGGAGCTATCCCCGTAATGGAACCGCGACGCAACGGATCGGGCGCAGCAGGCCCGGCGAGCATCGGGCCCGGGCAAGTTGCGGAACCACAGCGGCGTCTTCGATCAGCCCGCTTTGGCGATCTTGCGCGCGATGAAATCCGGAAACGCATCGGCCGCCTTGGCGCCGCGCAGCACGTTGACGCCGTAGTCATGCTCGGCCTGCCATTGCCGCTCCAAGCTCTCGCCCAACTGTTGCAGGAGCAGCGCCTTGACCCCCATCACCGCACCGCGGTGATTGCCTGCGATGGTCCGCGCGATCTCCATCGTCTTGGCGCGAAGCTGGGCGCGCGGGACGAGGTGGTTGAGCAGCCCGATGCGCCAGGCCTCCTCGGCCTCCACCACGCGCGCGGTGAACAGCAGCTCCTTGGCGATCGGCCAGCCGACCTGGTTGGGCAGCGACCAGGTGGAGTTGATGCGGCCATACGCAGCGGCAAGAAACCGGAACTTGCTGCCCTCGCACCCCACCCGCATGTCGAGCGAGGACGCGAGCACCGCGGCGCCGCCATAGGCGAGGCCGTTCATCATCCCCATGATCGGCTTGGCGCAGGCCGAGATATCGTAGCTGGGCCGGCCGCTGCGCATTGCATCGAGTTCTTCCTGGGTGTAGCGCGCATCGTCGGACAGTTGCTCGTGGATGTCGCCGCCGGCCGAGAACGCGCGCTCGCCGGCGCCGGTGACGACGATGCAGCCGATGTCGGGGTCGGCCTCCATGGCTTTGACCGCGGTGTGCAGCTCGTGCGACAGGCGGCGGTTCATGGCGTTGAGTTTCTCGGGGCGGTTGAGGGTGATGATGCCCACGCCGTCTTCCGTTTCGGTCAAGATATGTTCGTAGGCCATGGTTGGCTCCCCCCCTCCTGGGCTGTTGGGCGCTATGGGGTGTGGTACTATCAGGCGGGCCGGGCGACGGCCAGTGTGCCGTAAACGTTCGAAGCGATAGCTGGGAAACATAGTCCTCATGCACGCTCTGGCCTGCGACCGATGACACCCGACCTCGCTGACCGGTTCGCCGCGATCGCCCTGGGGCATGTCACCCGCGAATACCCGAACAAACTGGACCACGTGCTGGCCGGCCCGCAGGACGCACGCGGCCCCCGCGACCTGCACCCGGTCTTCTACGGCAGCTTCGACTGGCATTCCTGCGTGCATGGCTACTGGATGCTGGCGCAGCTCTACCGGCGCTTCCCCGCCATGCCGAACGCCGCCGCGATCCGCGCCCTGTTCGATGCGCACCTGGTCCCCAACCGGATCGCCGGCGAGTGCGGCTACCTGGCGGGTCCCTCGACGCATGGGTTCGAGCGGCCCTACGGCTGGGCGTGGCTGCTCAAGCTTGCGGCGGAACTGGCGTTGCACGACACGCCGGAGGGTCGGGCCTGGGCCGCCGCGGTGGAACCGCTGGCCCGGATCTTCGCCGCGCGGTTCACTGCGTTCCTGCCGCTCGCCACCTACCCGATCAGGGCCGGAGTCCACACCAACACCGCGTTCGCGGTGCGCCTCGCGCTGGATTACCCGGATGCAGCGCTGCGAGGCCTGCTGACGGATGCCGCGCGGCGGTGGTACGGGGACGACGCGGACTGCCAGGCCTGGGAGCCGGGGGGCGACGAGTTTCTCTCGCCGGCGCTGATCGAGGCGGAATGCATGCGCGCCGCCCTGCCCGAACCCGCGTTTCGTCCGTGGTTCGCGGCCTTCCTGCCCCGGCTGGGCCAGGGTTTGCCGGCGACCCTGTTCACCCCCGCCACCGTCAGCGACCGGAGCGACGGCAAGATCGCGCATCTGGACGGGCTGAACCTGAGCCGGGCGTGGTGCTGGCGCGCGCTGGCCGATTTCTCGCCCGATCCGGCGGCGATACGGCGAACGGCCCAGGCGCATATCGACGCCAGCCTGCCACATGTCAGCGGCGCGTACATGGGCGAGCACTGGCTTTGCAGCTTCGCGGTTTTGGCGTTGGGCTGAGGCTGGGCTGATGCGGGGCCGATGCGGTCCGCGTTCAGTCCGGACGGCGAAAGCAGCCTTATGGCCCGCTGGCGAGGCCGTTCGTTTATGTCGCCTCGGGTCCTATACGCGGCACGGTCCGGCGCGCTATGCTTGGGCCGCTGCTTAGGGAGGGCGTCGGGCATCGATGCGCGAATGGCCTGTTGCGACCGACCTGCTCGATCCGGTGATCGCGGATGTCCGACCCCACCGCGTAAACCCGGTCGCCTTCCGCGCGCGCGGCGGGGCCGGGTCGTACAGCGATCTTGAGCTGCCGGTCGATGACGGCACGCCGCCGAGGAAGCTGGCGTCCGAGGCCGGATACACGCCGCGCGTGATCTGTCGCATGCAAGCCGGCATGATCGCCCGCCGTGCGGCGGCGTTTCGCCATTTGGATCATAACGCCGACGCGCTGCCCCTGGAGCCGTCGTGATCCATGCTCGACGATGACCCGGGCCTGGAGGCTGAACGGCGTCAGGCGGCAGGGCGATGCCTGGCCGTTGCCACCACCGACCTGCCGGTGCCGATGACACCGGCACATTTCGATCAACGGGAACAGCATCGGCGGTCGCTGTTTTCTCACACCTGGGGAGAATTGATTCCCAAGGTGTTCGAGGATGTACCGAAATATTACCGGATCGGGAACATTGTCGCGAGCTGGGGCCTGTGGGAGTTTTGGGTTTGGCAGTTCGTGCGAACGATAGAACTGCAGCCGGGTTGCCGGGCGCTCGATGTCTGCGCCGGGACCAACGACATTGGCATCAGACTCCTGCGCAAACAGCCCGACATTTCCGTCACGGCGATCGATCGCAGCAGCGAAATGCAGCACGAGGGCCAGAACCGCGCCAGAAAATACGGCGTTCGTATCGAAAGCGTTATTCACGACGTGCATGAACTGCCATTTCCGGACAACTCGTTCGATGTGATCACGCTGCAGGCCGCATCGCGCCATCTGCAGTTGGACCGGGTGTTGCCGGAGATCCTGCGCGTGCTGAAGCCCGGTGGAAGCTTCTATCATTGCGATATGCTGAAGCCGAGCACCCGCGCTGTCGAATGGCTTTATGTGCGGTTCCTGCGCATGTCGGTGACCTGGACCGCATTGGTCTTCGAATCGACCGCAGCATCCAAGGATTGCTGCGATTATTTTCATGATGCGATCACGCATTTCTACACGCCGGAGGAACTGTCCGAGATATTTCGTCTGGTGGGCTTCACCAATGTAACCTGCAAAAAGAGCATCTGGGGCGGCATGGTCGGCTATCACAAGTCACAGCGCCCCCGGTTGGGGTGAGCGGCTTCCGCGGGCGGTCGATCGCGCCTCGCGCATGAAGGCAGCGTGACCTATGAGCGGCGATTACCCGGATCTGGCGCCACAATGACCGGCCAGCTCCCCGCGACTGTGCATCAGCGGAGCGTGGTCATCGAAGCCGAACGGCTGCTGCTCCGCTCCTATCGCGATGAGGATCTTGCCGACCTGGTGGCTCTCGCCGGAAATTGGCAAGTCGCGTGCTGGCTCACCAATCTGCCGCATCCCTATTGCGACGGTCACGGACGCGATTGGATCGCGCATGTGCGGCGACAGTCCGATATTTCGCTGATGTCGATGACGACATGCACAGGTGGCTTTACCGGTGCTTTCGGGGTGGCGGCCGTAGTCACGGCGGCAGTGGCTGGCAGATGTGAAGTTGCCCAACGTGGTGGAGGCGCAGATGGGTTGGCCGTGCGGGGGGCAACCAGTCGGTTTATCGTCTGTTGACGGACACGGATGACAACACGGATATTTACAAGACCTAAGAGTCACCAGAGTACCCATCAGCGACCGGCGGGAAATCGCGTTCGATGCAGAGGCGATGGTGCAGATCGTCGTGTGCTCGGAGCAGACGGTGCGGACGCTGGGTTTGCCCGGCGACCGTCCGAGTGGTGCCAGGTTTGATCCCCATGCGCGTGAGGTCATCCTGCTCTATGACGTCAACGAGCGACCCACCCCCCTTCGGTCAGGAGCGCTGAGCGCGCTTTTGATCTCCTACTGCCTACGCGCGGGCATCAAAATTCCGCGACAGCTTGAACGCGCCATTCGCGTGGACCGAGACGCGGTCGTGCTCATATTCAGCACGAGCTACCAGGTCTCGCCGAGTTCCGTCGCGCCCGAACAGGTGCCTTCAGCGAAATTGCCGCATAGGTCGAAGGAATTGGCGGGAAAGCTGGCGTGAGAGGACGGGATGGGCGCTGGTCCGTAGTCGCACCCTCCCTCCGCCGCGCTTCCCAAATCGCGATCACCTTCACGATGTCCACGCCAACGTCGAGGTGGCGGAGGTCTCAGTCAAACGGTGTCACGAAAGTCGAACTCGCGCGTTTTCGGACGCCTGCCGGACGCAGGCCGCAGTCGCCCACTACGAATTACGCCCGGCCGTCCTGGCGGCTCTCGTGGGGCTTCCTCACAAATCGAGGTCCAAGCGGCTCGCCGGATCGTAGCGGCTCTATATACATTGAAGGCGTCCGGTACAAATTCATTGAGAAAATCCAGTTCTGTGGTGGAATAATGAGTATAATAAAGCGTGTTGCAATCTACGTCCGCTCTTCAGTAGACCTCGCATGTGCATGACGCCGCCCATCTCGCATCGCCCTGCTGATGCCGCGAAAGCCTTGTAATGTATAACGAACTTTCCGGACGGACACTTAGGTAGTTCTGTGTAACCTGTGGCTTATCTGTTTATCTGCGGAAATCTGTATTATTCTGGATTGCCTATCTCTTTTTGCCCCCGGGTGATACGGACTGGCGGCAACCATGCCCGACTTGCCGGTCAAATGCGACTGCCCCGATCCCGCCAGATTTCTCGGGTCCCGGTCCTCCGCCTCCGGCCACCCCCGCCACAACAGGAATCCCGGCCTCTCGCATCTCGGGAGTCACGACGGGAGGGCGCCAGCCTGTCACGCGGTAGCTGGGCACTCAGGACAGGCTCGCCGTGGCGAAAGTGTGATTAGGACTTTTGTCCTCTTTGTGCTACACTGGCCGGTCCAACTGAAACCTACGGAGACCGCGCCTATGTCCGAACCTGCCTCCACCCCTGACGCCGCGTCAACCAAGCCGCCCTACCCCATCCCGCCGGCGACCCTGCGCGCCATGGTGCTCATCTTGGCGCGCCCGGGCGCCGACGCGCCGGAAACCGCCTGGCAGGAGGTGGTGCAAGCCGGCCTCGACACACTCGGCGCCCTCGACCCGCGCGACGCGATCGAGGCGATGCTGGCGATCCAGGTCATCGCCGCCCATGCCGGGTCGCTCGACGCCTACCGGCTCGCCTTCGAGCCCGGCACCACCGCGGTGCAGGCGCTGCGGCAGCGGGCGAACGCCACCTCGCTGGCGCGCACCATGACCGGTGCGATACGCCTGCTGGCGCAGCAGCGCGCACTCCCGGTGGCCCCGGCGCGCGACTGGGGCAGCGCGGCGGCGGACCTGGGGGCGGCGTGGCGAGCGGAACCACCCCGCCCTGCCGAACCACCGCAGAGCGGCAAGCCAGGCGAGGCGGCGCCCGAGGTCATCGTCAAATGGATCGACGAGATCGACGACGCGGAGCTTGCCATTGCGGTCGAGGAGGAGCGCCGCGAGAAGGCCGGTGAGCCGCCGCTGCCGCGGAGCGGGCCGAAGGTGCTCTATCGCTACAAGCCCGAGGACTACATCCATCGCTTCAAGCCCGACGAGCGGGCGGCGCGGCCGTACCCCGGCTGGGAGAACATGACCAAGCCGGANNGGGAATTCTTCGGCTACACCTACGATGGCCAGGTGGCGCCGCTGTCGATGCTGACGCCGGAATCCCAGGCGGCCGCGGCGGCCGGGGAGGAATGAGCGCGGGCAAGGACCGACACCTCAGCGTTGGCGGAGTGCGCACGGTAGCCAAAGCCCCGGGCTGCGCCTGCGGAGGGTCCGGAGCAACGGCGTGCCTCCGGCTCCGAGATTTGGTGCCCACGGCATGGCCGGCGCTCCATCTGCTGTTGCCCTTATCCGCGTTCATCCGCGGCTGAAAATCCTTGCTTGCGGGTTGGCGACGGCGCGGGCTTTGGCCGCCAGCCAGTCAGCGAAGAATTTTGAACCACAGATGAACACAGATGAACACAGATGGCCGCGGAGCAGACACGGCCGACCGGTGCGCGTTGGCGCAAAAGGTGGGCGGTGCCGGCCGGCGGGGAGGTCTCCGGCACGCAAAGATCCCCGTGCGGAGCCTGCCACCGGGGCACGGAATGCGAAATTCGTGCAAAGACCCTATGAACCGGGGAGCGGGCCGGGAGGACTGGGATGCTCGGGGTCGGGCCGGACGGCACGGCTGCCGGTTGCGGCTGGGCACGGAATGCGAAATTCGTGCAAAGACCCTATGAAGCGGGGGACGGGCCGGCACGGCCGGGATGGTCGGGGGCGGCACCGGATAGCGCGGCTGGACGTTGCGGCGGGACGCGGAATGCGAATTTCGTGCAAGGACCCTATGAAGCGGGGCGCGGGCGGGGCGGGGTGCCGTCGTGCCGGCTGAGGCTCCCAGGAGCATTTTCGCCAAATCGCGCAGCGACCCTGTGCAACCGTCAGGTGGACGCTGCGGACGGGTGGGGCGCGGTCGTGCCAGCGGAGGCCCCCATGGTGCGTTTTCGACAAATCGCGCAGCGACCCTATGCAACCGTCAGGCGGCCGAGGCGGGCGGATGGGGCGCGGGTCGTGTCGGCGGTGGCGGTGCACGGCGCCGTTCGGACAAATTGTGCAGCTACCCTATGCAACCGTCAGGGGGCCGATTCGGCCGGGTGGGGCGCGGGTCGTGTCGGCGGAGGGGGACCACGGCGCCGTTCGGACAAATCGCGCAACAACCTTATGCAACTGTCAGGGGGCCGATGCGGACGGGCGGGGCGCGGGTCGTGTCGGCGGAGGGGGACCACGGCGCCGTTCGGACAAATCGTGCACCGACCTCTGCAACGTGGAGCGGGTGGCTCGGTCTCGGGGTGGGTGGCTGCGCCGAGTCGGTCGCCGTAGCACCGCGGATGCACAGGCCGTGGGTCACGCCGATGCTTTGTAGTGTGCGGCCCCCTCCCCCCGGCCTTGGTCCGCTTCGCCGCCCAAGGCCGCAAGCGGAGGGGGAGAATTGTGCCTCCCGTCGCGGATCAGACCTTTTCGAAGTCGATCCGCTCGACCACGGGCAGGCCCTGCAGGAAGCGGCGGAGGCAGTCGAGCGCCAGCTCCGCCGCGCCCAGGCGCACCCACTCCCGCCCGCCGACAATGCGGGAGCGGCGGAATGCCACTTCACTTTGACCCGCCCCCGTGGGAACCGCCCCTGCCGGATGCGCGATCGCGATCCACACCGTGCCGCCCAGGTCAATGCGGTCGGCGCCGGTATCCAGCTCGATCAGCACCGCCAGAACGTGCGAGGCCCCCGACGCGTCGCGCGCCGCCCGCGCCACCGCCTCGACCTTCTCCTGCGTCATCGCGTCGCTCAGCCGCATCGGCGGCAGCCCCACCGCGCCCGGCACAAGATCCAGGTCGCGGGCGATCACGCCGCGGCGGAACACGTGCTCCGCTCCCGGCAGATGCGCCAGCCGGGCGGCGATCGCGCCGGCGGTAAACGTCTCCACGACAGCCAGGCTGGCCTGTTGGGCGATCAGCGCCGCCAGCACGACGCCCTCCAGCGTCTGGTCGTCCTCGGCGAGGATGAAATTGCCCAGCCGCGCGCGCACCTCGGCCTCGATTGGGCCGAGCTTGCCGCGAATGTCGGCGTCATCGCGGCCACGCACGGTCAGCTTTGTCTCGATCTGCGGGTAGTGCGCACGGAAGCCGAGCTTGACGCCGCCGTCGGGCACCATGGCCTCGATGCCGGTCAGCAACTGGTCGACGTGCGATTCGCCCAGCCCATAGGAATGGAACCGCTTGAGGAAGATCGCACCCTGCAAGCCCGCCATCGCCAGCAGGCGCGGGATGATCTGCTCCTCCAGCATCCGCCGCAGCTCGCGCGGCACGCCGGGGGTGAAGAAGAAACGAGCGCGGCCGATGGTCAATGCGAAGCCGCAGGCGGTGCCGATCGGGTTGTCGAGGAACTCGGCGCCCTCCGGCAGCATCGCCTGCTTGCGGTTGTTCGGCGGCATGATGCGCGACCGGCGGGCGAAGAATTCCTCCATCCGGACCAGCCAGGCCTCGTCCAGCACCAAGCCGACATCGGCGGCCAGGGCGGCGATCTCCTGCGACAGATCGTCCACCGTCGGCCCCAGCCCGCCATTGACAATCACGGCGTCGGCGCGCTCGCCGGCCAGGCGGAGGGCGTCGAGCAGGCTGTCGCGGTCGTCGCCAACCGTGGTGCCCCAATGGACGGACAGACCTACATCCTCAAGTTTCTGCGCCATATAGCTGAAATTGCTGTTTATTATCTTTCCGGTCAGCACCTCGTCGCCAGTGCAGATGATTTCGATGCGCATGTTTCCCCCCGCCGGTCGAACCCCCACATTAGCGGAAACCTCACCACGCAGGAGTCTGACCCCGATGGCCGCCATCCCCGAGAAATACCTGGACCTGCTGCAGCAGCAGAAGAAGGCGTTCGCCCATATCGCGACGGTGCAGCCCGACGGCTCGCCGCAGGTCACGCCGGTGTGGTTCGACTATGTCGACGGCAAGATCCGCGTGAACACCGCCAAAGGCCGCGTGAAAGCCCGCAACATGAAGCAAGGCGCGCCAGTCGCGCTGTCGATCATGGACCCCGACAACGCCTATCGCTACGTGCAGGTGCGCGGCAAGGTTACGCGCGAGACCGAGGACGGCGCGCGCGCCCACATCGATACCCTGTCGCACAAATACCTCGGCAAGGACTACCCTTGGGCCAAACCCGAGGACGTCCGGATCCTATTCGAGATCGAACCGGCGGCGGCGCAGGGAATGGGCTGAACGCCCTACTTCTTCATCCCCAGGCCGGCGAACCGCTTGTTGAACTTCGCCACCTGGCCGCCCGAATCGATCATCCGATGCACCCCGGTCCAGGCCGGGTGCGACTTCGGATCGATGTCCAGCCGCAGCGTGTCGCCCGGCTTGCCGTAACAGGACCGCGTCTTGTACTCGGTCCCATCGGTCATCACGACGTTGATCTCGTGGTAGTCGGGGTGAACGCCCGCCTTCATCTCGGCTCTCCTGCTGGCGCCGCCGATCCCGACCGGCCGCGCAAGCGGCGGCCTATAGCCCCCCCCGCAACGGAGGGCAATCGCGCCACCAAGGCAAGGTCAGGGCTCCGCCCTGAAACCCGTCAGGGGGCTTTGCCCCCTGGACCCCCACTAAAGGCGGAGCCCTTGGCGGGGATCCAAGGGGCAGAGCCCCTTGGCGGGGTCCGGGGCGGAGCCCCGGCTTGCCTTGGCGGCGGGGCTGCCTTTCGGATGGCGTGGGTTGCGCTCTGGTGCGGGCTGGCTCATGGCGGCGTTGTCTTGACGGGGAGACGGTCCGATGGGCACCACCACCACGATGATGGCCCCCGGGGAGTTGGAGCGGCGTACGCTGGCGAAGGTGTCGGCACGGCTCGTGCCATTCCTGATCGTCTGCTATTTTGTTGCGTATTTGGATCGGGTGAACGTCGGCTTCGCTGCGCTGACGATGAACAAGGCGCTTGGCCTGGATGCGACTGCTTTTGGGCTTGGGGCCGGCGTCTTCTTCCTGGCTTATTTCGTCTTCGAGGTGCCGTCCAATCTGCTGTTGGAGCGGTTCGGCGCGCGCAAATGGATCGCGCGCATCATGTTGTCCTGGGGCCTGCTCTCCGGGCTGATGGCGTTCATTCCCCCGATCGCTGCGGCGACCGGGGGCTCCACCACCGCGGTGTTCTATGCCATCCGTATCGCCCTGGGCGCCGCCGAGGCGGGGTTCTTCCCCGGCATCATCTTCTATCTGACCTTGTGGTTCCCGGCGATCTACCGCGCCCGCATCATCGGCTATTTCATGGCCGCGATCCCGCTGTCCTCGGTCATCGGCTCGCCGGTTTCGGGTATGCTGCTGAACCTCGATGGCGCGCTGGGTCTCGCGGGCTGGCAGTGGCTGTTCATTCTGGAGGCGGTGCCGGCGCTGCTGCTGTCCGTGGTCGTGTTTTTCTACCTGACCGACCGGCCGGCCGATGCGCGCTGGCTGGCCGCGGAGCAGCGCACCTGGCTGGCGGAGCGCCTGGAGGCGGAGCGGCGGCAGCGCGAGGCGGCGAAAAGCTTCAGTGTCATGCAGGCATTGGGCGACACGCGCGTGCTGCTGCTCGCCTGCGTTTATTTCGGTGTCGTCGCGGCGAACTACGGGCTGAGCTTCTTCCTGCCGCAGATCGTGCGCGATTTCGGCCTGAGCTTCACGGCGACCGGCTTCGTCACCGCGATCCCCTATGTGATCGGCACCGTCGGCATGGTCTGGTGGGGCCGCAAGTCGGATCGGATGCGCGAACGCAAGGAGCATATCGGGCTGGCGGCGCTGGTGGCGGGCGCCGGGATCGCCGCCTCGACCATGATCGCCGATCCGACCGGCAAGATGATTGCACTGTCCTGCGCCGGATTTGGCATCTTCGCGGCGCTGCCGGTGTTCTGGACGCTGCCCACCGCGTTCCTGTCCGGCGCCGCGGCGGCCGGCGGCATCGCCATCATCAACTCGATCGGCAACCTCGCGGGATTTGTTGGGCCTTATGTGATGGGATCGATCAAGGATACCACTGGCAGCTACACCATCGGCCTGCTCGCCATTGCCGGGCTGGTGCTGCTGGCGATGCTGGTGGCGCTGTCGCTGCCGCATGACGGCGAGCTGGAGACGCTGCCCGAACCGTGACGCAGCATGCGCGCAAGCGGACTGCGGAATGAGCCGTCTGCCGAATGGACTGACCCGGAGGAAGGGAACGCGGAATGGCCGGACACGGAATGAGCCGGATACGCAATGGGAAGACGGTGACATGCTGAAAAGTGACCGTCGGATTCTGACCACCCACACCGGCAGCCTGCCGCGCCCCGCGGCGCTGACCGAGCTGTATGTGCGGCGCAGCCAAGGCGAGGCAGTGGATGCCGCCGCGCTCGATGCGCTGGGCAAGGCGGCGCTGGCCGAGGTGGTGCGCAAGCAGCTCGCCGCCGGCATCGACATCGGCAACAACGGCGAGCAGCAGCGCGAGGCGTTCTTTCTCTACGTGCAACGACGGATGAGCGGGTTCGGCGGCGGCTGGACCCGCCGGCCGATGGCCGACATCGTGCGCTACCCGGGTTACGCCGCGGCGGTGGGCGTGGACGACACCGGCAAGCGGGTGGTGAGCAATCGCGGCCAGCTGCCGCAGGCGGTGGGCGAGGTGCGCTACCTCGATCGCGCGCTGATCGAGGCGGAGTGCGCGGATTTTCGCGCGGCCCTCGATACGGCGGGCAGCGGGGCGGCGAGCGGCGGGGCGGCGGGCGGTGGGTTCGCGGAGCCGTTCATGACCGCACCCTCGCCGGGCATCATCGCCTCGGCGATGGCGAATGCGTGGTACGACACGGAAGATGCCTACCTTGCCGCGCTGGGCGAGGCGCTGCGTGTCGAGTACGAGACAATCGTGCAGGCGGGGTTCCTGCTGCAGATCGACGCGCCGGACCTGGCGCTGGAGCGGCACGTTTCGTATCAGGATCGGCCGCTGGCGGACTTCGTCGCCTTCGCGGAACGTGTGGTGGCAACCATAAATGCGGCGCTGGTTAATGTGCCGCGCGATCGGGTGCGCATGCATGTGTGCTGGGGCAACTACGAGGCGCCGCACGATTGCGACGTGGAACTTCGAGATATCCTGCCGGCGATCCGCCAGGCGCGTGTCGGTGGCTTCGTGTTGCCGTTCGCCAATCCGCGCCACGCGCACGAGCATCGCTGCCTCGCCGAGCTGCCGCTGGACCAGGATCAGGTGATCGTTGCGGGGGTGATCGATCCGCTAACCAACTTCGTCGAGCACCCCGAGGTGGTGGCCGACCGGATCGAGGCGGTGGCGCGCGCAGTCGGCGATCCGTCGCGGGTGATCGGCGGGACGGATTGCGGCTTCGACACCTCGGCCGGCCGCGGACGGGTGGCGGACGATGTGGTCTGGGCAAAGCTGACCGCGCTGCGCGATGGCGCGCGCATCGCCTCGCGGCGGTTGTTTGCGGCGTAGCCCGCCCATCGCTTTCGTCCCGCAGGTACCTGCCCCTGGCAATCGCACCACCGCTACCGCATCTCTGTGCCGTGGCGACCACCCAAGGAGGATCACGCGATGCCCGAAGAGCCGAAGGCAGCGTTCCTGTTCGACCTCGACGGCACCTTGGTCGACAGCGTCTATCAGCACGTGCTGGCCTGGCACGAGGCGCTGGCGCAGGAGGGAATCCCGCTGTCGATCTGGCGCATCCATCGCAAGATCGGCATGAGCGGCGGCCTGTTCACCAACATGCTGCTGCGCGAGACCGGACTGCAGGACATCGACCCGGCGCGCATCGAGCGGCTGCGGCACCTGCATGCGGCGGCGTACAACCGACGCTCGGCGGACGTGCAGCCGCTGCCCGGCGCGCGTGAACTCCTCGCCTGGCTGAGCCAAGCGGGCATTCCCTGGGCGATCGCGACCAGCGGCCGGATGGAGACCGCCCGGGCGCCGCTGACCTCGCTGGGGGTCGATTTCGCGCGCGACGTGATCGTGACGCGCGACCAGGTGAAATACGCCAAACCCAATCCGGACCTTTTCCTGGCGGCGGCCGAACGCCTTGGCTGCGGCATCGAATCGGCCTCGGTGGTGGGGGACAGCATCTGGGACATGCTGGCCTCGCGCCGCGCCCGGGCATTGGGGATTGGCGTGCTGTCCGGCGGCTACGGCCAGGAGGAGCTGGAGCGCGCCGGCGCTTACCGCGTCTACGACGATCCGGCCGACCTGCTGCGGCACATCGATGAGGTGGGCGGACGGCAGTAGGCCCGCACCTGTCATTGCCTCCACCTGTCATTGCCTCCACCTGTCATTGCGAGGAGCGTAGCGACGAAGCAACCTCCCGCCGCGGGGGATTGCTTCGTCGCTACGCTCCTCGCAATGACAGGGCGCGTTTCCGGTCAGGGTGAAAATGCTCTAGACCGCCGCCGCCTCACCAAGCAGTCGTTCGACAATGACGCAATCTCGCCATTGCCCGTTGAGCTTGCCGTGCCGCCGATAGGTGCCGACTTCGCGAAATCCCATGCGCGCCATCAGCGCCAGGCTCGCCCCGTTCTCCGGGAATACGCGCGAGATCAGCTTGCAAAATCCCACCGCCGTTGCCACTTCGACAAGAGCGGTCATTGCGACATGGCCAACTCCGGCGCCACGATGCCGGCGGCCGACATACACGGAGAATTCCGCGATGCCGGCATAGCAGTCGCGACTGCGATAGTTAGAGCAGGACGCGAATGCGACAACCGTCCCGCCGCCGTCCTCGACCACCACAATCGGATAGCGACCATCAAACCAGCCGGTGATTTGCTCCGCCGTTCGCGGTTCCGTCTCGAAGGTCGCGATACGGTCGGCGATGCCCTCGTTGTAAATGCTGGCAATCGCTTCCGCATCGCTGATCCGGGCAGCGCGCGCGGTGACGCTCACGCCGGCGGCTTGCACCCTTCGATGAAGGCAGAGACAACATAATTCTCGACGCCGCGGCCCGGCGCCCAGGTCGCGATCAGCTCGCGGCTCTCCGGTTTGACTGTCACGCGGATGCCGGTGAATCCGGCATCTGCAAGCCAGCCTTCAATCTGGTGTGCCGGCGCCGCACCGACCACGCACCCGCAAATGAGCGCGCGATCGGCGGCGAGCTCGGGCGCCAATGGCGCGGTGTTCACCACGTCGGAGATCGCAAGCCGGCCGCCGGGCTTGAGCACGCGGAACGTCTCGCGGAACACTTGCGCCTTGTCCGGAACCAGGTTGATGACGCAGTTCGACAGGATCACGTCGGCCGTGTTGTCGGCGACCGGAAGGTGCTCGATTTCGCCGAGGCGGAATTCCACGTTGCCGGCCCCGACCTTGGCGGCATTCGCGCGAGCCTTTGTCAGCATCTCGTGCGTCATGTCGACGCCGATGACGCGCCCGGTCGGGCCGACCTGCTTCGCAGCGAGCAGACAGTCGAAGCCGGCACCGCTGCCGAGATCGACGACGGTCTCGCCTGACTTCATCGCCGCGATGGCCTGCGGGTTGCCGCAGCCCAGGCCGAGATTCGCCCCCTCAGGAACGGCGGCGAGCTCGTCCGCTGAATAACCCATCCGCAACGACTTGCTGTCGGCGACGGGTGCCGCCGATGCGTCGCAACACGACGGTCCGCAGCAGTCTGAAGCCGTGCCGGCCGCGATACCGCCGTAGCGGGCGCGAACCATTTCTTTTACCTCGGTCGTGTCCATGGATTTGTCCTTTCTTTGTTGCAACTAGACTGGGTTGGCATGCCATTGGCGCGCTCATATTGCCGTTGCGGCCCTTTCATACCAGGGACGGGAACGGCGAAGGATGTGCACGACCGACAGCATGACCGGCACTTCCACCAGCACGCCCACGACGGTTGCGAGCGCCGCGCCCGACTGAAAGCCGAACAGCGCGATTGCCGTCGCCACGGCCAGCTCGAAAAAGTTGCTCGCCCCGATCAGCGCCGAAGGTCCGGCCACGCACCACGCGACGCCGAGCCTCCGGTTCAGCCAATAGGCAAGGCCGGCGTTGAAATAGACCTGAATCACGATCGGCACCGCCAGCAGCGCGATGACAACCGGCTGACGCATGATCTGTTCCCCTTGCAGCCCGAACAGCAGCACGAGCGTCAGCAGCAAAGCGCAGAGTGACAAAGGCGCCAGCGCGCGAAGCGTGCGTGCCAGCGCCGAAGGTCCGCCGCGAGCCAGCAGAGTATACCGCCAGAGTTGGGCCACGATCACCGGCACGACGATATAGAGCACAACCGAAAGGATCAGCGTGTCCCATGGGACCGTGATCGAGGACAGGCCGAGCAGCAGTCCGACAATCGGCGCGAAGGCGACGACCATGATCATGTCGTTGAGCGCAACCTGGCTCAACGTGAAGTGCGGCTCGCCATCCACAAGATTCGACCAAACGAACACCATGGCGGTGCATGGCGCGGCAGCAAGCAGGATCAGCCCGGCCGTGTAACTGCTGATCTGATCCGCGGGCAGATATGGCCGGAAAAGATGCGCGATAAATATCCACGCCAGCAACGCCATCGAGAACGGCTTGATAAGCCAGTTCACGCCGACCGTTGAGGCGATGCCACGCCAGTGCTGCCCCACTTCGCGCAACGCGGCGAGGTCGATCTTAAGCAGCATCGGCACGATCATCAGCCAGACCAGCACCGCGACGGGAATGTTGACCTGTGCGACGGTCGCGTTGCCGAGGACGTGGAAGGCGCCCGGCATCATCTGCCCGAGGGCGATTCCTGCGATGATGCAGAGCGCGACCCAGACGGTCAGGAAGCGCTCGAACACGCTCATGGCGGGCTTCCGCGCCGATGCGTCTCCGGCCGCGGCGGCGGAGTCGCTCATGCTCATGCCGGCACCGGGCGTGCTTTCGCGCCGGACGCCGGCAGAAGCCGGCCGCCAGCGTTCGCGGCGCCGGTGCAGGGAAACAACACATTGTAGACTCTGGTTGGCATTGCTCAGGCGCTCCGTTTCCTGGGCCGCGCTGCCACGGCGTCCGCCTCGGGTCGGCAGACAGATGCGCAGCCGCCAGCACCACGGCCGCAACAGTTGTCCGTGAGAAAGCCGACCAGGCCGTTCATCGCAACGAAGTCGGCGGCATAGATGAGCTGACGGCTCAGTCGCCGCTGCGTGATGAGCCCGGCCCTGTGAAGATGCTGCACATGGAAGGTCAGCGACGACGGCGGTACCCCAAGACGTTCCGCGATGACGCCGGCCGACAGACCATCCGGCCCGCGCTCGACGAGCATCCGAAACAGCGCCAGGCGCGTGTCATGGGCGAGTGCCGCAAGGGCTTGCACGGCTTGGCTGCTGTCCATCAGTTACTCCGACCTTTCGAGTAAGGTCGTAGTATACGATGCGACGGTCGATGTCAACGACGATACGAGAAATTTCGAATCGTCTGCCTTGTTTCAGCGGTTCGCGCCCCGAGCGACCCGGCTACCGCCGTCTCGGGTGGGGCGAAACCCTCGGCGTAATTCGCGCGGTCGGTGACGCCGCTATCGCACCTGCGTCAAAATGGGACTTTCACGAAAGCCCTGAGCCCGAAGCCGATGAGGAACGAAAGACCGGCCGCGCTCATCCCGATCAACAACGTCTCCAACCCTGACCTTGCCCAGCCCGCCAGCGACCATCGGCTTTTCGCCGCTCCAATGCCGAAGAACACGAGGCCGGTTGCGACCACGCACCAAGTAAGACTGTACGCGATGAGATAGCTGACGAGCGGCACCAATCCGCACAGCACGAACGCAGCGGACGTGTTGAGCGCGGCCAGGACGGGCGACTTTACGGCCGGCGACAGGCCATATTCTTCAACCGCCATGGTCTTCGCCCAGAGATCTTCGTCGGCCGTGATGACGTCGACGATCCGCTCCAGTTCGGCGCCGGAGAAGCCCTTGAGGCCGTAGATCTGCCGGATCTCCTCGCGCTCGCCACTCGGTTCCACTGCAATGTGTTTTCGCTCGATGGCGAGCAGGCGTTGATAGTCGTCCAGCTCCGCCTTGGTGGCGCTGTAGTTGCCCGCTCCCATCGCAAATCCGTCGGCGACCAGGTTGGCCAAGCCGAGCACCAGCACGACCGTTCCCGGCAGGTCGGCACCGACAACCCCGGCGACGATCGCAAAAGTCGTGATCGTTCCATCGATCCCGCCGTAGATCCAATCCCGGAGATAGTTGCCACTTGCGTGTTGAGCGAGACGCTCCTGGATGTTTTCTCTGGTGTGATCGTGCTCCAGCCTTACGCCTGACGCAGAGAGATCGTTGCTCATATCCGCCTGACCGCTTGATGCTGAGGAAGGGATCAGCGAGACCTCCGGTGCGACGCGCTCGGACTGGAGCGGTCGGCCTGTCTTCCTGTCGTTTTCCGAGGCCTGGGTATCTTGGCTACAAGATCAGCCGGCAGGCGTTGATCCAGGTCAAGCTTAAAACCCGGTGACTGACAGGGTCATGGGTCGGCCTGTGGTCAGCCACGCGGGCCAGGACCCCCGTTCTTATGCCAATCTCAGGTCGGCTCCGGCTCCGGCCCCACGGCAGCCATGTCTAACCCGCCTCCCCCACTTTGATCCAAATCAAAGACCCGCCCACGGCGGCCAACCTAGAAGCCCCGAGATGGAACATTGGCCATCTGCCGCGGCAACCACGCCGCCCGCACCACCGCGGCTCTGTGCAAGGGAGCGGACCGTGGCACGTCTGGACAACGGACTGGCCTTCTCCAGCTTCAGCCGACCCTCCGGCGACGCCGAGCACACCATCACCATCGAAGCCCCGGGCGATCTCAGCCTGCAGCGCCAGCTCGACCTTATCGCGCAGCGCTACGCCGAGGCCATGCAGGCCCTGCGGCTGTCGCCCGAAACCGCCATCTTTCGCCGCCTCTACCTCAGCGACGCTGCCAACCAGGCGGCGCTGGTGCGCGACAGCAGCCTGTTCCAGGAACCGCTCGACAGCCCGGTCGCGGTGTCACTGGTGCAGCAGGCCCCCCTGCCCGGCGGCAAGGTGTCGATGCTCGCCTACCACCTCGACAGCCGGACCCCGCTCACCAAGCGTTGCGACCCGCCCGGGCACCTGATCGTCGAGAAGGGCAGTCTCGGCCATCTGTGGAGCACGCGACTCTGCGCCACCAACATCGATCGGCCCAGTCCCGCCGCCGATCAAACTCGAGAAGTGTTCGGCAAGCTGATCGACGTGCTCGCCGACAATGGCGCGGCGCTGGCCGAAAACTGTGTGCGCACCTGGATCTACGTCAAGGACGTCGACGTCTTCTACCAGGAGATCAACGACGCCCGCAGCGCGCTGTTCGAGCAGCACGGCCTGACCCGCGATACCCACTATCTCGCCAGCACCGGCATCGAGGGCGCCTGCGCACACCGTTACGACGTTGTGCTGATGGACGCCTATTCCATCCTCGGGCTGCAGCCCGGGCAGGTCTCCTACCTGAGCGCCCAGGACCGGCTGTGCGCCACCAAGGACTACAACGTCACGTTCGAGCGCGGCACCCGCATCGCCTATGCCGACCGGGCGCATCATTTCATCTCCGGCACGGCCAGCATCGACCCGGCCGGCCAGGTGGTCCACAAGGGCGACGTGCAGCGTCAGCTCGAACGGGCACTGGGCAACGTTGAGGCGCTGCTGCGCTCCGGCGATGCGCGTCTCGAGGACATGACGCATCTCATCGTCTATCTGCGCGACCCGAGCGATCATCCCCTGATCGAGGCCTACCTCGCCGAGCGCTTCCCCGAGATGCCGCGGCTGATGGTGCGCGGCGCGGTGTGCCGCCCGGAGTGGCTCGTCGAGGTCGAGGGCATCGCCATCGCGCCGCATGACGCGCCCGCGCTGCCGCACTTCTGACCAACCGGATGCCGCCGCTCCAGCCAGACGTCATCGAATCCCAGCCGTCATCGTGCCCAAGCCGTAATCGAGTCCCAGCCGTCATCGCGTCAATGCAAGGACCCAAATGATGCAAGACAGCGACGCCCCGCTCGAGATGATCGACGAAGCGGCCGTGACCGCCGCCGACCTGCGCCACGAGCCCTATGACTTTGCCTTCGTCGAGCATGCGCTGCCGGAACGGTTGAAGGAGCAGGTCCTGGTGGATGCGCCGCACATTCCGGACCGCGGCAGCTACGGCCTGCCGGACCTGCACCATGGACCGCAGTTCGGCGCGGTGATCCGCGACCTCATGAGCGCGCGCTTCCGCCATCTGGTCGAGGAGAAGTTCGACCTCGATCTGAGCAAGTGCCCGCCCTGCATCGTGATGATGGGCAACACGACCGGGCACTACAACGAGGGCTACGCGCATCCGGACAGCAGGCACAAGATCATTACGGTGCTGCTCGGATTCACCCGCGAGTGGCCGCACGAACGTGGCCGCCTGCGCGTGCTGCGCAGTGCCGATCGCAATGACTACGCCTTCGAGTTCGCGCCCGAATTCGGCCGCATGCTGATGTTCCGGGTGTGCGATCATTCCTGGCACGGCTTCCTGCCGCAGAAGGGGCAGCGCATGAGCCTGCAACTCTGTTACGTCGATTCCGAGTTCTATGCCCGCAAAGAATACTGGCGGCACAGCATCAGCGCCTATGCCAAGTCGGTGCCGCTGCTGCGCAAGGTGATCGACTGGGCACCGCGTCGGCTGCCGGGCGCACGGTGATGGACTACCCGCCGGTTCCCTCAGTGGACGCGATCGCGGCACAGTTCTGCCGCGCCGTGCGCGAAGCACACCGCGCCGACAAACCGTATCGCCACTGGAAGCTTCAGAATGTGTTCCCGATCGATCTGTGCACCGGCCTCCTGACGCTGCCGATCGCGCCACCCATCGTCGGCAGAACCGACGGCACCCGCAATACCTACAATGCCTCGCGCTGCTTCATCACCCCCACGCTGCGCGCCAAATTCCCGACCTGCCAGGCGCTGTCCGAGGCGCTGCAACGCCCGGAGGTGGCACGGCTGATGGCGGAGACCTGCCAGATCCCGGTCGTCGGCAGCTATCTGCGGATGGAATACATGCAGGACACCGATGGCGCCTGGCTGGAACCGCATCGCGACATCCCCGAGAAACTGTTCTCGATGGTGATCTACCTGTTCACCGGCCCGGACGCGAAGGACTGGGGCACCGACATCTACGACGCCGATGTGCGCTGGATCGGTCGTTCCGCAGGCGACTTCAATTCGGGGGTGATCTTCGTCCCCGGCCCCGCGACCTGGCACGGCTTCGATCCACGCCCGATCGTCGGCGTCCGCCGCCTGATGGAAGTCAACTACGCCCGCTCCGACTGGCGCGACCGCGAACAACTCACCTTTCCGGATCGCCCGATCAGCACGATCGAGTGAAGGAAAGCAAGGCCAGGGGCTTTGCCCCTGGACCCCACCAAGGGGCGCTGCCC
>PLXO01000139.1 GCA_003151425.1 Acetobacteraceae bacterium
GTGTGGTGCTGATCTGTTCGCTGGAGTTCGATCCGTCGTTGGAACGGCAGCGCGACGAGGAATGGATGCGTATCAGGCTATTCTCGCAGTCCTAGACGGGGAACCTGTCATTCAGCAGGGTTGAGCAGATACCTCATCGGAGTATTGGATGTCGTCAGGTTTCTCTAGCAGAACAAGCGTGCGATGGATGCGGGCGGGCTTGCGATGGAGCACCGGCCACCCCGGAATACCACCCGCTAACGTGGTCGGTGGTCCGCGTGCGTTGCGGATTGAGTCCCGGCAGCACACGTCCAGCGTATAATCTATTCGCAGATTAGAGCACGTTCATCGTGACTGGAATCGCTGACCCCACCTGTCATAGCCCCCACCTGTCATCGCGAGGAGCGTAGCGACGAAGCAACCTCCTGCCGCGGGGGATTGATTCGTCGCTGCGCTCCTCGCGATGTCAGGGTGCGTTTCCGGTCAGGGTGAAAATGCTCTAAAGCCGGCGGCCCCCTGCGGCGGGCATGACTCGGCCCAATGGAGACATCCCCGAACCAAGGCCGCCCCTGGTATCACCGCACTTGCCGAATCGCTGCACCTCCGCGCACCACCGTCCGATGGCCCACCGTCCCGCCACACGCCTCCTCGCCGACCGCCGCCTGTGGCTGATGGCAGCGTACGGGTTCGTCGCCGGGCTGCCGCTGCCGCTGTCGGGCTTTACCTTCCGGCTGTGGCTGTCGGAAGGCGGCGTGTCGCTGGCAGTGATCGGACTGACCGCGAATATCGGCCTGGCCTATTCGCTGAAGTTCCTCTGGGCGCCGCTGCTGGACAACGCGCCGCCGCCGGGCCCGCTGAGCCGTTTTGGCCGAAGGCGCGGCTGGCTGCTGGCGATCCAACCGCTGCTTGTCGCTGCGGCCGTGCTGTTGGCGCTGTCCAACCCGGCCGTTGCACCCATCCCCGCGGTCGCCGCCGCGGCGTTGGTGGCGTTCCTGTCCGCCAGTCAGGACATCGTGGTGGACGCCTGGCGCATCGAGGTGTTCCCGCCCCGACTGCAGGGCGCGGCGATGGCGGCCTATGTCTGGGGCTATCGCGCGGCGCTGCTGATCTCCGGCGCCGGCGCCATCAAGTCGGCGGATATAGTCGGCTGGCACGGCGCGCTGCTGGCGGTCGCTGCACTGATCGCGCTGGGGCCGATCGTGACGCTGCTGGCGCCGGAGCCACGCGCCGCCGCCGAACGCGCTGTCGCGGGAATCGCCTCGCGTCTTACCACCGCCGTCATCGAGCCGCTGCGGGAGTTTCTGGCCCGCCCCGGCGCTGGACTGATCCTCAGCTTCGTCGCGCTGTTCAAGCTGGGCGAGGCGATGGCCGGCGTGATGACCGCGCCGTTCTACCGCTCGCTCGGCTTCGACCGCGCGGCGATCGCAGTGGCGACCGGGCCGTTCTCGCTGACCGCGACCTTTGTCGGCATCGCGCTGGGTGGCTGGCTGGTCGCCCGTCTCGGCGTCGGCCGCGCGCTGCTGTGGACCGGTTGGGTGCAGACCGCGGCGATGGGGATGTATCTGCTGCTGGCCAGGTCCGCCGGCGAGCATCACGTTCTGTACGCAACGGTGATGACCGAGGCGTTCGCCGAGGGCATGGCCGACGCGGCCTTCATCACCTACCTGTCCGGCCTCTGCTCCGTGGCGTTTACCGCCACGCAGTACGCGCTGCTGACCTCGCTCGCCGCGATCGCGCTGCGCACCGTCGGCGGGCTGTCCGGCTTTCTCGCTGAGGGGCTGGGCTGGACGCGGTTCTACGCGCTGGCGATGTTCGCCGCGCTGCCAGCCATGCTGCTGATGCTGCGCCTGCTGCGGCACTACCCGCCGGCCGAGGTCGCCCGCGGCTGATCAGCCGCCTTCGAGCCAGCGCACCACTTTGGCGCAGAAGGTCCGGGCGGGACCGGGCAGGTGCGCCGGTTCCACGGGCATGCCGACGACCGACCAGGCATAGGTCTTCTCGAAGTCGTCGCGCGGCCAAGCGGGCAGCGCATTAAAGTCGAAGGCGGGGTTGCGCGGATAGTCCGCGTAGCCGCGGCGACCCAATGCCGTCTCGTGCACGAATTGGTTTGCCCCCGGTCCCACCGTGCGGTGCGTCTCGCCGGCCCATTTCCACAGCAGACCCTTGAAGGACTCATGCAGCGTGCCGCGGGTATACACCTCCGTGGTATCTCGCTCCTCGACGATCGCATCGATATCGAGCGTCAGCAGCTCGTCGACCTGCGCCAGCATCCACAGGAACGGCAGGTCCGCGGCACCGTGTTGCGCATAGCCACCGCCGATATCGGCGTGCACGCCGGCGAACCACACCTGCCTGATCACCTGATCGGGTGCCGGATCCTGCGTCGTGTTCCATAGCACCGGCTCGAACGGTGTCCGCCGTTCGTCGATCGCCAACGCCTGAAAGGCATATTTCACATGCGTTCCAAGCGTGGTGTCGTAGAAACGGTAGGTTTTCGCACAGGGGTGCCACCCCTTCACCAGCCGGTTGCGCGGCACACCCAGTGCGCCGACAGTTTCCCACACACCAATACACCTTATCGGCACGTCGCGTGTCCGCAGCGGGAAGCGCTTGTCCAGCGCTTGCATGTCACGCTGTGGTTTCGGGAGTTGGTACCAGTCCCAAACCTCCATGAAGTCACCCATCTCGCGCGGGTGCAGCAGGCCGAGCACGCCGATCAGTCCGCCGAGGCACCGCGCCGTATAGGCCCCGCGCGAGAAGCCGAACAGAAAGATCTCGTCGCCAGCCACATAGTTGTTGACGATGAAGGCATAAACGTTACGGATATTCGGTGCGAGCCCTACACCGACGCCGCCACCCAACAGACGATCAAGCGGATTGCCGGTACCAACGCCGGGGTGATAACGCACGATCTGCGGCATTCCATTCGTGGCCCGCGGCGCGATGCAGCGGAGCATTCGCACCACGTTGCTCGCGGCGGGGCCGCTGTCGGCGGCATCCCACGTACCGTCACAACAGATGACAAGGCGACGATTCTGTCCGGTGACGATCGCGTCCAGCGTTGCCATGATGTGACAGTACCTAACCTGCACCGATATCCGGCGTCAAGCCGGCTCGATCGGCATGCGCGCGATGCTCATCCAGGCGATCGGTGCGCCGGCCTGCTCGGCCGCCTGCGACGGCGGCAGCGAGGCGTCCCAGTCGGCGCCGATGAACCGCCTGCCGTTCACCCCAGCGGCGGCCTCCGAGACCAGATACAGCAGCGGCGCCACCATCACCTCAGGCCGCAGCATCCGAGCGCGGTCGCCGGCGTCATCACCCACCAGCGGCGTGTCGGTCACGCCGCCCGGGACCAGTACGTTGGCGGTCACGCCGGTGCCCTTCAGATCGTTCGACAGCACAGCCATCGCCGCCTCGGCCGCCGCCTTGCTGGCGCCGTAGAGCAGGTAGCCCTCGCGCACCATGGTGCCGAGGCTGGTGGTCACGGTAATGATCCGGCCCACTTTCCGGGACAGCATGTGTGGCAGCACGGCACGGGCCAGCATGATCGGCGCCGTGGCGTTCACCGCCAGGAAGCGCGACCATTGCTCCGGCGTCGCCTCCCAGAAGCGGATCGGGTTGCGCCGCTGATCGGCCCGCACACCCGGCTGCCCAATGCCGGCGTTGTTGACCAGCACGTCGATGCGGCCGAACCGCCCGAGCGCGTTCGCGACGATGCGGTCGAACGCTTCCGGGTCGGCCAGATCGGCACCGATGGCATGCAGCGCCCCACGCGCCTGGCGCTCGCGCGCCGCCTCTGCCACACCGGCAAGTCCATCCGTATTGCGATCCACCCCGGCGACCTCGATGCCGGCGGTCAGCAGCCCGAGCGTCATGGCGCGACCAAGCCCGCTCGCCGCTCCGGTCACGATCGCGACCTGTTTATCGGTTGCCATTCGCGTGTCCTCCGGTTTTCCTTGTTGTCGTGAGTGTCACAGAGGCGGCCAGGCAACGCCAGCGTCGGCCGGCCCTGATTGCTTGCCCGGGAAGGGTATCGTATTGCTGCTGCGTCTCATTCCGCAGGGGGCCTTTTCTGGTGGGGTCCCGACCACGCAGCTCATGCTGCCGGCAGCCAGACACTGACCGTGGTCCCGACGCCCTCATCGCTGTCGATCGCCAACTGGCCGCGGTGGCGGTTGACGATGTGCTTGACGATGGCCAGCCCCAGCCCGGTGCCGCCGACCGCGCGCGACCGGCCCGTGTCCACCCGGTAGAACCGTTCGGTGAGCCGTGGCAGGTGCTCGCGCGGAATGCCATGCCCCTGATCGACGACCGTCACCACGACCCCAGGCCGCGCCGGCCAGCGCGGCCCCGCCGCCGGTTCGGCCACCAACCGCACCGTCCCACCCTCCCGGCCATATTTCACGGCATTGTCCAGCAGGTTCTGCGCCACCTGGGCGAGCTGGTCGGCATCGCCCAACACCGGTGGCAACCCCGTCGCCACCGCCAAGTCAAGCGTCACGCGGCGCTCCGCCAACCGCGGCTCGAATCCGGCGGCGAGGCCCCGCAGCAGCTCCGCCAGGTCGACCCGCCCCGCCGGCGCCTGGTGCTCCACCAGCTCGATCCGCGACAGGCTGAGCAGGTCGTCGATCAGCCGGTTCATCCGCGCCGCCTGCTCCGCCATGATCCCGAGGAAGCGCTGCTGCGCCGGCGGATCGTCCGCTGCCGGCCCGCGCAGCGTCTCGATGAACCCCATCAGCGAGGCCAGCGGCGTGCGCAGTTCGTGGCTGGCGTTGGCGATGAAGTCGGCGCGCATCCGCTCCACCGCGCGCTCGCGTGAGCGGTCAGACAGCACCACCACGACGCGCCCGCCATCGGCGCGTGGCGGCTCCATCGGCACCACGGTAGCGTGCACCTCGCGCGCCACCGGTGCCGACAGGCTAAGTTCCGCGGTCTGCACCGTCCCTTGGACCGTCCCCTGGCCGGTCCCCTGGCTTGTCCCCTGGGAGAACGCCCGGTCGATCGCCCCGCGCAGCCCGGGATGCCGCAGCACCGCCGCCATGTCAGCTCCGAACGTCGCCTGCGCGGCGCTGTTGGCGCGGTGGACGGAACGATCCGCAGCGAGCACGATGAGCGGATCGGGCAGAAGCTCGACGATCGCCGCATCCGCCCGGCGCAGCCGCTCCATTACCGCAGAGCGCTCGGCCAGGCGGCGCGACAACCGCTCGATCGCGCGCCCGACGCGCTCGACGCCGGGCAGCGCCGGGGTCTCCGAGATCGGCTGATCCTCGCCCAACCGGCGCACCGTCTCCGACAGCACATCGAGGTCGCGCGCCCACAGCAGCGCCAGCGCGACGGCGACCAGCAGGGTCAGCCCGATCGCGGCCGTCGCCCCGAGCGGGGTCGCGCCGCCGGTCGCCGCCAGAACCAGCAGCGCCAGCACCGGGGCGCCGGCAATCGCGAGCACCGTGAGCAGGGTGCTTCCCGCCCGCATGGCTCAATCGCTCGATTTCAGCGCACGCCGCTCGGCCACAGCACGACGCGCAGCGTCTGCAGCAGGATGACCACGTCGAACAGGATCGAGAAGTTCTTCACGTAGTAAAGGTCGTAGCTCAGCTTGGACCGCGCGTCGTCGATCGAGGCCCCGTAAGGGTAGTTGATCTGTGCCCACCCGGTCAGGCCCGCCTTCACCAGATGCCGCTCATGGTACAGCGGGATCTGGTTCGCCAGCTCGGCCACGAACACCGGCCGTTCCGGCCGTGGACCGACGAACGACATCTCGCCGCGCAGGATGTTCAGCAGTTGCGGCAGCTCGTCGATCCGGGTGCGCCGCAGGAACGCGCCCACCCGGGTGATCCGGTTGTCCTTCGCCGCCGCCCACACCGCGCCCTGCGACTCGGCGTCGACCTTCATGGTGCGCAGCTTGGTGATCCAGAACACCTGCCCGCCCTTGGTGACCCGCTCCTGGCCGTAGAAGATTGGGCCAGGGGTGTCCCAGCGGACCGCCAGCATCGCCGCCAGCAGGCATGGCGCGGTCAGCAACAGCATCAGCAGGCTCATCACCATTTCGAACGCGCGCTTGAGGAACCGGTCGAGTGCGCTGAACTCGAACCCGTCGGAATAGAGCAGCCAGCTCAGCTCCATCCGCTTCAGGTCGACCCGGCGGATCTCGCGCTCCACGAAGGTCAGGTATTGCAGCACCGGAAACCCAGCCTTCTTGCATTCCAGCAGGCGCCGCAGGTCCATCCCACGCCGCTCGTCCGGCGCCACCACGATCTCGTCTGCATCGATCCGGTTCGCCGCCTCCAGCACCGCGAAGTCATCAAGCCGCACAACGCTGATTCCAGCGTCGCTTTCGAGCCGCGGATCGACCTCGCCCAACGAGGGGTGGTGCAGGAAGGTCACGTCGTATTGCAGGTTGCCCCCCTCCTTGCCCAGCATGTGCAGCAACTCCCAGGCCCGCTGCCCGGCGCCCACCACCATCACGCGCCGGTGCAGCACCCGCCGTGCCAGCAGGATGTGTAGCATCCCCCGGGCCAGAAAGGCGCAGAACGTGAAGCACAGCATCGCCAAGGCGAAGCCCACCGCCTGGTCGCGGCCGCCGGCGCGCAGGAATACGTCGCTGTCCAGCGCGCCCAGCGACTCGGTCAGCACCGCCACCACCACCGCGCCCATGCCCACGATCAGCGGCACCCGCGCGAGCGCCTGCCAGAGAGCCACGATCGCCTCGCGCCGATACAGCCCCATCGCGTAGAGCACCAGGAGGTCCAGCACCGGATAGGCCACGCCGCGCAGGTCCGTCGGGATCGCCAGCGGTGTGGTCACGGTCGGGCGCGCCGCCCACAGCACCAGCGGCCAGGCGAGCGCCACCAGCGCCGCGTCCATCGCGAACAGCACGGTGCCGGTGGTGGTGAGGGAGAGCTTGAGGAACCGCATGCGCCTGGAAGGGTAGCGGCGCGGCTGCAATGGCGAAAGGGCTTTGGGCAGATCCGGCTGCAAGGGACGGACGGTGTGGCCGCTTGTCCGGCTGAGACCGTGGGATCGGCGGTCCTCGTCGATCCGCCGCCCCGCCCAGGCCTGCGCCCGAGCGCCGGCGCGCGGGGTGGTCTCACGTTGCATGGAACTTGCTTTCGACTTGCGGCGGGCGTCGCCAGGCTGGCAGGGATCCGATCGATGGAGCGTGGGTGACCGAATAGACCACATTTGTGGTTGTCGAGTCGTATCGGACCGGGCGCCGCCCGCCGGTTCCCACGTTGCGTGGTCGTTGCATGTGATCACGCGGCCACCCAAGCCGGCGCCCGGCCGCCGGCGTCAGGCGTGGGCCGCAACCGAGCCAGCCGGCAAGCCCGCCGCCGCGCCTGACCCGTACCGCCGCGCCGCCACATCCGGCGGCGCCTGACCCGGAGACAGGGCCGCCGGCCCGGTGGCCGCGAACAGCGTCCGCCTTTGGCGCTACATCATCACCGGGTCGTAGCCCGATGGCAGGCCGTTGCATGGGTTGTTGTCGCCGCTCTCGCTTTCCCTCACGGCATTGCTGCCGCCGCTCTTCTTTCCGTCAGTTCCGTCCTCGGACCTGATCCGGGGATCGCCCCGGCCATCCGAACGCTGCCCGCACCGAGCCGGCGCCCGGCGCGAATGTGAGCATACGCGCTGGAAGCTGAGTGGGCGCGGTGATGACCATGGGCCGTTTGCCTGTCCGGCCATTTCCCTCCGGTCGCCCAGGGGGTAGGAATTTAGCCACGACGTGTCGGACCGCGCCCAACGTGGGCTGGAGCTGGAACTGCTGACCGTCCATCGGCGCGCCGTGCAGTCTACGGGAGAGCGCCACGAGGCACCGGTGCGCGACCCAGAGACCGAGCGCTGTCGGCTGATCGGCTGCCTGGAGTTACCCTGGAATCCGGCCTGCTAGGGTGATGCGGTGTCCAGAATGTCGGGATTCCTTGCAGGTCCTAGAGAGGACGCAGCTGGTCAGGCCGCCGGAACAGTCCGTGGCGCTGCGGAACGCACATGATTTGTGGCCGCACACTGGACTGTCGAACGTCCGTATATATCTTCATGTTTCCAATATGTTATACGGGTCTCGACAGGTCCCTGCCGCCAGCCTGGGGCCAAACTCGCGGTCGAGCGATCCGCATCGACTCGCGGTTGTGTGCGTTTGGCGGCGGGCCGAGGCCCGGTCCCGGTTACCGGACTCGGAGGGGGCGACCGGCTGACGGGTCGGAACTCGGTCAGAGTGTAAAGACGACTTTACATGTCCGCGCCGAGGGCGGTGGCATGATCGATGCTTAGCATTGATTTATTTGGATATTCTGTCCTGGCATAGCGATTGCCAGAGCTAGGTTGGTTCAACTTTGACGCCCGAAAAACATGACGTATCGCCGGCAACTTCTTTGCTCCGCGGCTTTCGCAGCAGGGCTTCTCGGTGCACCGGTGGCGGCATCGGCAGCGACGTTTTTTACCCCTGTGCAGACTGATACACATACCTTTCTCAGCCTGTCAGGCACCACCAGCCTGTCGTTCACTGGGTTCACCGCCTCCCTGGGGACCCTGACCAGCGTGGAAATGACACTCGTCGAAACTGCCGCGGTGCACGACACAGCCCTGGTCTTTCCCGTAGGCTCTGGTGCTCAGTCTGTCGGGAATCCGATCCCGCTGACAGCCACCGCGACCACGACCGTCACGGGTACTGGGGGCTTGTTCGCAAGCGGCACTGTCACCACGCCGGGCTTCGTCGGAATAGTTCTGGATAACGGCGTGACGAATGTCGTGGGCAGCATAACGTCCACCGGCACTGGAAGCGCCACTCTGATTAGCCCGCCAACCGACCTGACCCGTTACATCGGCGGCGTAAACTCGGTCAGCTTGACCCTGACTGAAACCGGCACCCAGGGTGGCAGCGTGCCGGCCGCTGTTCACTCCGGCACGAGTGGCAGCGCCGCCGTGACCGTCACGCTACAATACAATTATACCACGTCATCCGCGTCCGTGCCCGAACCGGCGTCCTTGGCATTGCTGGGCGTTGGGATGCTCGGCCTTGGCGTGGTCCGCCGTCGCCGCAAGGGCTGATTTCCGCCCTGTAACCGGTGGAGGTCCGGCCCGGTCAACCGGGTCCGGATCTTCCCGCAAGGGCCGGAAGCGCGAGATTGGTGCTTCGGTCCCCCTTGGTACGCGGATTTAAGATGCCTCGGCGACTGGCACCGACGCGGTTATGCTCGCGCCGAGGCTGACCGGCTTCCTGCGACCCGGCCACGACAGCCCCGGCACTCGAATGTAAAGTATTCCGACTCCGACCGTTTTCGATACGATACCGACAGGACAAACGTCGCGATCCAGGCGCCCTGACAGACGAGAAGCGGCACCGATCCGCCGCGCGGCAGACTCCGCATCCGTGCGGCTCGCCCGACAGCCCAGCACCTCTGTGACCGAAATCGCTTGCACGGTCCGGGCGTTTCTTTGATCGTCCCGGCCCGCTGCCGCGTTGGCGGACGAGATGGGTGCTGGCATGGCAGACGAGATCGACATTGAACAAATCCTCGACATGGCCGTGGCGCGGCATGAGGCTGGGCAGTCCGATCTGGCCGAGGCCGGTTACCGCACCGTCCTGCAATACGATCCGAACGAGCCCGATGCGCTGAACCTGCTGGGCGTCATTCTGCAGGACCGCGGCAAGTTCGATGAGGCGATAGCGCTCATCGCGCGCGCCCTTGAGATCGAACCCGACTTTCCGGAGGCGTTGACCAACCTCGCAAGGGCCCAGCGCGCCCTGGGCGCGCCGGCAGCGGCGGTGGATGCAGCACGGCGCGCCGTCGCCTTGGATCCGAACCTGGCCGAGGCGCATCTTCAATTGGGGCGCGCTTTGGTTGAACTGGACGATTATACGGGGGCGACCGCAGCCCTGCGCCAAGCGGTAGCCTTGGCTCCGCAGTCGGTGGACGCCTCGCTGCAGCTCGGCGCTGCCCTGCTGCAAATGCACGATTTCCAGGTTGCCGCCGATTCTTTGACCGCCGCCCTGGCGTTGGATCCGGATCGGGCCGACGCCATGATTTCCCTTGGTGTGGCCCTGGCGAGCCTCGACCGGCTTGACGACGCCTTTTACTGGCATGAGAAGGCGACGGTCCTGGCGCCGAACGACGCGGCTGCCCACACGGCCCTGGCGGTGACCCGAGCCCGGCGGCAGGACCCGGCTGGATCGATCGCCGCCTGCCGCCGCGCCCTCGACCTTGCGCCGGACCGCATTGATATCTGGCGTATTTTGGCCGGCAATCTGGCATCGATCGGACGCTTCGCGGAGGCGGCAGCGTGTTACCATAAGATGCTGGCGCTGGACCCGTACTCGGCCACCGCACAGCACGGTTTGGCAGAGATTGGGCAGCACACCGAAGACGCGGCGGAGATCAAGCAACTCCGCACCACCCAGGACGACGCGGCAATGCCGCGGGCGGAACGCATCGCCGCCGGTTTCGCCGCGGGTGCGGCGCTTGACCGGGCCGGCGACTACGACGCGGCGTTCGCCGCCTTCGAGGCGCGCCAACCGGCTGATCCACGCCAGCCAGGCCGAGGCTGGCGAAGGGTTCAACCGCTAAGGCAATGCCCAAAGACTAC
>PLXO01000046.1 GCA_003151425.1 Acetobacteraceae bacterium
GTAGTCTTTGGGCATTGCCTTAGCTCCCTGTCGCTCGGTGGACTGCTCCCCGGAAACCCATGTCGTCCTTACCTATTGTGTGAAATGACCGGACATTCTCGAGGTGTGCGGCCGCTCCACCCATCTTCGGCCGAAGCCACACCTAGCGAGTCTCTCGGCCGGCCGATCATGGCGAGACCGTCAAGCGTGTCAATCACCGCCCTATTCCACCGCCCTATTCCACCGTCCTATTCCACCGCCCTATTTTGGCCCGTTCCCGAGCGGGCTGCGGACGCGAGCGTTCGTTTGCGCGGCAGCGCTTGCGCTGAATTCAAGATTTTCGGAAACTCCGCTCGGCCCGGCGTTTTCAAGGAGGTTGCGGTGTCCCAAAGATACGACCGGAAAGACAGCCAATGGTGTGGAAATTGCAGCTTGTGGACGCCCCGATCCCCGTTTTCCTCGAACCGATCACGATGTCCGGAAGATATGACCGGAACAGACGACTACTCCGGCGCCTTGACGGTGGTCCGGGCATATGTCGGCAGGCACCTCGCGGGAACGTCCGCAATGGGTCGGAAGCCGGCATTCAAACTGAGGCACTCCCGCACGACCGCTAATCCGGCTGCATCAAACCCCCGGCGCCGGATCATCCGCCGGGTTGCGGTTCGGGTCCCCATTGCCGCCCTCGCCCGGCACCCCAGTCTGATTGCTCCCCTGCCCACCCGCGCCGCCAGTGCCCGCCGGCACCCGGCCCAACGGGGCCATGTTAACCGCCTGCTGCACCGTGTCGCCGTCCGGCACGCTCGACAAACCCTCGGCGCGCCGCGCCTCGTTGACCTTCATCCACGGCCCACCGACAGCCTGCCGATAGGCGGTGAACAGGGAGAGCAGGTCCGCCTTGAGGAAATGCCCATAATCCCAATCAAGGAACGTGTCGTCGCCGTCGAGTTCATAGAACTGCTCGGCCTTCGCTTTCCACCGCTCGCAATACCCCGAGACCGGACCGTTGAGGTACTGCTGGCCCATCTGCACCATCGCCGAGCCTTCGGTCTCACCCTCGATCGCCAGCTTGTAGGGCGGCACGTCGAAGGCGCGGGCGATGTCGCGAAGCTGGAAGTTGCGGGACTTGATGAACTGGCTATCGACCATCGAGAGGCCGAGCGCCTGCCATTTCAGGCCCTGCTCCAAGATCGCGGTCGCGCCTGAGTTGCGCGGACCGGCTTGCAGGCGCTGCCACTCTTCCCGGAGCTGTTCGCGGATTTCCTTGCCGGCGAACTTCTGGTCGGTGGACAGCACGCCACCAGTGCGGGCACCCTGGCCGACGAACGGCGCATGGTGCTCCTCCAGGTCGATACCCAGGCCGATCGACTACCGCACCATCCTCAGGCGCGACGATCCGGGCAATAAATTCCACTGCGGCAGCCAGCGCAGGTGCAGCACGTCGCGCGACGGGATCAGCAACGGCTGCTCGCGCAGCATCGCCATCTCGTGCAGCCGTTGCGCGTGACCGCGTAGAAGTATCCGCCCGACGGCGCCTCGAACAGCCCCGCCCGATCGGGGTGGACCGAGACCATGGTGAGCGGGCCGCCGCAGCCGTCCCGCACCATGGGCGCGTAGCCGTTGCCGCGCAGCACCAGCGAGGCCTGCAGCATCTCCTTGAACTCGAACCCGGTCTGCCAGTCGTTCGGGTCACGCATCAGGCGGAGAATGAAGTGATCCTTCGCCACCTCTTTGCCACCGTTCGGCAATATGATTCCGTGGGCATGCTTACCGCCGATGACATTTCCGGTTAGCGCCTGATGGCCCTTCGCACGGCGGTTCCTCCCAGGGCTGCCAAGCGACAAGTGTGGGCGTCGTCGGGGCATGACTCCGAAGACAAACGTGACGCACGCATGGCGCCACTGTCGTCGCAGGTCCGCGTTACTCGGGCTCTACACGAATTATTCAGCAATGCAGCGCTACGGCACAGGCGGCGGTACTGTTGCCGCCAAACGGAGACGAGAGCAATGCTGAGCATTGTCCTACGCCTCCGGTGGGGTGGGTGGCGGATGAAGATAGCACTCTTCATCCGCCGGTAGGCCCATCCACCGGCCCCGGGGGCCTGCCTTACGGTGGGTCCTCGGGAGCCCGGTAATTTATGCGATTCGGTCCAACACATCAACCACCAATCGCAATATCGCAGATCATACCATCGTATTCGCGAAACATACCGCCGCATGCAAATCGGCTCGACTGAACCGCCCTCGCATGATCAACCACCTTGGAGACAGACCTCAGCGTGCCGCAGGTGCCCCCTGGCCCTGCCCCGCCTGGCCCTGCCCCGCCTGGCCCTGCCCCGCCTGGCCCTGCCCCGCCTGGCCCTGCCCCGCCTGGCCCTGGGTCGGCTCGGTCCGCAGCAGCGTGCCAAGGAGACCGCCAAGCTCCGGCGGAAGGCCCACGATCGTGGTCGGCAGCTTGCCGTCCGAGTGCTCGCCGAACGACCGCAGCGCCTGCGCGGCCGCCAGCTTCTGGATGGTGTCCGCGTAGGGCGCCAGCGCGGTGGCGATCGCCTGATCCTGGTTCGCGATGTAGCGCCGGTTCACCGCGTCCTGCACTTCCTTGTCGAAGGTGAACGTATCGGCCCAGCCGATGAAGTCCAGCGTGACGCCGACCGCAGCGAAGTAGTCGGCCGCACCCTTGCGCACCATGTCGATGATCTGGTTCGCCTCGGCGTTTGCCTTGTCTAACGAGCGCGCCGAGATCTCGTTGCACACCAGCGTTTGCACCTTCTTGCGCCCGACGTCGTCCATCACGTCCGACAGTTTGCGGCTGTAGTAGACCGAGGCGAAGATCACCTTGGGATCGCCTCGGTCGCCGCCGACTGGCAGCACGCCGAAGCGGTAAAGATACTTCGCCGCGCTCGACTCCAGCACCGAGGCGCCGATCGAAATCCCGACGGCCACGTTGAGACCCTCGGAGGTCTGGCACGGGAATCCTTCCTTCCGGTGCGAGGTGCCGCGCTCCGCGGAATCCACCCACTCGCGGCTGAACGGGGTGCGGTCGACGATGATCAGGCGGCCGGCGGGCACATAGAAATCGAAGAAGCCGCCGGAGCCCTGCAGGTGCACATGCGGCACGATGAACCGCTTGAGCGCCACCTTGTTGGCGTTGAGAAAGGCCTCGGACTCGAGCTGGGCCTGGTTGTCCTTGTTGGCGCCGACGTCGGGGATCCAGAACGCGGACTCGTTCGGCAGAATGGTGTAGGCCTCGGTGTAGTCCGTCTTGTCGTAATATGCCTGCGCCGGCGGCACGCCGACCAGCCCGCACAGCACGACGAACATCGCGGCGCCGGCGAGGAACCGCCGCAGCGGGCCCAGCCAGATCAGCACGACGACGATCAGCAGGAGCACGAACGGAATGCCGAGGTGACTGAAGATCCGCATCCCGATCACCGAGCCCAAATAGGCCACGTCGCTGTCCGCGAACTGTTGGCCGGCCGTCTGTCCGGTCAGCAGGGTGGCGGCCGGATAGGCCAGGAAGTTGATCCATCCGTAGAGCACAATCGCAAGGACGGTGGCAGCGATCCGCCCGACTAACGTATTCATCGGCGCTTTCTCCCGGTCACGGCCGCGGTGTTGCGCGACCGGCCAACGCACGTTCGATACCACATCGGTGTTGCGCGGGCGTGGTTTCCCGCTGGTGTCGGCGTGTGCGACACGTCGGGTGGCAGCATACCGCATCCGTGACGGAAGTTGGTACGGAATCGCGCGAACCTCGGCGATGAGCGGGCTGGCCGACGAACGTGGCCTACGCCTCGCGCCGGGTGCCGCGGCGAGCCGCCGCGCCGACAACCGGCCCCCCCTGTGCAGGCTGCAAAGCCAGGTTCCACGCGGAGATCGCTGAGAACCGCGGAGGCCCGCGGAGGAAATTTCAGGCGCCTCGCGCGCAGCGCCATTATGCTTTCTCTGCGGTCCTCCGCACCACCTCCGCGCTTCTCCGCGTGGAAACTTGCTTACCGTGCCCCGAACCGCCGTCGTCCGCTCGGCCTACCAGCGGACCACGAGCCCGACACGGGAGTCGGCGGGTTGATCTCGAACATCGGGACGACAGACTCACACATCCACCTCCTGCACGGTCTTCGCCCGCTCCTGGATGAACGCGTAGCGCAGCTCCGGACGCCGCCCCATCAGGCTCTCGACCAGCTCGGCGGTCGCCGCGCGGTCCTCCGGCAGCGCCACCACCTTCAGCAGCGTGCGCTTGGTCGGGTCCATCGTCGTCTCCTTGAGCTGCGCCGACGGCATCTCGCCCAGGCCCTTGAAGCGGCTGACCTCCACCTTCGAGCCGGCCTTGAATTCGGCTTTCGTCTTGCGCTCGCGGTCGGCCTCGTCCATCGCGTAGACCGACTTGGCGCCATGCGTCAGGCGATACAGCGGCGGCTGCGCCAGATACACGTGGCCGTAACGTACCAGCTCCGGCAGCTCGCGATAGAAGAACGTCATCAGCAGCGAGGCGATGTGCGCGCCGTCCACATCGGCGTCGGTCATGATGATGATGCGGCCGTAGCGCAGCTTGGTGCGGTCGAACCGGTCGCCGACACCGCAGCCGAGCGCCTCGATCAGGTCCTTCAGCTCCTGGTTGCCCCGCAGCTTGTCAGCCGAGGCGCTCGCGACGTTAAGGATCTTGCCGCGCAAGGGCAGCACGGCCTGGGTCTCGCGGTTGCGCGCCTGCTTGGCCGAGCCGCCGGCGCTGTCGCCCTCGACCAGGAAGATTTCGGTTTCCGCGGCGTTTTCGCGCGTGCAGTCGGTCAGTTTGCCCGGCAGGCGCAGGCGGCGCGTGGGCGACTTGCGGGCGGTGTCCTTGCTCTCCTTGCGGCGCAGGCGTTCCTCGGCGCGCTCGATCACGAAGGCCAGCAGGTTGTCCGCCTGCGTCGGATCGCCGGCGAGGAAATGATCGAAGCGATCGCGCAGCGCCGTCTCGGTCAGCCGCGCCGCGTCGGTGCCGGTCAGTTTTTCCTTCGTCTGACCCTGGAACTGCGGGTCGCGCAGGAACAGCGACAGCTTGGCCACCAAGGGTGCCATCACGTCGTCGGCGGTCACCTGCGCCGCGCGGCGGTTGCCTCGGTGCTCGCCCCAGGCGCGCAGGCCCTTCAGCAGCGCCGCGCGAAAACCCGCCTCGTGCGTGCCGCCCAGCGGGGTCGGTACGGTGTTGCAGTAGGAGTGCAGGAAGCCCTCGCCGTCCTCGAGCCAGGCCGCGGCCCACTCGACCTTGCCGGTCGCCTCGCCGGGCAGCGCCGCCTCGCCGGCCCAGATGAGCGCCAGTACGCGCGGGGCGGCGCCGATGTCGTCCTCCAGGCTGTCGCGCAGCCCGCCCGGGAAGTGCAACACGGCCTCGGCCGGGACGTCGGTGGCGCCGGCCTTCAGCAGTGCCGGGTCGCACTGCCAGCGGATTTCTACCCCGCGGAACAGGTAGGCCTTGGAGCGGCACAGGCGGTAGAGGCGCGCGGGGCTGAACGCCAGCGGGCCAAAGATAGAAGTGTCCGGCTTGAAGCGGATGCTGGTGCCGCGCCGGTTGTGCACCGGGCCGGCGTTGATCAGCTTCGAGGTGGGCTTGCCGCGGGCGTAGGTTTGCTTCCACAGCACCTTGTCGCGCGCGACCTCGACCTCCATCCGTTCGGACAGCGCGTTGACCACCGAGCTGCCGACGCCGTGCAGGCCGCCCGAGGTCGCATACACCTTGCCGGAGAACTTGCCGCCCGAATGCAGGGTGGTAAGGATGACTTCCAAGGCGCTCATGTTCTTGAATTTAGGGTGCGCGTCGACCGGGATCCCTCGGCCGTTGTCGCGCACGGTCAGCCAGTTGTCCCGCTCCAGCGACACGTCGATGTGTGTGGCCTGGCCCGCCACCGCCTCGTCCATGGCGTTGTCGAGGATTTCCGAGGCCAGGTGGTGCAGCGCCGGCTCGTCGGTGCCGCCGATATACATGCCGGGGCGGCGGCGCACGGGCTCCAGGCCCTCCAGGACCTCGATGTCGCTGGCGTCGTAGGCGTCGGCGGCCCGTGCCGCCTTGGGGGCCGCCTTGGGCGCCGCCTTGGACCCACCGAACAAATCGTTCATGCTGTGTTCCTGTCTGGAGGGCCAGACTATCCAACCCAGGCCGCGCCGGGCAAGGCCCGCGACGTCACCCTGCAGGGCAATCGGGTGAACGTAGGAAAGGCGGACGATCAGCCGGTTCATTGTCATTGCGAGGAGCGAAGCGACGCGGCAATCCCCACGAGTGGTGCGCAACTGGCGGGGGATTGCTTCGCTTCGCTCGCAATGACAGGTACGCTCGCAATGGCAGCAACATCCGGGCGGGCCCATTGCTTCGCCCGATTGCCCTGCGTCACCCACCCACCCAGGACGTTGCTCCCCTGTTAGGGTTCGCAGCGGCTCGTCGCAGCGAAGGAACGCCTAGTCGGCCGCGGGTTTCGCCGCTCGCCGCCAGCTCACCATCGTCAATCCCTGCGCGGGATCGAGTATCTGCTGCGCGTCGGGAACGAGGCCATGGCTGGCCAGCACGTCCTCCGGCGTTCGAGCGGGCACCCCCGGGAAAACCGGGCGGCCACCGGGCAGCCGCACGTTGGGCACGCGCGTCAGGTGGAAGATATCATAGCGGTCAAGGAACAGTCCGAAGACGTCCGGACCGCCAATGACGCCGACGTTTGCGCCGGGCATGCCGAGGGCGGACATGGCTTGCTCAAACGATGCCCCGGCGGGGTTCCATAGGAGCGCCTTTTCGTTTGACGGGTGTGCCGCAAGGGCGGGAATGCTCCGGGTCAGCATCAGCCGGTGGCGTAGATGCGAATGCGGCTGTCGCTCTTGCGAGTGGCGGCCATGCACGACGACGTCGACGCCATCGAGTCCGTGGCCGAAGAACTGTTGATCGGCGTCAAACTTGAGCGAGTCCGGCATGATCCGCGCGGCAGTCGCCAGCATCCCGTCCTCCGAGATGATGGCATAGCCCTCGATGCGGCCCGCGCGACTGTCAGCCATCGGCACCCTCCGGCGTCAGGATGGACCCCCGCTCTGGACGGCCAGGTTCCGTGACGCCGGAGGCGGGACTGTGGCGCCGGCGCCGCCCCGGACGGCGCCGGCACGGAAGCGGGCTAGGCGGTGGGCAGGGCGATCAGGGCGCGGTCGAGGGTTTCGACCAGGCGGTCGCACTCGGCGCGGGTGATCACCAGGGGTGGGGAGAATATGATGGTGTTGCCGTGGCGGCTGCCACCGCCGGAGCGGCCGACGATCACGCCTTGCTCGCGGCAGTGGTCCACCACGGCGGTGATGGTGGCTGGCGTGGCGGGTGCCTTGCTGGCGCGGTCGGTGATCAGTTCCACGCCGATCAGCAGGCCCTTGCCGCGCACGTCGCCGACGATGTCGTGGCGCAGCAAGGTTTTCAGGCCGTCGAGCAGGTAGGCGCCGGTTTCCGCCGCGCGGTCGGCGAGTTTCTCGGCCTCCATGATCTCGATGTTGCGCAGCGCGACGGCGCAGGAGACGGGGTGGCCGCCGTAGGTGTTGACCTGGAAGACCTGGCGGTTTTCCGAGGGCTCGCCGTAGAAGCTTTCGAACACGCTGTTCTTCACCACGGTGGCGGCGATCGGCAGGTAGGCGGACGAGATGCCCTTGGCGATCGCGATGATGTCGGGCGAGACGCCGTAGTGCTGGTGCGCGAACATCTTTCCGGTGCGGCCGAAGCCGTTGATCACCTCGTCGACGTGCAGCAGGATGCCGTATTTGCGGCAGATCTTCTCGACCTCGGGCAGGTATTCGTCGGGCGGGACGGCGACGCCGACTCCGCTCATGATGGGTTCGACGATGATCTCGGCGATGGTGTCGGGGCCTTCGCCGACGACGGCGGATTCCATGTTCTTCACGCAGGCGAGGTTGCAGCTTGGGTAGCTCAGGCCGAACGGGCAACGGTAGCAGGTGGGCGCCGCGACGTGCAGGAAGTCGCCTGAGTAGGGCTCGAATTTTCCCTTCCGGTCGCCCATGCCGCCGGCGTCGAGCGTGGCCAGCGTGGTGCCGTGATAGGCGTAGTAGCGGCTGACCGTCTTGTAGCGGTAGGCGCCCGGGCTTTCGTGCTTCTGGTATTGGCGGGCGATCTTGAAGCCGGCTTCGTTCGCCTCGGAGCCCGAGTTGACGAAGTAGGTGTGGTAGCCGCCGCCCATCAGGGTGTTGATCTTTTCGGCGAGCGCCGCGGCGGGGACGTTCATCTGGGTGTGCGGGAAGTAGGCGAGCTGCTGCATCTGGTCGGCGGCGACGTCGGCGAGCTCGCCTCGGCCGTAGCCGATGTTGACGCACCAGAGGCCGGCCATGGCGTCGAGGTAGGCGGTGCCGTCGGCGTCGTAGATCGTGGAGCCGTGCGCGGAGGTCACGACCATCTGCTTGGTTTCCAGCAGCTTGTGCTGGACGATGGGGTGCAGGACGTTTTTCAGGTCCTGGCGCACGACGGCGGCGCGGATCTCGGGGTCGGGGGCGTTGGTGAGCGACATGGGGGCCTCTTGGGGTGGGGTGGTGGGTGTGGTGGGGGGTAGACTACAGCATTTTGGCGTCGCGTCACCCGTGGGGTGCGTGACGATCGGTGTCAGCCTGAACACTGGGACCCTAGCGGGGGCCTGTTCCCAAATTCCGTGCTCGGAGCAAGATTGGGATTGGGAGGATCGCGCCATTGCCGTGACGGTGGACTGCTCAGGCTTCCGAACGGCGGCCGTGGTTGGCCCATGCTATTCCGAAGGCTGGTGTGCCTTGATGCGCCCCTGGGCAGCCAGCGCTAGGTGTACGCGGGATCGGATTCCTGCCAATTTGCCGTTATGCTTGGCAGTCTAGGAGGCATGCCGATTCGGCCTCCGTTAGGGGGACGATGTGCCAGCCACCTTCATTCTTCAGGGTCTCACCCCTCGGAATCACCTCTCGGCCGTCGCGGAGGTAATGCAGGTTGATGGTATCGAGCGGGTTCTTATCAGCGTGGCTTTCGTCAGCTCCGCGGGCGTGAAGCTGGTCGGGGGCCATGTCCGACCCCACGCTGCTAATGCGACCGTCTTTGTGGGAATACGGAATGGCATCACGTCCGCTCAGGCGATCAAAGAGTTGCTTGACTTGGGCGTGCGCCTTTGGATGGTCGACACGGGGTCGGCTTCTCTCGTGTTCCATCCCAAGATTTACTACGCTCAAGGAACAAAGACCGCACGCCTCATGGTCGGCTCTGCCAATCTGACGACAGGTGGCTTGAACAACAATATCGAGGCCAGTGTCATTTTGGATCTGAACCTCGCTGCCCGTGACGACAAGCGGATTGCGCGCTTTATCGAGCATCTATTCAAAGATCTTCCAGCCAAACATCCGAGCAACATCAGCGCTGTCGCCCAAGCGACCTCCCTGGAGACTCTGCTGGCCGATCCGCGCCTTGTCGACGAAAGGAGCGTTTCAGTACGCACCGTATCGCGGCTGATTGGCGGCGCGGGCGCCCTCAACCCGGTGCCCATCCTCAAGGTGCTGACCAAGAGGATCGTCTCTCACCTTCCTCAAAGGCTTCTCTCGCCGCGGCGTGCAAATGCTCCGGCGAGCCCGACGCCTTCGCTTCCTTTGGTGACCGCTTACGAACTGGTGTGGACGACGACCAAGCTGACGGAGCGGGATCTCAATATTCCCAAGGGGGAAACAACGAATGCGACCGGTTCCATGAATTTGGACAAGGGGGCTATGGACGACGGTTTTAATTTCCAGGACTACTTTCGTAATGAAGTATTCAATCACCTTCCCTGGGACCCGCCCGATGCCAGGGGGATCGAGAGGGCGCGCGCGAACTTCCATCTGATTGTCGAAGGTATCGATTGTGGCAGCTTCGACCTGACGGTCCGCCACGATACAAAGACGGGCACCAAGAGCGAAGCCCAAGGCCAGCCGCGCACGAAGCTCAGTTGGGGTAAGGCTAAGCCTTTCGTAGCTAAGGATGCGCTCATCGGTCGAACCCTCAGCCTCTCCCGATCCATCGACGACCGAACCCGCTTTCTCATCGCGATCGACTAGACTTCGTCCAATTCGTCGTTCGCGTTACGCTGCCGCCGGTTCCTAAGGCGACTCCAGGCAGAGAGCAGGGTGTTACACTGAGCCTCAGACAGTCCGATGGAGGCGAGGATCTCGCTACCGTAAGTCGCCAGGACTTCATCCATCGACAAAGTTCGTACCGCGTGGTCCAGCGTGCGCGCATCCACCCCGCGAGCGGCCGGTACGGGAACAAGCAACCGCTCGATTTCTGACGGAACTAGCTCCAGGACGCCGCCGCCATATGTACGTCCCTCAAGTTCTGCGCTAAGAGCAGTCAGAGGATTAACGAAGGCGCCTACCAGCGTTTCAGCTCGGGTGCCCAGGGACCGAATCCGATAGGCGGTATCAGTCGTATACGCCTCGGCCTTGTTCAGTATGAGGCGTGGCGCATCATGAGATCGCTTGAGCATCCCAATTCCAGTCGAGTAGACGGATGGGACCGTATACCAAGGCTTACGAATCCGGCATTTATAACGGGTATGCAGCTGTTGCCGTTCGCCAAGCCGCACGTAAGCCGCCACTTTCGGGTCGTCCCCGGCTGCATGATCCGGAAACCAGAGGAAGTTCGAGGGCAGGCCCACTTTGCCGTTCGTGCGGTGCTGCTTAGCGTCATAGATAACACCCGGGCAGTGCTCGCTGCGGCCGAACATTGGGTGAGCCCACTGCTCAAGACCAAAGGTCCTTACTGTCTCGTCGCTGACTAGGAAGAACTTGTTGGCGCCGGTAACGATGCCGACGTCCACATCAGCTACATCGCAGAACCGATGGACAGACGGAAACTCCTCAACTTCGTCGAGTAGATCTCGTACCGCAACGTCCAAAAAAGCTCGTGTCCACTTGCCCTCTACAGTTCGCCCATTCATGGGGATCGGACGCGCGAAGATCACGCCGGGATCACCATCGAGAAAGCTACGTCCGCGCACTGGAACCAAACCAAGTCCTTCTGTGGGGTCGCTTGGCTTTTGTTTCTTCTCAGCCATGAGAAGAACGGCACCCTGGAGGGTATCCTCGAACCAGAGTTCCTCGGGATCGACGATGACAAGCCTGCGGCAGGTCTCTCCCAGGAATGTCCTCAGAGATTGCGCGTGCAGGACGTGGATGATTTCGGCTGGTACAACCATGGCCAGGCGCCCGCCAGGTCGGAGCAGAGCCACCGACGCAAGGACGAAGGGCACCCAGGCGTTCGTATGCTTCGTGAACCGGCACGCGAGAGTCGAGAATACCTTCGCGGCTGCACCTTGAAAGTTTGTCGGCAGATATTGGTACCGAACGAACGGAGGGTTGCCGACGACCCCATCGAAGCGCTGGCCGCCCTTGTGCAACTCGCCCAACGCCCAGCCCAAGAAATCGCGGTTTAGCACCTCCGTCTCTATGGTTAGACTCCTGGCACGTTCCGTTGCCTTGGCCGCTTCGACCGGGTCTAACTCGAAAGCGACGACTCGTGCAGATCCTATACCTGCGCAGTCAAGGACTTCTAGGAACACGCCATTGCCACAACTCGGTTCCAAGATGTCTTTGGGGCGGCCTTGCGCCACCCAACGTGCAAGGAAGTTAGCGAGATCGGGGGGCGTATAGTAACCGCCACGCAGCTTCTCCGCCGTTTCATTTCGCATGAAATTCATGGCTTACGGTCACCGCTCGACACAGCTTTCGTTTCTGGTAGCAGCGAAGGCTGCTCATATTGGTCGATGTGCTCCGCGGCGGTGCGGACAAACCAATCCTTGAGGGTAAGTCCTTGCGCGGCGAGAACGCTGTAGAGTCGGCGTTTGAACGCCTCGCCCACCTCTATAACTATTCGCCCCGAGGCTCCTTTCGGCATCTGTCCGTCCCCATGTGACATACAATATGTCACATAACATAGAGGCGATTCCCCAGGTAGCACAACCCTAAACCGTAGCGACATGGCTGGAAGACGGTCGTATGCAGACTTGCATTGCCCGCGGAGGATTCGCCTCCCACAAATGAAGGAAGTTGCAGTTCAACGGCCGGCGCTCGACGGTGCCTCGGCACGCGGCGCACCTGAACACCGGCACGTTCCGCGCCATCCCGAAGCAGCTCGGCCCGACCAAGGCGGATTTGGAGTCCTGACCGATGCGCTACGCCTATCCGTACACCATGGAACCCCAGCCCGAGGGCGGGTTCACCGTGACCTTTCCGGATGTTCCGGAAGCCATCACCGAGGGCGACACCGCCGCCGAGGCTCGCGCGCGCGCCGAAGACGCGCTGGTGGCGGCCTTGAGCTTCTACACCGATGACGCCAGGCCGCTCCCGACGCCGTCGGCGGCGCGCGGTCGGCCGGTCGCGGTGGTGCCGCCCTTGGTTGCCGCGAAGCTCGCCCTGCATGACGCGATGCTGGCCACCGGGATCTCCAACGTCGAGCTCGGCCGGCGGCTCGACCTGGAGGAGAAGGCGGCGCGCCGGCTGCGCGACCCGCTCCACCGCAGCCATATCGGCCAGATCGAGGCCGCGCTGCGCCTGCTGGGCAAGCGGCTGGAGATCCGGGTGCTTGAGGTGATTTGATCAAGGAGCTCCAGGCTGAAAGTTGCTTTTGCCTTGCTTGCGGACCGCCTGGTGCCTTGGCCCGCCGTCCGGCCTCGGGCCGAGATGGCATCGACGGCCGATACCCCCCGTATTGGTCCCGTCGATGGACCGGCAGACATAGGAGCGAGGGCCGTGGCGACCGTGCGGATAACACTGCCAGACGATCTGGCTCGGGACCTTGCCGAGGCTGGGCTGCTTCAGCCACAGGTCATCGAGAGCATTCTGCGCGATCGGCTTCGCGCCACCCGGGTTGCGGACTTCGGGAAGATACGTGCCGCGCTCCGGGCCGACCCGCCGGAGCCGACGACAGGCGACGAGATCAACGCCGAAATCGCTGCCTATCGCGCCGAGCAGACGGTGCCGCCGGGGACGGCGATGATCGTCAAGGGAATGTCCGGCCGGGCCTCGGCTCCGCCGGTTGCAGCGAGGATGCCATGACGAAGGTGACGGAGCCGCAGTTCATCGAAAGCACCGCCGGACAGGTGGCGGCGGAGCTCGCGCGCCGGGGCGTTGCGCCAGACCAGCGCGTGACGATCACGATCGAGCCGGACGAACCTGACGACTGGATCACCAAGGCGCGGAATTTCGCACGGCCCAAGGTGATTGCGGAAGGTTGGTCGGATGCGGATATCGATCGCATCATCGAGGAAGAACGCAAAGCCGTGCAACATCTTCTCGGATGAGGCTTGTCGTTGACACCAACGTCTTTGTTAGTGCTGCGCTCAAGCGGTTGTCGTGGCCCGGTGATACCGTTCGCTGGATTGAGAAATACGATGGCCTTCTGAAAACCGATGTCACCGAGCAGGAGGTCATGGCGGTCTTGCAGCGGCCGCGCCTCGCGCTCAAGATTGCGCCGTTCTTTCTCGATAACCTGCGCCGGGTGTTTGCCGTTGCCGAGCTGGTGACGATCACCGAGCCGGTGACAGGGTGCCGTGATCCGGACGACGACAAGTTTCTGGAGCTGGCCGTGAACGGCCATGCCGACGTGATCGTCTTGGCGACGCCGATCTGCTGGTGCCCGATACCTTCCGCGGTATCCCGATCATCACCCCGGCTGCGTTCAGCCACGCGTAGGCTATGTGACCAACACCATTTCGTGTCGCTCAATCGCGATGAGCGCGCGAAGTTGCAGGGGGGATTATAGACATTTGCCGCGTTACGCGGACCTGTCGGTCATAACGGCGTGGTCATCCGGTCGGGCCGGATACGGTGCGGCCTGCTGATTGTGCCGACCGATTGCGTCTCCGGCCGCCTGCGCAAGGAGCACGGACATGAGAACCGCCACCGCCCTGATCCTGCTCGGCCTCGCCCTGGCGCCGGTCGCCGCGGCCCAGCAGGCGCCGACCGCCCAGCCGGCCATCCTGTCGCCGACCGAGGGCGCGACCGTGGCCAGTCCGGTCACCGTCACCGTCAAGCCGGCGGACGCCGACTCGCCCGGGATGGCGGGCATGGGGTCGGGCGCGCATCTGCATCTGTTCGTCGACTCGAAGCTGCCGACCGCCGGCTCGATGGTCCCGATGGACGCGCGGCATATCCATCTGCAGCACGGCGAGACCGCCACGACGCTGTCGCTGCCGCCGGGGCGCCACACGGTCCAAGTAATCGAGGGCACGATGGGCCACACCATTACCGCCGGCGCGCCGCATTCCGACCTGGTCACCTTCGAGGTGAAGTAGCCGCCGCAAGGCTCGCCCGGCGCCGCTGAGGCAGAGCCGGCGAGGCGCCCGCTCAAGGCGCGGCCAGCTTCATGGCGGGCTATCGTGCGCGGGCAGGCCTCCGGTCTTCGCGCGGGGTGTCCGGCGCCCACGCTCCGTCCGGCTCGGTTTGTCTGGCGCTGTCGGGGCGATCCGCTGTAAGATTGACTAACTACCGTCCAGCACGCCAGGATCGCAGATGCACGCCGCCGCCGCTCCCGCCGCCACAATCTCGACCGAGGCACGCGCCGCAGTGCCGCCTCGGGCAAGCTCGCCGCAACAGCTTGCCGCGCTGGCGCCTGCCACCAGTGGGCTTTGCAACATTGGAGCGTGCCATCGGGTTTTCTTGGTGCGGCGCTTCTCCCGGGGGTTGACCTTGCGGAGCCCGCCACCGGGCCGCGACTCGGAGGACACGGTGGCGAGAACCGCGTGCTCCGGGCGCCAGATCGGCTGGCGGGCAGGCGCCGGGCCGCGACGGGTGGCCGGCCCCCGCCCGGCCGGGACGAAGACGACCAATGCGAGAATCGCGACATCAATCCCATACAACGTGAGAACCGGGCGCTCGACCCGGTGGTGAGCACGGACGGCGAAGGCGGCACCGGCGGGTGGCAGATAGCCGGCTCGAGGGCCGGCCATGACGGCGACGGAGGAGGGGCGGCGGCTTGGCAGGCGTCGTGCCGCGTCTGGCGGCCGGCACTCGCCCGGCCGGGGCGAAGACGACCAATGCGAGAATCACGACATCAATCCCATGCAACGTGAGAACGGGGTACGCCCGGCGCAGGCCCGGCTGCCGAGCAGGCACCGGGCCGCACGAGTGGCCGGCACTCGCCCGGCCGGGGCGAAGACGACCAATGCGAGAATCACGACATCAAAGCCATGCAACGTGAGAACAGGGCACGCCCGGCGCAGACCCGGCTGGCGGGCAGGCACCGGGCCGCACGCGTGGCCGGCACTCGCCCGGCCGGGGCGAAGACGACGACCAATGCGAGAATCACGACATCAACGCCATGCAACGTGAGAACAGGGCACGCCCGGCGCAGGCCCGGCTGGTCGGCCGGCGCTGTGCCGCGACGGGTGGCCGACCCTCGCCCCGGCAGGGACAAAGGCGACCAATGCGAGAATCACGACATCAATGCCATGCAACGTGAGAACGGGGCACCTGCGACGCAGGCCCGGCTGGCGGGCAGGCACCGGGCCGCACGAGTGGCGGGCGCTCGCCCGGCCGCCGCGAAGGCGACCACTGCGAGAATCGCAACACCAATCCCATGCAACGTGAGAACGCGGCACGCCCGACGCAGGCCGGCTGGCGGGCAGGCACCGAGCCGCACGAGTGGCCGGCCCTCGCCCTGGCCGCTACGAAGGCGACCAATGCGAGAATCGCGGCATCGATGCCATGCAACGTGAGGACCGAGCGCGCAGGCAGCGCAATCCGGGCGCAGATGGCCGGGTCAGGGCCGGCCGTGACCGCGAGGCCCGGGTGAGAAGGATGACCTCCCTACCCCCGCAGACGGCGCGGCGTCTCGACCGCCAGGTAGCGCGCCGGCAGCGGGGCCGCGCCGTCGCGCCGGAACACCGCGACGCGGGCCAGCGCCGTGCGGTCCTCGGTGGACAGCCGGGTGATCTCGCGCAGGTGGTCGGTCCAGTTCTCCACCGACCAGACCTCCAGCCAGCCCTCGGGGTGGGCGACGTCCTCATAGAGCTGCCAGACCAGCGCGCCGGTGCGGCCGCGCACCTGACGGACCTCCTCCATCGCCTCCAGGTAGTCGTCGCGTTCGTCGGGCCGGACGCGGTAGTGCATCATCTCCATCACCCGGCCGTGGGCGCGGCCCAGCATCGGGACGAGCTCGGGTGCGGGCGCCTCGGGCTCGGCCGGGGGCGGCAGGGCATCGTGCGGCAGCGCGCGGGCGGTGTGATCCAGGCTGAAGCCGCGCACCAGGACGGCGAGCAACGCACCGCTCGCCGCGGCGGCCACCAGCGTGGTCGGCAGGCCGGCCACGTCGCCCAGCCAGCCCCAGCCGAACGACCCCAGGGTCAGCGCGCCGTTCTGCGCCAGTTGGTAGATGGCCAGCGAGCGGGCGCGGACCCAGGGCGGCGCGCAGAGCTGGGCCGCCGCCTGCATCGTCGAGTAGGCCGCCACCCAGCCCAGCCCGAACAGCAGCATGCCGGCCGCCGCCGGCAGCCAGTGGCGCGACAGGCCCAGCACCGCCACGCCCGCGCAGGAGCACAGCGACGCGCCCAGCACGATGGTGCTGCGGCTGAACCGCCCACGCAGCCGCGGCAGCAGCATGCCGGAGGACACGCCGCCGACCCCCATCAGGCCCAGGATCAGGCCGTACATGCCGGCGCCGAGATGCAGGTGCTCGCGCACCACCAGCGGCAGCAACGCCCACGGAGCGGCGGCGGGGATCGAGTAGATGAAGGCGCGCAGCATGGCGGCGCGCATCGCCGGGGTGTTGCGCACGAAGCGCATGCCGGCGCGCATGGCGCTGATCAGGTGTTCTCGGGGCAGGCTGTTGCTGTGCGGCCGCCGCCGCCACAGCAGCAGGGTGCCGATCACCGCCGGGAAGGTGAGCGCGAACAGCGAGAAGGCCAGGCCGGAGCCAGCCAGCGCCACCAGGAACCCGGCCAGTGCCGGCCCGACGGCGCGCGCCAGGTTGTAGCCGATGCTGTTCAGTGCCACCGCCTGCACCAGGTCCCAGCGCGGCACCAGCTCCGGCACCGAGGCGCTCCACGCCGGCGAGGTCAGCGCGGAGCCGACGCCGATCAGAAAGGTGAACCCCAGCAGGCTGAACGCGGTCGTCATGTGCAGCAGAGTCATGATCGCCAGCGCCGCGGCGGCCAGCATGGTCAGCGCCTGGGTGACGATCAGGAACAGCCGACGATCAACCAGATCGGCCAGCGCGCCGCCCGGCAGCGCCAGCAGGAACACCGGCAGGATGGTCGCCGCCTGCACCATGGCGACGACGATCGGGTTGGGGTCGAGGCTGGTCATCAGCCAGCCGGCGCCGGTGTTCTGCAGCCAGGTGCCAAGCCAGACCACGACATTGGCCGTCCACAGCAGGCGGAACATCCGGTGGCGCAGAGGCAGCAGGGCGGGTGGCAGCGTCATCGGCGCGCGTTCGATCCGTTGGTTTGTCGTTGGGGGTTGGGGTTGGTTGGTTGGGGGGTCGGTTGGCGGGGGTCGCTTAAGGGGAGGTCGTTTAGCGGTGGGTCCTATCGAGGTCGAGTTGGTTGGTTGCGGATGGATGGGCCGTTGGAGGCGGGGCGGCTAGGGGCGGGTGGCTTTCACGCCGGCAGTTTATCCGCTAATCGGAGCCGAAGCAGCACCATCACGCGGATAACCTCCCGTTCATGCCCAACCTGACCCGGCTGGCGGCCATGGCGAATCTCGCCCTCCTGCGGGTGCTGATCGGGCGGTTGGCGCCGGGCGCGCGGAGCTGGCTGGCGCTACGGGTGCTCAACGATCGCTACGATCCGCGGACGCGGGCACTGGCCGACTTCTTCGACCATTCCGTTTTGGCGTGGAAAAACAAACAATACGACGTAGCACTGAATGGCGAGGCCGCGTTGCTGCATCGGTTGCGCCCGTTCGCGCCCGTCACGCTGATCGATGTTGGCGCCAATGTCGGCGAGTGGGCGCTGGCCGCGTGTCGGGCGCTGCCCGGCGCCACGGTGCATGCGTTCGAGATCGCGCCGCAGACCGCGGACCGCCTGGCCAGCAGCATCGACGCCGCGGGCCGGCGCGAGCAGGTGGTGATCAATCGCGTCGGCCTGGCTGACGTCGAGGGCGAGATTGCGCTGTATCTAACGCTCGACAGCGATACCGAGAGCAGCACGCTGCGTGCGGCGGTCGAATTCGCGGCCAAGGATCAGGGGTTGGGCGAGGTTATCGAGACCACCGCCCGCGTGACCGCCGGCGACGCCTATCTGCGCACCCATGCGATCGCCCATGTCGATCTGTTGAAGATCGATGTCGAGGGGGCCGAGTTCAGCGTGCTGGAAGGCTTCGCCGACAGTTTCGCTCGCGGTGCGATCGACATGGTGCAGTTCGAATACGGCCCGATCAATCTTACGACGCGCAAGCTGCTGTCCGACTTCGTTGCGTTTTTCGTTGAAAAAGGGCTTGCGGTCGGCAAGATCTATCCGGAAGGGGTGGCGTTCAAGCCGTATGAGCTGGGCGACGAGGATTTCGTCGGCCCCAACTATCTTGCCTGCCACGAACGGCGTGGCGACATCATCGCCGCGCTGCGCTGCCCGCCGCTGACCACCCTGTGGATGACAGAACCGGGTCCACCTCTCCCGCTCTTCGCGGCCCAAGCCCGCGAACAGCGGGAAAGGTGGACCGCTGCCGCCTGCGGCCGGACCTCAGAAATCGGCGTTGGCCGGAATACTCGCCGGCTTCACGCCCATCGCCAGCAACCCCTCGCGCATCCAGGCGCCGATCTGCCGCGTCCCGCGGTAGTATTCGATCCAGCTATCCAGAAAATCGCGCCAGCGCCGATCCGGCTCCTCCTGCACGCCCATCGCGCTGGCCAGCGCGACATAGGGCTGCTGCAGCAACGTCACCTGCTCCAGCATCGGCGCCTTGGCACTGACCCCGAGCGCCTGGATCATCGCGTAGATGATGCAGTCCGCCCGGTCGGACTGCATCAGCAGGATCGCGTCGTCGCCCGCCTTCGCGCCGATCACCGTGGCCTTCGGCGCGTAGCGCGCCAGCAGGTTGTCGGCCAGCGAGCCGATCAGCGAGACGGCGCGCACCTCCGGCTTGTTAAGCTCCTCCCACGTCTTCGCGGTGAAGCTTTTGCGCGCCACGTAGCCGAACGGGTGCAGATAGTACGGCTGGGTGAAGCCGATCGCCAGTGCGCGCTGCGGCGTCGGGTTCAGCGCGAAGGCAAGGTCGATCTTGTTCGACTGTAGATCGAGCACGGAGTTGGCATAGGTCGATTCCACGTACTCCAGCTTGGCACTCAATGCGCCGGCGATGCTGCGCGCCATGTCGATGGCCACGCCGTGCCACTCGCCGGTCGCGAGGTCCTTGCGGAAGAACGGCTGCTCGCCCGGCAGCGCCGCGATGCGCAGCACGCCGGTGCGACGGACACGATCGAACGTCGAGTCACCCGATGGCGCGGCGGTCTGTGCGGCCGCGGAGCCGACGGCGAAGGTCGCCGCGGTGGCACCGAGCGCGCTGGCCAATGAACGTCGTGTTGTCATGCAAGCCCCCTGTTGATTGCGGTGGTTGGACAGTTAGGTTGGCACCGCCATTCGCCGCGTCATGGCCGCCCCCTTGCTTTGATCCGGGGATCGACCCGACCAGCCCGTCCCACACGGTGCCGCGACGGATAGCTGGGTTAATCCCCCGGTCAAGCCCAGGGTCAAACCCAGGGTCAAGCGAGGAGGCGGCCATGACCGGCGAGAAATGTCGCTCACTCGGTGTAGCGGCGCGGCTTCAGCCCGGCGTGAAACCATTCCACCAGGGTGATAATATCGAATACCGGCACGCCGAAGCGACGCTCGATCGTCGCGGAATACGGCGGCAGGTTGGTGCACTCGCAGACGATCGCGCCGATGTTGTCGTGCTGCGTCAGCAGATCCTCGGCCATCCCGAGCACCTCCTGCTCCTGCGCGTCGCGGTCCACGACGGGCTGGCCGGTGCGGTTGTTGTGGCGGAAGATGCCGTTCGGCGGCATGCCGACCACCGGCAGATCGGTCGCCACGCCCACGGAACGGAAATGCTCGTCGGTCAGCGCCGCCTTGTCGGCGGTCAGCACGCCGACGCGCTGGCCCTTCGGCAGCATGCTCTGCACCAGCGGGATCTGCAACAAAGAGGACGTGGCGATCGGCACGCGGCAATGCGCCGCCAGCTCCTGGTGCAGACAGGCCAGAAAGCCGCAGCTCGTGGTGATGCCGTCGACGCCGAGCGCGACCAGGTCGTCCGCCGCCGCCTTGAACATCTCCAGCATGCCGTCGGCCTTCGGCTTGACGATGCGGTCTGGCGTCGCGCCGCGCACCACCGCGTATTGCACCGGGAAGCGGAACGTCGGCGCATAGCCGATGTCGCCCGGCACGCGCTGGAACCCGGTGTCCAGGATCATGATGCCGATCGTTACGCCATGCACCGGCTGGCGCTGATGTGGTCGAACGCGGAACGACGTAGCGGACATGGTGATCTCCCAGGGGATTCGAATTGCGGATCAGGCGGCATCGTTCAGGGCCGCCAGCTCGCCGAGCGTGAGCGGCTTGGTGGGGAAACGGGTGCGATAGGGCTCGACCTGCTCGACCGGCACGCCGCGCGCTTCGGCCATGACCTCGGCCGCGGTGGCGCCGCACATGCGGCCCTGGCACGGCCCCATGCCGCAGCGGGTGAACGCCTTGAGCTGGTTGAGGCCGAGCGCGCCGATGCCGGCCGCCTCGCGGATCTGGCCGGCGGTGACTTCCTCGCAGCGGCAGACGAGGGTGCTGTCATCGAGGCGCGGCGGACGCGGGGCGTAGAGCGCGTCCAGGAACGGCCGCAGCGCGAGATGGCGGGCGCGTGCGGCGCGCAATGGTGCCGCGGCGGCGTCGCGCGTGGCGGCGTCGATGCGGCCCAACGCGTGCGCCGCGCCGAGTGCCGCCAAGCGGCCGGAGAACGTTGCGGCAAGCGCACCGCCGACCCCTGCCCCATCGCCGGCCACCAGCAGGTTCGCCACGCTGCTCATGCCCCATTCATCGGTCGCCGGCTTCCAGCAGCGCTGCGCAGCGTCCCAGGTGTGCGCGAGACCCAGCGCGCGAGTGATCTGGACCGACGGGATCACGCCGTCATGCAGCAGCAGCAGGTCCGCCGGCTCCGCACGTTCGCGCCCGCCGGCGCGGAAGCGGATCTGGCTGAGCGCGCCGTCGCCCTCCGCCCGCAGATCGCTGGCGCGGATCCAGCGCACGCCGGCGCGGTTGATTTCTCGCCACCACAGCAGGCCTTTGCCCAAGTCCGCGATCGCGCGCGTGGCCCGCGGCAGATGCGCCAGCGCCGCCCATCTGGCGCGGCGATCCGACAGGTCGAGCACGCCCGCGAAACGACCGCCGGCGCGCAGCGCCTGCACCGCATAGAGCAGCAGCAACGGCCCCTGCCCCGCCATCCACGTCGCGCCGGTCGGCACCAGGTCGGCGGTCTTCAAGGCGATCTGCGCCGCGCCGACCGTCATCACGCCGGCCAGCGTCCAGCCCGGGACCGGCAGCGGCCGCTCGGTCGTTCCGGTCGACAGCAACACGAAGGCGCCACGCGCGGAGCGGGTCGCGCCGTCCTCGCTCCAGTAGACCGTGCCGTCCGGGTCGATCGCCCAGACCGTGGCGCGCCAACGTGCCTCGGCACCACAGGCACGAAACAATCGGACCGTGCGCAATGCGTCGGCGTCGTCTGCGTCTTTCGCGCCACGTGCCTCCAGGGCCTGCCAGATGCGCCCCCCCGGCGCGGCGTTCTCATCGAGCAGCAGCACCGAGAGGCCGTGCGACCGTGCCTCGATCGCGGCCGAGATACCGGCCGGGCCGGCACCGACGATGATCAGATCACACAGCATTATTCTTCCCCTCCCCTTGAGGGCTCGGGCCGCGAAGCGGACGAAGGTTGGGGGGAGGGAAGCAACGGCGATGGAGCGGATGGCGGCGAGGGAGCGGATAGGGGCGAGGGATCGGAAAGCAATGAGAACACCACCGCCTCGATCGCCAGCCCGCGCGCGCCGTCCTGCCGATCGATACGCATGCCGTCGCGCACCTGGGTCATGCAGGTCTGCACGCTGGGGCGCCCGTCCACCACCGCCAGGCAGTCGAAACAGGCGCCCATCATGCAGTACGGACCACGTGCGGCGCCGGTCACCGGAGTGAGCCGCGTCACCGTGATGCCGCTGGCGAGCAACGCCGCCGCGATGCTGTCACCGGGTCGCGCGGCGATGGCGCGGCCCTCGAAATGGACGGTGAGCGCGTCGCTGTTTGGCAGGCTGGCGCTCGTTGGCAGCGTGTCGCTGTTTGGCCGTGCGCCGCTCGTTGGCGGTGTGAAGCTGTCAGGTCGTATGAGCATCGAACCGATCCGGCTGCAGGTCTGCGACGTCATCCGGCAGCTTGCCGGCCAGGATCGCCGCGGCCAAGGGGCCGGCATGCGCGGCGCACAGGGTCACACCCGAGTGGCACACCGCGACGAAAGCCCGCGGATGCGACGGCGACTGCTGGTAGATCGGGCAGCCGTCGGGTGTCATCGGACGAATGCCGGCCCAGCTTCGCACGATGCGTGCCTCGGCCAGCGCCGGAATGACCTGGGCGGCGCGCGCCGCCATGCGGGCGAGATCCGCAACCGTCGTGGCCGGAATGACTTCGCCCTCCTCCGTCGTGGTGCCGATCTGCACCACGCCCTCGTGGATCTGGCGCACGCCGGAGCCGGGGATCGGCAGCATCGGCGCGAGCCGCTCGGTGACGATCATCTGCCCGCGCACCGGCCGCACCGGCGCGTGCAGCCCGACCATCGGGGCAAGCAGCGGGATGCCCAGGCCGCAGGCCACGACCAACTTGCCCGCGTGCACCGTGTCGCGGTCGGAGGCAATGTCGAATCCGTCGTCGCGCGGAATGATTCGCGAGACGGTGCGCTCCAGCAGATGCGTGCCGCCGGCTTGCAGGAATCCTGCGTTCAGCGCGCGCAGCAATGGCAGCGCGTTCACGTCGCAGTCCTCCGGCGAATAGGTCGCGCCGACGACGCGTGGGCCAAGCCGCACCGCGGGCAGCATCGCCTCGAGCGCGCGCCGGTCCAGCAGATGCACCGGCGCGGCCGGCCCGCCGAGCTGATTGTGCATGCGTTGCAGCAGGGCGCGGCGCGCCTCCAGTTCTTCCTCGCCGAGGCAGTAGGCCAGCACGCCACGCTGGCGAAAGCCGATCTCACGTCCGGCCGCCGATGCCATGACCTCGGCGAAGTTGGGCCACAGCGAGATGCTGCGGCGGGTCCAGGCCGCATAGGCCGGCAGGCCCTCGCCCTTGCCCTGGCTGTAGATCAGACCGGCATTGGCGCGCGCAGCACGCAGCGAGAGATCGCCCTGATCCAGCAACGCGGTGCGTGCCCCGCGCGCGGCGCAGCCGTAGGCGATCGCCGTGCCGACCATGCCGCCACCGATCACCGCGACATCGTACGTCATCCAGGCGTGCCCGACTTGCGCAACTGCAACCTCTGCAAGCGACCGTGCCAGTTGATAACAGGAGACCAGCCAGGCGGTAAGCCCGCGATGCCTATGGCTGGCGAAAGCCCGCGATGCCTATGGCCGGCGAGGCATCAGCGCGTCGTCGATTTCTTTGGCGCGCAAAGCAGCCGGCCGTTTGGAGAGACGGTCCCAATACCGTTCGAAGGCAGGTCGTTTTTGGATCGTGCCAAATTGCATGCCGAAGCCAATCTGCGACCCGACATAGACGTCGGCAGCGGTGAAGCTGTCACCTGTGATATAGGCGCTCTGCGACACCGCGCCCTCCAGCGCGTTCAAGGTATCGGCAAGGCTGCCATACCCCATCATTTTCTCGCGCCCCTCCGGGACCACGAAGCCGAGGGCGGTGTTCGATACCGCCGCCTCCACCGGTCCGGCGGCGAAGAACAGCCATCGGTAATAGGGACCGCGCAGGCGATCGCCCGGCAGCGGTGCAAGCCCGGCTTGGGGGAATGCGTCGGCGAGGTAGGCACAGATGGCCGCTGCCTCGGTGACAACAGTCTCGCCGTGTCGGAGGGCTGGCACCTTTCCCATTGGATTGATGGAAAGGTAGTCGGGCGCCTTCATGGTGGTGCCATAGTCGAGCAGCTCGGTGCGATAAGGTTGGCCGGTCTCTTCCAGCATCCAACGTACCACCCGGCCGCGCGACATCGGATTGGTATAGAAGATCAATTCATCGGTCATTTGGTTCTCTCATCTCGGAAGCCAGTGCGTGACGAACATCACCGCGCGATCTGTACACCTCTCCCGCTCTTCGCGGGAGAGGTGTTAGTGGCGCCCCAGTTGACCCTAATCCAACAGTTGATAGGCCGGATCGAAGCGCCGAACCACCTGCGTGATGGTCCAGCAACTGACGAAATACCCAGCGGCCAGCACGATGTAGAGCGGATAGGGCGCATAGACCGCGTTGTTCGTTACACTGACCGCCCGGAAGAAGTCCATCACGCCGATCGCATAGACCAGCGATGTCGTCTTGAACAGCGACACCAGTTGCGCGATCAGCGCCGGCAGCATGTTGCGCAGCGCCTGCGGCAGCACCACCAGGCGGAAGACGGCGAGCGTTCTCAGACCCAGCGCCCTCGCCGCCTCGCGCTGTGCCGCGGGCACCGAATACAGGCCCGCGCGCACGACCTCGGCGAGGTAGGCCGCGGCGATCACCGACAGCGAGCCCAGCGCGGCATTCCAGGCGCTGACCTGGCTGCCGGTCACCAGCGGCAGGGTGAAGTAGACCCAGAAGATAATCATCAGCTCCGGCGTCGCGCGCACCGCCTCGATCAGCAGGGTTGCAGCGCGGCGCGGCCAGGGTGGGCCGTAGACACGCAGCAGCGCCAGCGGCACCGCGGCGGCGCTTCCAATCGCCATGGCAATGATCGCCAGCCACCAACTGCGGCCGAGCGCCAGCAGCAGGAACTCCCACGACGGCGCAACACGCGTCCAGTCCAGCGTCGATACGAGCCATGCGGAGACGATCAGCGTGGCCGCCACCAGGACGCGCCAGATCCAGACTTGCGCATTCATTGCCCCGTCACCGTGCCCGTCACCGCTCCCGTCACCGCCCCAGCCACCACCCCCGTCATGGCATCGCCGTTTGGCGGCGCTGCAATCGGGTCATCGCGCCGATCACCGCGCCCGCCACCAGCATGTAGAGCAGCGTCGCCGCGGTCGCCGCCTCAAAGCCGCGAAACGTTTCGACGTTGATCTGCTGCGTCTGGAACGTCAGGTCAGCGACGCCGATCAGCGCCACCACCGAGGTATTCTTGATCACCGACACGTATTGCGAGGTCATCGGCGGCAGCATGACGCGCACCGTCTGCGGCAGGATGATGCGGCGATACACCTGCCAGCGCTTCAGGCCGAGCGACAATCCGGCATCGAACTGGCCGCGTCCGACCGAGCGCAGGCCGGCGGCGGTCACGTCGGCGATATAGGCGCTCTGATGCAGCACCAGGGCCGCGAGGGCCGCCGGCAGCGCCGGCAAGCCCACCACGAAATACAGAAAGAACAGTTTCACGATCAGCGGCAGGTTGCGCAACAACTCGGTGTAGGTCGCGGTCAGCCGCTGCAACAGGTAGGAGCCGCTGCCGCGCAGGCAGCCCACCATCACCCCGACCACCGTTGCACCGAGGATCGCGAGTGCCGAGACCGCCAGCGTGATCACCAAGCCGCCGGCGAGCGCCTCGCGGTACTCCCAAAGGATTGCCCAATCCATGCGCGGTCAGCCCACGGGCGGCGCGCTCATTCGATCAGCCGAGAATCCGGACGCTCAATCAAGCTTCCAGGAATCCGGGCCCAGCAGCGTGTCGAGGAAGCCGTCGGGCAGCTTGTTCCATGGATCATCGGTTTTGCCGATCTCCATCGCGCGCGGCTGGATCTGACCGTAATCGCCGAGCGAGAAACTCGGCTCGACGGCGAACCATTTGACGTAGAGCTTCTGCAGCGTGCCCTCGATCCACATGCGCTGCAGTGCCCAGTCGAGCCAGTTGCGCCATTTCGAATCATCCTGACGCACCATGATGGCGTCGGGCGAGTTGGTCCATGGCGGGGTCATCGCCATCCCGCCGGCGCGGACGAACAGCACGGCGGCGTTCTGGTTGACGATGGCGGCATCGACGTCGCCCTTGCGCAGCGCGCCGGCGACATCGGACGCCTCATGGAACAATTGGAATTTCGCGCCCGGCGAGACCTGCTTCCAGCGATCGATGAAGCCGTCGCCCTGGACAGCGCCGATCATTTTGTTTGGGGTCTGATAGTCCTCGGGCCTGGTGCTGGCCCCGGCGTGAACCAGCAGCACGCCATTGTCCCAGATGTAGCTGTAGGTGAAATCCACCACCTCGTTGCGCACCTTCTGCGGCGTGGTCACCGCGACCTCGGCATCGATGCGCCCGGTGGTCAGCAGCGGAATGCGCGAGGCCGCGGTGACCGGCACGAAGGTCAGCTTGACGCCCATCCGGCGTGCCAGGTAGCGCGCGACATCGGCGCAGTAGCCGACCTGGCGTCCCTGCGCGTCGAGGTAGGCCGCGGGCGGCGAATCGGCGGTGATGCCCGCGAGGAACTCGCCGCGCTTCAACACTGTTTGCAGGGTGGACTCGGCGCGCGCGGCGCCGACGATCCAGCACGAGGCCAGCATGACAATCGGTGCCAGAACCGCGACGCGACGCAACAGCTTCATCCGGTATGCCTTATGTGCTCGATCTCGTTTCGACAAGCTTGGACCGGTTGCAGGGTTCCTCGCAAGGCGGCACTCGGATCAGATGCATGGGGCCCCGGTGCAATCGGTGGCAACGGCCGCGCGGACCCGGGCGATAGCGGCGGAGCCGCAGGCCAGCGCCTATCGCTGGACGGGTGCCAGCCCAGCTTTGGCCGCAATCACGCTGGCGACCGATGCCCAGTCCTTCTCGCCAAGCCCGGCTTCCATCGCTTCCGTGAAGTGATCATGCACGAGATCCGCGAGCGGCAATGGCACCTGCAATGCGCCAGCGGCCGCACGCGCAAGGTCGATATCCTTCAATCCCAGCCTGAGAGAGAGGCCAGGCGGCTCATATGTCTCGGTCACGATGAGCTTGCCGTAGCCCTGGTAGACCGGTGCGGCAAACAACGAGTTCGTCAATACGTCATGGAACTGAGCCGGATCGATCCCGCCCTTGCGCACGAGCGCCAGCGCTTCGCCCATGGTCTCGATCGCCGCCGCGATCATGAAATTGCCGGCGACCTTGAACAGATTGGCCTGTTCCGGTGCGGTTCCGACAGCGGCGGTGCGGCGGCCGACCGCGCCGAACACAGGTCCGAGTTTTTCGATGTTGCCCGGTGCCCCGGCGACGACAAGAATCAGGTTTCCCGCAGCGGCTACGTCGGGTCGACCAAACACCGGCGAGGCGACATAACCCAGGCCGCGTGCTGCGTGCGCGGCGGCCATCTGGCGCGCGAACTCGATCGAGACCGTTGCGAGATTGGCGTGAACCAGTCCGGGCACTGCACGATCGAGCAGGGCGCCATCAAGCCCGACCGCTTGAATGGCCGCATCGCTTGCCAGCATGGACAACACGCAGTCGCCCTGCATCGCGTCTTCCGGCGTGTTCGCCGCAACGGCGCCTTTCGCGACGAGCGCCGCGACCGGGTCAGGCGATCGGTTCCAGACGGTCACAGCGTGTCCGGCGCCCAGAATGCGTGCCGCAATGGCCGATCCCATCTTGCCAAGCCCAATGAAGCCGACCTTCATGCGACCCTCCCTTTTCCAGCCCCGGCGCGATCCGCGGCGCAGCCATCATATCACCCGCCGTCTCCGTTATGCGCCCACGGGCGGCGCCATCTCCGTTATGCATCTTTGCTTGCAGTCGCGGCGCGACATTTGGAAGCGCGACAATGGCCGCGACGGGCATCCGCGTCGCTTCAGGCTTGCGCGCACGGCGCCGTTGTCCGGCCCCGTTCTTGCTAGGCTGCACGCAGCCCCACGACGGAGACCACCGCATGAAAAAGCGGATGCACCTCGCCTTCGACTATTCGTACATCCACATGGACGGCCGCTGGCGCATGCCCGGCGCGTGGCCGAACATGACCTACCCCGACGTCGCCATGTTCGAGGAAATGGCGCGCACCGCCGAACGCGGCAAGTTCGACATGCTGTTCTCCGGCGATGGCACCGGCGTGCCGAGCACCTGGCAGGACTCGCGCGATGCGGCGGTGCGCTGGGGCATCTCCTGGCCGCGCCAGGACCTGGCACCGCTGTCGGTGGCGATGGCGCGCGTGACAAAGCATCTGGGATTCGGCGTCACCTACTCCACCACGTTCATGCATCCCTACTACCTGGCGCGGCTGTTCAACTCGCTGGACCACGTCACCGGCGGGCGCATTGCATTCAACGTCATCACCTCCACGCGGCGGTCGGACTTCGCGAATTACGGCTACGACGAGATCCCCGGCCACGGCGAGCGCTACGACCGGATGGAGGAGTTCATCGATGTCTGCCGCATGCTGTGGGACAGCGTCGAGCCGGATGCGATGCTGTGGGACCACGCGACCGGCCAGGTCGGCGATCCGAAGAAGGTGCACGACGTCGCGCATCACGGGAAATTCTTCAAGGTCAGCGGGCCGCTGAACACGCCGCCCTCGCCACAGGGACGGCCGCTGCTGCTGCAGGCCGGGGGATCGGGGCGCGGCATTCGCGCCGCGGCCTATGTCGCCGACATGGCATTCGGCGCCGACATGCCGCTGGCGTTGCAGATCGCGCAACGCAAGGCGCTGGACGCGGCGGTCGCGGCGCTGGGGCGCGATCCGCGAAGCATGGGTATCGTCTGGCAGCAGCCCACGGTCGTCGCGGAAACCGAGCGCGAGGCCGTCGCGCAGCGCGAGCGTCTGCTGACGGCAATCCCGCCGGAGGGCGCCGGGGTCTATCTGTCGCACAACTCGGGGTACGATTTCTCGACGTTACCGGAACGATTCACCCTCGGGGCGCTGCACAAGGAGATCGTCGCCAGCCAAGCCTCGCCGGTCGGTTTCGTGCGCGAGCTGATCGTCACGCTCGGCGCCGATGCCGAGATCACCCGCAAGGAGTTCTTCGAGCACGGCATGCGTTTCGCCACCGGCTACGAGCGCACCGTGGCCGGCACGGCGGCGCAGGTGGCGGACCACATGGAACACGCATTCGAGGCCACCGGCAGCCGCGGCGGCTTCATGCTGGGGCACGTCGTGTCGATGCCGGGCGATCTCGCGGCGATCGTCGAGCTGCTGGTGCCGGAGCTGCAACGTCGCGGACGGTTCCGCACCGAATACAAGGGCACGACACTGCGCGACAACCTGTTCGACGACGCCGAGTGATGCAGGCCACGTCGGTATCGGGCCGTTCCAACCGTCATAGCCGACCCGGGGGCAGGCCATGACGAGGGGACCGATTAGGCACCCGGGGGACGTCAATACTTTTGGCCGATTGGTATTAGACCGTCGCCGCTGCCACCCGCGCCCGCGCCGCCCAGTGCCAGGCGACCAGGACCAACGCGACCACCACGGGCGGCAGCACACTCAGGTTCAATGCATCCCAGCCGAACGTTGCGTGAATGGCACCGGAGCCGAACGCGGTCAGTGCGACGGTGCCGAAGACGATGAAATCATTGGTCGCCTGCACGCGCACCCGCTCGTGCGACTCATAGGCCGTGGACAGCAGCGTCGTGCCGCCGACGAACATGAAGTTCCAGCCGATCCCCAGCAGGATCAGCGCGGCCATGAACGTGCCCAGCACCGGCGCATAGGCAATGTTCACCGCGACGCACAGTGCGGTGATCAGCGCGCCGGCGCAGATCACCTGGTGCACGCCGAAGCGCTGGATGATCCGCCCGGTGACGAAGCCCGGCAGGAACATGGCGATCGAGTGGGCGCGGATCACGTCGGCGCTGGCGCCTACACCGAAGCCGCACAGCAGCATCTGCAGCGGGGTCGAGGCCATCACCAGGTTCATCGTCCCGTAGCCGACCACCGCCGCGACGACCGCGGTGATGAAGCTCGGCCGGGCGATGATGGCGCGGAACGGCACCACGACGCGGCGGCGCTCCGGTGGCGGCGGCACACGGATGAACAGCAGCAGGATCGCCGTCAGCGTCGGCAGCACCGGCAGGCAGAGATAGGTCGCCAGGAAGCGCAAGTCCGTCACCCCGTCGGCGGCGATCAGCCCGTTGGTCCGCTTGACGATCTCCGGGCCTATCAGCGCCGCCACCACGCCGCCGGCCAGCACCAACGAGATGGCGCGGGCGCGGGCCTCCGGCGCCGCCACCTCGGCCGCGGCGAAGCGCAGGTGCTGGGAGATGCCGAAGCCAAGCCCCGCCGGCAGGGCGGCGAAGCAGTACAGCATGAAGTCGCCGCGCCAGATCGCCAGGGCAAAGGACAGGCTGCCCAGGATCGACAGCGCGCAGCCCAGCCAGAAGCCGGGCTTGCGCCCCAGGCGCGCGAAGATGATGCCGGCGGGAATGGAGGCGGTCATCACGCCGACCATCTGGATCCCCATCGGCAGCGTGTTCAGCGCCTTGTCCACTGCCAAAGCGTGACCGACCAGGGAGGCCATGACCACCTGCCCGGCCATCACGGCGTTCATCAGCGCCTGACAGGCGAACAACAGCCAGACGTTACGATTCACGTGGGCGATTCATTCGTTGTCTTGGCGTTCCGTGGTCAGAAGTGGCTCCAGCCCGGCCGGTCGAACGAGATCGGTTGGCCGCCCGCGTCGCGGACCATGACGCCGGGCGCGCCCAGACGGAAGCTGCCGATACGCGTGACTGGTATGCCCGCCGCTTGCGCCGCCTGTTGCAGCGCCGCCTCGCGCGCCGGCGGGACCGCCAGCAGCAGTTCGTAGTCGTCGCCGCCGGTCAGGCAGGTGGCCAGCCAGTCGGGGCCGGCAGCGCGGGCGGCGTCGGACAATGGGACCAGGGCGGCCTCGATCTCGGCTTGCAGCCCGGCGGCGCGGCCCAACCTCGCGGCGCGGCACAGATGGCCAAGGTCCTGCACCAGCCCGTCCGACACATCCATCCCGGCGGAGGCGATGCCGGCGATCGGCACCCCGAGGCGCGGCCGCGGCAGGCGGTAGCGGTCGAGCAGGTGGCCGGTCGGGTCGCCCAGTCTGCCCTGCGCCACGGCCAGGCCCAGCGCCCCGTCGCCGATCGTGCCGGTGACCCAGATGCCGTCCCCGGCCCGCGAGCCAGTCCGGCGCACCATCCGTCCGGGCGCGACGTGGCCGACGGCGGTCAGCGATAGGCTGATCGGGCCGGGCGTGGAGGTGGTGTCGCCGCCGAGCAGGGTGATTGCGAACTCGGCCTGATCCGCCGCCAGCCCCGCTGCGAAGCCGGCGAGCCAGGCGTCCGGCGTGCCGCGCGGCACCGAGACGGTCATAAGATAGCCCAGCGGCGTCGCACCCTTTGCCGCCAGGTCCGACAGGTTCACCCGCAGCAGCTTGCGCCCGACGAGGTCCGCCGGGTCATCGGGTAGGAAATGCACGCCGGCGACCATGGCGTCGACGGTCAGCACCAGATCCCGGAACGGCGGCGGGATCAGCAGTGCGGCGTCATCGCCGAGATCGAGCGCCCCGGGACCGGCCAGCGGACGGAAATGCCGCGCGATCAGCGCGAATTCGGCGGGGAGCGTTGGGTCCGGCACGCTAGGTCAGTCCGGCATCTTGGGCGGTCACTCGTTGGCGGAGCGATCGGTCGCCTTCGGGCCGCGCTCGATCCGGTCCAGGCGGGACTGTAGGCGGTCCAGTGCGACCCTGGTGGCCGCATGATGAATCGCCTCCGTGGCCTCCAACGCGGCCAGCTGTTGCTCCAGCCGTGTCACGCGATGGCGCAGATCGCGGAGGTCGCCCGTGAGCCCGTCCACCTTGGCGTTGAGCCTGAGGAGGAATTCCAGCACCAGGGGGTCACGGTTTTCGCTCATGCGTGCATCCTAGGCCATGATCGGGTTCACGAACATATCATGCCAGCGCCGGTAGCGGTCGGTGAGATCCTTTGCGGCCAAGGACCATGTCAACATACGCATGACAGCACGCTTCGGCCTTATCGGGTGCGATGGCTTCGGGATCAGCGGCCCAACCGACCCATAATCCTTCGACGAGCTGGGAGAACGTTAAGGCGGTGCGATCCGAGTCCAGGTCAATGCCGCTGTTGTTTGCCGCGCGAGAGAAGAGGCGGCCGACGCCTGCCCGATAGTCTCGGCAGATCGTGCGGTAAAGGTCCGCGCGTGCGCGCGACCAACGGGCGGCACCGGTCAAAGCGACCCAAACGGCGACCTTGTCCGGCATGAAGCCCGGGGCGTGAAGCTCGCAGCGATCAGGGCATGCAGTCGCGCTGCCGGATCGTTGCCGCGTGTGCGGCGGATCGGATCGCCGCGCCGAGTTCGGCCGCGACCGTCTTTACTGCCTCAAGGAGAAGGTCGTCCTTGCCGGCGAAGTAATGGCCGATCAGGCCGCGTGAAAGCCGGCTCGTTCGCAAATTGTCGCGACGGTGACGGCATCGTATCCAAATGCGGCGATGTCTTGGATCTCGGCATCGATCAAATCGCGACGTCGTACCTCGGCGATGCGCGAGGGTTTTCGCTGCTGACGAACCCTGACGGTTGGATCGGCGACGTTTCCCGGCCCGATCATGGGGCCGCCAATCCGGGATGGCCGGTCATGCGGTGGGAGCACCGGATCGTTCCGTGTAGGGTCCAAGAGTCGCATGGATGTTGGTCCCTGGCTCACTTCTCCCCCTCCCCTTGAGGGAGGGGGGCGGGGGGAGGGGTCGCCGCGGCACGCTATTGGGAAACTTGGGTGCCGCGGCGACCCCTCCCCCCATCCCCCTCCCTCACAAGGGGAGGGGGAGAACGTTACTTGCCGCCTTCCCGCTCTCGCCCGGCATAGTGCTCCAGAATGTTGCGCTTCTGGATCTTGCCGGTTGGGCCCTTGGGCAGCTCCGCCCAGATCTCGACCGACTTCGGCACCTTGTAATCCGCGATCTTGTCGCGGCAGAACGCGCGCAGGTCTTCGGCGCTTACGCTGCTGCCCGCCGCCAGGCTGACGACCGCATGGATGCGCTCGCCCCACCGCGCATCGGGCAGGCCAACGACCGCGACTTCATTGACGGCGGGATGCTCGGCCAGGACGTTCTCGACCTCGGTCGGGAAGACGTTGTAGCCGCCGGTCTTGATGCGGAACTTGGCGCGATCGCGCAGGTAGACGTAGCCTTCCTCGTCGACGCGGGCCATGTCGCCGGTGTGGATCCAACCGTCGCGGATCACCTCGCGATCCTTGTCCGGCGCGTTCCAATAGCCGGCGAAGGCGACCTCGGCGCGGACGACGAGTTCGCCGGTCTCGTTCATCGGCAGCGGCCGGCCGTCGTCGTCGACGATCCGCACATCGACAAACGGCAGCGGCTTGCCGGCCGAAGCCAGGATCTCGGGCCGCGAGGACAAACCACGTCGATGGTCGCTCGGCATCAGCATCATCGACATCCCCATCAGCTCGGTGGTGCCGAACATCTGCAGGAACGGCCGGCCGAACGCCGCCATCGCCTCGCGGATCGTGGCCGGCGGTAGCGGCGAGGCGCCGTAGCCGATGAGGCGCAACGAGCTCACGTCGGTCTGCCCGAGCAGGGGCGACTCCAGCAACGAATTCAGCATGGTCGGCACAAGGACGGTGTTGGTTGTGCGCTCGCGCTCGATGAGACGTAGCGCGCGCTCGGCGTTCCATGGGGCCACGATCACGGTCGCCGCCGCGTGGAATACGTTGCGCATCATGTGCATCAGGGGAATGCCGGCGGCCGGCATGGCATGCAGCCAGCGCGTTTCGGCATCGATGCCCTCGCAAAGGGCGATGTAGAGGGTCGAGGTCAGGAAGCCCGCGTGCGGATAGATGGCGCCCTTGGGCAATCCCGTGGACCCGGTGGTGTAGGCGATCATCGCCACGTCGTGCGGCGTTTGAATTAGCGCGGGCTCGGCGAGCCCGGCCGTGACGAGGCGCTCGTACTCGCCGCTTGCCGACGTGCCGAATTCGATGACACGGACGTGAGATTGTCCCGCGTGCGGTCCGCCCAACGACAGGTCCGCGCCTTCGAGCAGCGGCAGATGCTCCGATTGGACGAAGATAATCCGCGGCGCGCAGTCAGCGACGAGAGCGCGCACTTCAGGGGCCGCCAGCCGCGGGTTGAGGCCGACGCGGACGGCGCCGATCTTCATGCATGCGCCGAACGTTTCGGCGACTTCGACGCAATCGGACGCGAGCACCGCGACCCGATCGCCCGGCGAAACGTCCATGCGCCGCATCGCGTGTCCGAGTGCGTCGGTGCGAGTGTGGTAGTCGCCCCAGGTGAGCCGGCGTGCGGCATCGACGAAGGCGTCCTTCGCCGCCCAGTGGGTCCCGTTCCGCCGGATCAGTTTGCCGAACGTCAGCATTATCGTGCGCCCGCTGTGAGGGCTGGCGCGCTATCGCCGGGTGCCGGCATGTTTGGCATAATCACGGCAGCGGCGAACTCTGCCAGCATTGCCATCTCGACCTCCTGGGGGAAGTAGCCGACGTGATGCCACAGGAAGAATTCATCGACGTCATAGGCGGTGTGCAGCCGGCCGATTTCGTCGGCGACAAACTGGCGGGATCCTTCCCAAAGGCGACCGACCGGCACATGATAGGGCGGCGCGTTGTAGGCGTAGTCGAACAAGTCAAGAAACCCCTGTTTGATATCCGCGCTCTCGGCGGCGTTGCGGCCGAGCACCAGGTGGCCGCCGATGGCGACCGCATCGCGCGCTGTCGTTGCGCGATCGGCGGCGTTCGCCTCTTTCAGGTAGTTCTCAATGACGATCGGGATGAAGTGCTCTTTTTCGGGCGCCACGAAAGAGACCATCTTGCCGCCTTCACGGGCCCAGAAGCGGACGGTTTCCATGCTGTGGCTGAACGGCGCGTAGACCGGCGGATGCGGCTGTTGCAGCGGCCGGGGGACGATGCCGATCTCCTTGAGACGGAAGTTGCCGTCGATCGTGTGCGCCGCGAAATCCTTGGTGGGGGGAAACTGCCAGTCCATGTCAGGCGGGATCTTCCAGAAGTCGCCCTGGATCGAGACCGTGGGCTTGGTCCACAGCGCTTTCACGATCCGCCAGTTTTCGATGAAGATCGCGCGGTTGCGCTGATCCGATGCGGATTTGTCCGACTCGGTCGAGGTGATTCCCAGATGCTGGCCGAAGGTGCCGACCCAGCGCTGCGTGTTGCCGCGGGAGAAGCCGGCGAACACCCGCCCGCCGGTGAAGTGGTCGAGCATCGCGATGTTCTCGGCGAGCTGAATCGGATTGACGGCGGTCAGGTTCATGCCTAGCTGTCCGACCCGCATCGACTTCGTATGCTGGGCGACGAAATAATTCCAGAAGAGCGGGTTCGTGGTCGTCTCGATGCCCTCGATCTGCATGTGCTGTTCGGTCATGCAGAAGCCCGAGTAGCCGAGCCGCTCGGCGAGCTGCATCTGCTCCCGCAGGCGGTCCATCAGCACCTGGAATCGCGCGGGGTCGGAGCCGGCGAGCTGCACGCGCTCGCCCCGGCCGCACATATACGGAACGACAAGGATGCTGAATTTCACGCCGCAGACTCCTTTCCGATGCAAGCCTGCGGCAGGTTTTCATTACAGCCGACAGGTGCAGCCCCTTATTACAGCCGGCAGGCGCAGCCCCTTACCGTCATGGCCGTCCCCGGGCTTGACCCGGGGATCAGACCCGGCCATCCGTCGCGGCACGGTGCCGCCCCATTGGGGGGACGTCGCCAACACCGCGGCGATGCCCATCGCCACCCGCTCGGTCGGCGATCTGCCCCATGGTTCTCCCGGTAAATGCTATCGTGTTTTTGTTGGGCGTCCAGCAAATTACTTATGCGTCCCCGGGCAGCGCGGCAAGGAAGCCGTCGATCAGCGCGTTGGTCTGCGCGCTTGCATCAAGTTGCGGGAAGTGACCGGTATCCGCAACGATTTCTATGCGGGCCGACGGAACGCTGGCACGGAGCATGTCGAGGTAGGGCGTGGTCTGACCCTCGCGCAGGGTCCGCCGCTCGCGCTTCTCGTTGCTGTAGGTCGCTTGCAGCGCCATGACCGGCACGCGCAGACTGGACAACGAGTTGGTGAGGCGTCCGGCGTCGTAGCGCTGCAGGTCGGTCAGCATCTTCTCCCCGATCGGTCTCGGCAAACGGCCCGCACGCTCGATGATCGACGCGGCCACGAACTTGTCGCTCCCGGCTGTGAACATGTCGTTGAACAAACCGTGCGAGAACGTTGCGTAACCGTCCGGTAGGGCGAAGCGCAGCTGCAGAACGTCTGCCATGGCGGCGGCGAACTGACTGCCGTCAACGAGGATGACGCCTGCCGTCTGAGCGGGCGCCTGAAGAGCGGCCTCGATGACGACGCGGCATCCCATGCTGTGGCCGACCAGTACGACAGGCGGCAGAGCCAGCGCTCGCATGACCTCGGCCACGTCGGCGCCGTAGCGCTCGGTCGAGCACTCGGCTGCCGTTCCGGGGCTTGCACCATGCCCTCGCAGATCGACGGCGACGGTCTGGTGGCGGGGCGAAAGATGCGCCACTTGCGCGTCCCAGTCGGTGTGCGCGCAGGCGAAGCCGTGCACGAACACGATCGGCGGCCGGCCATGGCCGGTCACGACATGATGAATGAGCGTCATTGTCTGCCCCTGACACCTATCCGCAGCCGTTTCGCCCAAACCGGGTTCCCCGGATCGAGGCGAGTCGCCTGCGGACTCTGTTGCGGTCTCGCGTTTTCGACAAGCGTGCGCCGCCCGCCCATCTGCATCGCCGGACACCGCCCGGGCCGGCCCCGCGGTCAGGACAGATCGACGGCGAAACGCTTAAGCTCGGCCAGGTCGCAATACCGCAGCGCGCTCTGCTCGGTGGCGCGCAACACGACGCGCGGTGCGGCGCCGGCGTCCAGCGCCTCCTGCCAGCGCGGGGCGCACAGGCACCAGCGGTCGTCGGGCTTCAGGCCGGCGAAACCGAACTCGGGCACCGGCGTCGAGAGATCGTTGCCCTGCGCCTTGCTGAACGCCAGGAACTCGGCGGTCATCACCACGCAGACGGTGTGGCTGCCGACATCCTCGCGGCTGGTGTCGCAGCAGCCGTTGCGGAAGAAGCCGGTCATTGGGCTGACCGAGCAGGTGTCGAGCTGGCCGCCCAGCACATTGAGCGACGGTCGGCGTCCCGGACGCCCGGAGGCTTCATCGAATGGCATCGGCGATCTCCGTGTCTGCTTCGGTGTCTGCTTCGTCTGGCCGCGATCCGCGCACTGTAGCAGACTCGAGCATTATAGCAGATGGCGGCCTGCCTCGAAGTTGGCTGGTGGTCGTGCGGTAATCAAGGACAACGTGCCATCGTGATGCACCGAAATGCCCGTATTTTCTCTCCGAAAGGGCTGACAGAGACGATTCATCCTTCAATCAGCTCGCGCGTGATAGGCGATTGACAGCGGTGCCGCCACGCACGATGCCGCCCAGATCCGCAGGGAGCACGCGCGTGAGCCACAGCCACGACCAGCATCACGATCACGACCATCATCATCACGACCATGACCAGCCTGCGCATGATCAGCGTGGGGACGATCAGCATGGGCACGATCGGCATGGCGCCCCCCCTGCACCCGGCTCGGTCGACTGGCGGCTGAACGGCGTGCGGGTGATCAAGAGCGATCAGCTCGACCCCAACACCGCGCAGACGCCGGGCATGAACCGCGCCGCGGCGATCAACGCGGCACGCGTCGGCGCGCAGAAGATCTGGGCCGGCACGGTGAGCATCCACGCCAATGCGAAGACCGGCGCACACCACCACGGCGCGCTGGAAAGCGTCATCTACGTGGTGCGCGGCAAGGCCCGCATGCGCTGGGGCGAGCACCTGGAGTTCGTTGCCGAAGCCGAGGCCGGCGACTTCATTTTCGTGCCGCCCTACGTGCCGCACCAGGAGATCAATGCCAGTACCGACGAGACGCTGGAATGCGTGCTGGTGCGCAGCGACAACGAGGCGGTGGTGGTCAACCTCGATATCGAGCCGGTCGAGAAGCCGGAAGCGGTCTACTGGGTCGATCCGATCCACCGGCATCCCTGAGTGGCCGTCCGGTAAGGACTGGCGAAACGTCACCATCGACCGCCTGGTCCGGCGCGCCAACCATCAGAGTTTCCGGACGGACACTGACCGGCGTGCGCCTCACGCCTGCGCGCTGATCAACCGGGCCAGCCGGTCGGCGACACACGCAAGGTCGGGTCCGAGCGGCAGTCGCCAACACGGCAGGAGGCGGCACAGCCACGCCATCCGCGTGAACATCGCAGCGTCGGTCGGATCGACCTGGAGCAGCGAGCTCGGTGCCAGGGCCAGCAAGGCGCGGGCCGGGGTTTCCCGCGCGACCTCGAGCGACTCGTGCGAAGCCACCTGCGGCAAGACCACCTGCGGGATGACAATACCGACCAGTCGGACCTCCGCTGTCAGCCGATCGGGAAGATGGCGGGAGATGTAGCTGGTGACCTTTGCCTGACCGCTCCAGGGTTCCTCGAAGACGTGGTCGTGATGGGTCATCAGCGCCGGGAAGCGGTCGAGATGCGCCTGATGCAGGCGCATCGTGCCATAAAGCGCGTGCGCGGTTGGGGCGTGTGCGGTTGGGGGCGATCCAGAGGGCGATCCGGCGTCGACCAGCACGTAGTCGTCGCCTGCCGCCGACAGGCCGGCGTGCATCGCGGCGAGCACCGTGGTCGACTTGCCGGTGCCGCCCGGCCCGACAACCAGCACGCCCGCGCCATCGATGCCGACCGCGCCGGCGTGCACCAGGTCGGCCCCGAAACCACGCGCCCAAGCATGCAGCAGCTTGCGCAGCGGATGGATGCGATCCCATAACGGTACCGCGTCCACATCGTTCATCCACACCACGGCGGTCGCGCTCCGCCGGTCGAGCATCCAGAACTGTCGGGTGTCGGGTTCATGCACCGCGGCGAAGCGGGCATCGCAGAAGCCGCGCACCTTGCCGGCGCGATCAACATCGTCCCGCTGCCATTGTATCGGCGGCAAATCAATGCCGGTCGAGGCGGCGTCCCACAGCAGGACGGTCAGGTCGGCGGTCGACTGCGGAGAAGTTTGCAGATGCGTGAAGACCGGCGCGATGATCTCGCTGATCCGGGCGCCGGCGAACCGAAAACGCACAGTGCGGCGGGCGATGTACAGCCACAGGTCGGCGGTCCCGCGCTGGTCACGCGCGGTCACGAAGCTGGCATGGGCGGTTTGGAAAAATACCCCCGCGACCGTGGTTTCGACGTCTGACGGAGGGTCCATCAGCGGCCCTCGTTTCGGTACGGTGACGGTGCGGCAGCGTTAGGGACGGCGCGCTGCGTCATTGCCTGCCTCCCCCGTCATTTCCGTCTCCATCTCGTGCAGGGATCTCAGGCTGTACCTCGCGGCGATCCCTCCCGCTCGCGCCCTCCCCCCGACCATGGTCCGCTTCGCGGCCGACGCTCTCAGGGGGAGGCAGAGATTTTTGCCGGTCAGTCGGCGGCTTGCCGGTGCGGCCAGCCCTCGTTCCCTACCTCGTGAACCGGGTCGATCATCAGGAGCTCGTCCAGGTCCTCGAACCGGTGCAGCGTCATGCCGTCGAACGGCTGCTTGGCGGCCGGGCCGCCCCCCGCCGTGGGCCACAGTTGGTCGAAGCGCTCCAGCGGCAGACCGGCGAAGGCATCACGTGGTGCTTCCGGTGCATCGAGACCCGGCCCGCCCGCACCCGGTGCTGCTGGTGCATCGAGAACTCGCCGGGCGGCCTCCCCGACCGGCACGGCGCCAGCGGGATCCTCGCGGCGGATGATGCCGTCGCGATACAGCGCGATCAGGAAGCCATGGACCTGATCGGCGATCATCTCGCGTGGCGCCGTATAGGACGCGGCCAGCCGGTCAACCAGCTCATCCTGCGTGGCGCGGCGCAGCAGACTGTTCCAGGCTTGGGTGGCAGCGCCATCGAAGCGGAAATAGATGCCGCTCAGCAGGTCAATGACGACCGTTTCGCCCTCGATCGTATCGTGCACGATATCATTCGGTCGAATGTAGAACACCTTGTCGTCAGGCATCGTTGCTCCCCCTGGCAACGCCGCTTGGTCCTCCGCGCGGCGCGAGTTTGACCCGCCGGACCAACAGGCCCAGCAGTCGCCCATCCGCGCCCACGCCGAGACTCGCCGGCGAGTGCGGATGGCGGATGTCGAAGCATAGACATAGTTCCGCGGCACTGGCGACCGCGCTGCACGGGATGGTAAAGCGATGCAGCGGCGGCGTTTGGCCATGCACGAAGCGCAGCGTTGCGACGCGGCGATCGTTGGCGAAGACCCGAACGGCGAGGCGCGGGTGCTGATCGGCGACGAACCCGTCGGCGTCCAGCTCGCAGATGAGGTCCACGTGCGGCGCACTGGCGACATCCCACAGGATGCGGGCCTCGGGTCCGGTGGTCCAGCGTCCGCCGTCGCGCGCATCGGCGCCCGACCACCAGCCGCGCAGGCAGGCGGCGGGGGCTCCGTCCATCAGATCGAGCGTCGCCCCGAGCGATGCCGGAACCGCCGGGCCGGGATCGCCGGGCGGCCGATGGCTACCGCTACGGCGCAGCCGGCAGTCGACACGCAACGCGCGCCGCAGCCAGTCCGGCCGACGCAGCAGATGGAACAGCCCCAGGCCCAGCACGCCAGCGCGGGACCGGGTTTCCAGCACCTGGCGCAGGAACGGCATGACGGCCCGCTGCCACGGCCGGTCCGGCAGGTCCGGATCGGCCCGGCGAAAGGCAACGAACTTGGCGGCCAGGCGCTGCGGCATGCCCCGGGTCAGCGGATTGCCGCGGTTGATGCGCACCTCCAGCCGCTCGGTGAACCGCGCCTCGCGGCGCAGGTCGCGCAACACCGCGCGCGGAACCGGCAGCGACAGATCGCTCGCCAGGAAACCCAGGCAGTCATGCATCAGCATCGCGAAACCGCGGCGTCGGGCCTCGGCGCACAGGGTCGCCCAGTCCAGCCGGTCCTGGCTGGCGCGGATGATCTGCGCGGCGTCCGCGGCCCAGCGCAGGTTGGAGAAGCCGGCCCAGGCCACCGCGTGGACGCAGACATGCAGCAACTGGTCGGCGGGCGCCAGGACCAACGCCTGCTGCCCGGCCAGCCGCGCCGGCGTGGCCCGCTGCCAGAACCCGAGATCGTTGCCGATCCGACCGTCAAGGTTCAGCGCGCGCCAGTGCAAGTCGAGCTCGGTGCCGTCCGGGTCGACAAACGGCCAGCCGGCGGTGTGGGTCAGTGCCGCCATCTCCGCCGCTGAGCAGGGCGGCGTCTCCTTCGGCCGCCAGCCGAGTGTGGCCATCATGTCCACCACCTGCGCCAGCCGATCGGGCGGCACCATGATGTCGACGTCGTCCATCGGGCGCAGATCGACCGAGTCGCGGAACGATGCCGTGATCCCGGCGCCCTTCAGCAGGATGACCGGGATCCCTGCCGCGGCGAGGGCCGCCAGCACCGGGCGCACGCGATGCAGCAGCGTCAGGTTGCGCACCCAGTAGAGGCGACGAATCCCCTGCATGCGCGGCAGCCACGGGTCATCGATGCCGCTGCGCGCCAGGTTGCGCTGGACCAGCGGCAGAAGGCGGCTCCAGCCGTAGTCGATGTCGTCAATGTCGAGCCCCTGGCGCCAGGCCGCGAAGGCCGAGGCGGCGGCCGGGCCGTCCAGCAAGGCGGCGCGCAGCAGGTGCACGTCCTTGGCGGTCAGACCGACACGCGACGCTGCGTCGATTACCCTCGGCCGGTTGTTGACGACTCGCTGATCCATTGCGACGAGATGATACGCACCGTAGCGACCATCCGCGTAATGCGGATGTTTGATGGTGGCGGGCCACGTCATGGCTGGTCCCGGCCATCCATTGCCGCAGGGCGCCGCAACGATAGGGGTAGGGAGGGCCAGTTGTCCCGGTCCCCCCTCCCTCCG
>PLXO01000355.1 GCA_003151425.1 Acetobacteraceae bacterium
GCCACTGAAATCACGCAACCCCGCAGATCGCCAAGTCGCCCAGACATCGGCTACCTCATTGAAATGACTCGGCAGAATATTCCGAGGTCAATCCGTGTCAGCCTCTTAGGTTTTATGAATACGTGATCTCCTGATCCCTCGATACAAATATGATATCGAACAGACAGTGGATCGACGACCCTCTCGACGACATAAAATGATCGAAGCAGACGACGAGACGAGTCATAAATATTGTAATAACCATTAAAATTTTGACTGCACGATGGCATGCCGACCCCAGGCGCAGGCGAAACTTCCATTATCCGCCCATCCGACATTGCAGCATGTTGTCCAATACTGAGAATGCCACTGAATAAGTCCTCTCTGTGCATGTCAGTGAACTCGACCCACTGATCGTGATCGAAATGGCGCCCAAGTCCTGTCAATGGATCCCATATCACGTTGTCGGTCGTTTTTATATCGGCACTGAGCATCAAATACACTTCGCCATCAATCTTAAACGAAGCGTCGAAGCTCTTATATCGCGTTAAGCGCCATCCCCACTGGCGACCCACCAACTCCGGCGACCACTTTGTAAGATCCTCGTTAAGTCCGGTGACGTTGCCGCTAACCTGCTGCGCGACAGCGTGTGTCACTGAAGTAATCGCCATAAACACCGCAAGTGCTGTGACGCGCATTGCAGCGCGTCGGAGGTTTAGAAGGAATCGATCGCAACCATCCGGATCGACTGATCCCAGATAGATGATCGCATTTAAGCTACTCGAAACTGGCCAGCGCCGAACGAAAGGAGCCAACCGCCGTGCTGTGCGTAGTAGCCGACCGCTTAGTGCACTAATTATCATCATCGCTCCCGAATCTCCTCATACGCATACCACCGCAACAACGGCAGCATGACGACGGCAGATAGCTGATCACGCTCTGCCGGGCCGTCTTTGATCTCCGCCGTCACCGCCACGCCCGGTGCGATCGCCTGCTCCTGTCCGTCGATCAGCATCCACGTGCTGTCCAGCGCCACATGCGCGACATACCCAGGTCCGTGCGTGCGAACATCGTCCGAGTCCAGATCACTCGCCTTCTCCGCCGGCAGTCGTCGCGCCGTCTACTGCCCCTCCACCCGGCCCCGGTCACATCCATCACATGCCCATGCAGCACCCCGTACCGCGTGAATTCGAAGATCTGCACCGTGACCGCCGCGATCTGCCCAGTATGCACGAATCCATTGCTCTTATAGTCCAGCTTCGCAGTCGGGTGCGGGGCTGTTAGAACGTCGCGCGACCTGGGAACAGACCAATGACCGCCGCGCTCGCCTCGATGACCGGATTTGCCCATGCCGAGGGCAGCACCGACGGCCTCGCCTGGGCCTGGGAGCTGCGCAGCGTCAACGGCCGCGGCCTCGATCTGCGCTTCCGGCTGCCCACCGGCTGGGACGCGCTGGAGCCCGCACTGCGCGAGGCCGCGGGCAGGCTGCTCAAGCGCGGCAACGTGACCGCCAACCTGGCCACAGCGCGCGACGCCGAGAAGAAGCTGGCGCCCGATCCGGCGGCGCTCGAACAGGTCCTGGCGCTGGCGCTGGCGCTGCATGCGCGCATACCCGGCAGCCAGCCGCCGCAGGCCGAGGCGCTGCTGGGGCTGCCCGGCGTGCTGCGTCCGGCCACGGAGGCGCAGCAGGAACGCACCGAGGCCGCCACCGCGTCGGTGCGCACCGGCTTCGTGGCCGCCATGGCAGCGCTGGTCGAGGCACGCCAGGCCGAGGGCGAGCGGCTGCGGGTGACGCTGGATGGGTTGTTCGATGAGATCGTTGCGCTGCGCCTCCAAGCCGTTACGGAGGCATCCGACCAGCCGGCGGCGCACCGCGCCCGGGTGATGGAGAACCTGCAGTCGCTGCTGCGCGAAAGCCCGTCGCTGCCGGAGGAACGGATCGCGCAGGAGGTCGCGCTGCTCGCTGCGCGGTCGGACGTGCGCGAGGAACTGGACCGGCTGGCGAGCCATATCGAGGCGGCGCGCGCGCTGCTGACCGAGGCGGTGGGGGTGGGTCGGCGCCTCGACTTCCTGGTGCAGGAGTTCATGCGCGAGGCTAACACGCTGTGCAGCAAGTCCTCGTCGCGCGCGCTGACCGCGACCGGGCTGAAGCTGAAGGCGGCGATCGAGCAGGTGCGCGAGCAGGTGCAGAACATCGAATGACCAGCGTCGCGCGGCGTGGCGTGTGCCTGGTGCTGGCCGCACCGTCGGGGGCCGGGAAGAGCTCGCTCACGCGCGCGCTGCTGGCGACGGAGGCGGAATTGTCGCTGTCGATCAGTGTGACGACGCGGCCACCGCGGCCGGGCGAGGTCGACGGCGCGCACTATCATTTTCGCGACCAGGCGGCGTTCGATGCAATGGTGGCGGCGGGTGGCTTCCTGGAATGGGCGCGGGTGCTGGGCAGGCACAGTTATGGCACGCCGCGCACCGCGGTGGAGGCCGCGCTGGCCGCCGGGCGTGACGTGGTGTTTGACATCGACTGGCAGGGCCACCGGAATTTGCGCACGGCGCTGCCGGGGGATGTGGTGGGCGTGTTCGTGCTGCCGCCGTCGTTGGGGGCGCTGGAATCCCGGCTGCACAGCCGCGCCGGCGAAGATCCGGCGGAGATCGCGCGGCGCATGGGCCTCGCGCGGGAGGAGATCAGTCACTGGGCGGAATTCGACCATGTCGTGGTGAACGACGTGTTCGAGGATGCGGTCGCCGAGCTGCGCGCCATCCTGCACGCGGCGCGGTCCGCGACGGCGCGGCAGATTGGGTTGGCGGGGTTTGTGGGGGGGCTGGGCGGGTGATGGGGTTTGCGGCGCTCGATCGTCCGCAAGGAAGATCCACCGCAGAGCGCGCAGAGCACACAGAGAAAACCAGATGCGTGGTAGTGGACCAGTTTGAAAGTCAGGCTTTCATTCCTGCCGCCTGCTGGCAAGATGTAGGAAAACAAAATGGCCAAGCGCCCGAGTTGGTGGCCGTCTTCGCCGTACGAGCGCAACATCTTCCTCTCGGAGGCGTTCGAGATCATACTGATTTTAGGCTTGGCGGTAGAACTCGTGTTCGTGTTCGTGCTGGACAAGTCTCTCTTGGAGAAAGTCGAGACAGGCATCTCTGATATTATGATATTTGGCGGTGTCTTGGGAGCGTTCCATTTCGGTCGTAAGGCTAGGGTCATAGGAGAGACAGAGCAGGCGCAGGCAAACGAACGCGCATCAAAAGCAGACCAAAAGGCGATGGAGGCGCAGCTAGAGCTTGCTAAATTCAGGGCAACGCGCTCTCTCACCCCAGAACAACAACGCCAACTTGCAGCCAGGCTCGTCCCGTTCCCGGGAACGCCTTGCGTGGTATTCGTGCAGCTATCTTCCGATCCAATGTCGCTGCACGCCTCGATAGATGCCGCTCTGCGCTTAGCTGGTTGGGTTCCAACGTGGCCCTCTCCGCCTGCGCCCACCGCCAACCTCGCGAGCAAACGCGTCGGAATGGCGTTCTCTCGCGGCACCCAAGTCGGGTACGATGGAAGAGACGAGCGCATCGCGCCGGTTGCACATGCGCTCTCTACGGCTCTAGCGGAAATCGGTGTGGCCAATGAGTTAGACGACAAAGAGACCGGATTCCCGAACGCCGTCGTGCTCCAGATCGGCGAGAAGGAATAGCATAGGAGGCAGCAAAGTATGCTACTCGTCGTCGGCCGCAAGCCGTGACGGGGTTGAGCATCACGGCGCCGATATAGGATGTATTCCCTAGCCATAATCAAACTGGTCCACTACCAGATGCGTTGGTGTTTCCCACCGGGTGCCGTTATCGGATAACGTCTTGGTTTGACATCGGCCGTTTCAACGACAGAGAGCGAACATGCTGTTCATGGTCATCGAGCGATTTCGCGACGACGACATGGTGCCCGTCTACCGGCATCTGCGCGACGCAGGGCGCGTGCTGCCGGAGGGATTGGAGTATGTCGATAGCTGGATCGAACCGAATTTCTCACGATGCTTCCAATTGATGCGTTGCGACGACGTTCGACTGTTCCAGGAATGGGTCCTGCAATGGCGTGGTCTCGGTGTGACATTCGAGATCATCCCGGTAGTGCCCAGCAAGGAGACGCGGGAGGTGGTGGCACCCCACCTGAACGCCGCCGCGGCCTGAGCCAGAATGAGGCGTCATTGCGAGAGCGGGGAACGAGCCGGAATCCGGCCATGAGCTGGCGCACCCCTTTGGTTGTCATGACCTGTCGGATTGACGCTGCGTAAGGTCGTCGGACGCTTGATATCAAAGCCGCAGCCTGCGTCCGCTCGCGGCGACGCCAAGCAGCAGGAGCGCCAGGATCAGGAACGCCGCCGACAGGCTGGCCGCATGCGCCACGAACCCGATCGCCGCGGGGCCGACGAGGATGCCGGCGTAACCAAGCGCCATGATCGCCGGGACGGCGACATTCTCCGCCATGACGGTCTGGCGGCCGACGCCGGTGAACAGGACCGGCACGACATTCGCGCAACCGACGCCAGCCAGTGCGTAGCCGAGCAGCGCCACCTGCCAGGACAGCGGCAGCGTGGTGATAGCGAAGCCCGAAGCGGCGCAGAGGCCACCGAACATGATGACGTTGCTACCACCAACAAGCTGCACGATGCGGTCGCCGGTGAGCCGGCCGATCGTCATGGTCAGCGCGAACGCGGCGTAGCCCAGCCCCGCATAGGACGTCGCCATGCCGTGCGCGGACGTCAGGAACACCGCACTCCAGTCGAGCACGGCGCCCTCCGCCAGGAACCCGACGAAGCATAGGATGCCGATGACTAACACGATGCCGCGCGGCCAGGCGAAGATCGGCCCTTCGCTCTCGCCGCCATAGGCGAGCAGGTGCGGCGCGGCTACTGCCAGCGCAACGATGATGCCGGCGACCACGACGAGCGTCGCGCCGAGCGGTGATGCCCCGCCAGCCAGCAGCGCCACGATACCGCCGGCACCGACGATGGCGCCAAGACTGAACAGGCCATGAAACCCCGACATCATCGACCGCCCGCTTGCCCGTTCGACGATGATCGCCTGGATGTTCATGGCGACGTCGATCGCGCCGAGGCCAGCGCCGAAGACGAACAGTGCCGCAACCAGGAGGGGCACACTGGAGACCGACGCCAACAGGGGCAAGGCGAGGCAAAGCAGCAGTGCCGCCCCGGCAACGACGACACGGCATCCCATGCGTGCGGCCAGCGCCCCCGCCAACGGCATCGTTACGATCGAGCCGGCGCCGAGGCACAGCAGCAGCAGCCCGAGCCCGCCCTCGTGCAGGCCGACGCGCGCCTTGGCGAATGGCACGAGCGGCGCCCAGGCCGCCATGCCGGCGCCGGTGATGAAGAACACGATTCGCGTCGCGCGCTGTTCAAGGCCCGCGGCTACGGCGCGCGGGCGCGTGGTGACGGAGGCCATGCGGGTTCTATGGTCAGGCTGCCGTCAGGTGGCAAGCGGCGCTGACGATCGGTAGCAATTCTCGTTTTGGTCGGGCGGTACGGCCTTTCAACGTCATGGCCGGACCACCGGGTCAAGCGCCCGGGGGCATGCTTGTTCCGGCCATCCCCGCAG
>PLXO01000248.1 GCA_003151425.1 Acetobacteraceae bacterium
ACACCGCGACCTTGTAGCCGAACGTGGCGGGCACCGCGTGCTGACCGTGGGTACGGCCCGGCAGCACCATGTCCGCGCCGCGCTCGGCGAGATCGGCCATGGCGGACAGCGCCTCGCCGATCAGGCGCAGGAAGATGCCGTGCGCCTGGCGCAGCACCAGAAGATCGCCGGTTTGCGTAATGTTCTGCGTGGTCGCGCCCCAGTGCACCCAGCCGCCATGCTTCTCACCGACGACACGGCCGAGCTCCCAGACCAGCGGCACGATGGTGTGGCCGGNNTCGAGCCAGGCCTGCCAGCGGTTCTCCAAACGATACAGCGCACGGATCCCGGGGTCCGACACGCGCGTGGCGGTCGGCAGTGCGTCGCTCATGGCGGTTCCTCCCTGCTCAGGATGCGGAGGTTACCAGTTCCATGGCTGGCTCGACCATGCCATCGGCGGCGCGCGGATCATCGCGCCGTGTCGGGCGGCGGGTCAAAACACCAGCCGGCCGCCTACCAGAAACAGCACCACGGCCATCAGCGGGCGCAGCACCCACTCGGGCACGAACCGCGTCAGATAGCTGCCCAGCATGATCCCGGGAATCGAACCGCTCAGCAGCGAGCCCAGCAGCGGCCAATTGACCGAGCCGAGCCACCAATGCCCGATGCCGGCGATCAGCGTCAGCGGCACCGCGTGCGCGATATCGGAACCGACGATGCGTGCCAGCTTCAGCTCGGGATACAGCAGCACCAGCGCGGTGACTCCGATCGCACCCGCACCGACCGAGGAGACGCTGACCACCACACCAAGCAGCGCGCCGCAGCCAACGGTGAGCCAGAGCCGCGCGCGCGGGGTAACACGCTGCATCGCCGGGCCGACCGCCGCCACGAACCAGCGCCGCAGCATCAGGACGCCTCCCGTCAGCAGCAGGGCGGTGCCAAGGATGAGCGAGAGCGCCTTGTCCATTTCCGGCGACATGACGTTGAACCGGGACAGCGTGAGCACCGTGATGACTGTCGCCGGCACGCTGCCGCTGGCGAGCCGGCCAACGACGCGCCAGTCGACCGTACGGTTTGCACCGTGGACCAAGGTGCCGACGCTCTTGCTTGCCGCGGCAAAGAGCAGATCGGTGCCGACCGCGGTNNGGTCGCCGGATGCACGCCGAACAGCAGCACCAGCAGCGGCGTCATCAGCGCTCCGCCGCCGACGCCGGTCTGACCGACCAGCAGGCCGACGACGAAGCCGGACAAGACGAATGCAGGGTCGGGCAGGTTCATGCGGCTGCATCATAGCGAGCGCTGCCCTGCAGGGGCCAGGAAATAACGTGATGCTGCCATCTCCGCGCTGCAATGGGCCGCCGGACGGCATGCCATGGCGGAGAATGAATTTTCACCCCGCAACGCCCGATAAATCGCCGTGGCTTGCTCCATGTCGGCACGCGTGGAGAATGCATCCGCGGTTCGTTGCGGCGGCGTCAGCCGACGGTGATGTCCAACCAGCCGCGTGCATCGAACCGGGCCGCGTCAGCAGGCCGCAGCAGCACCGTGGTGGTGTCGGATTCGACGATCGCCGGCCCGGCCAGCTTCTGACCCGCGGCAAGTGCGGCGAAGTCGAAGACGGGCACATCGGTCCAGGTCCCCAGGTGCACCAGCCGCCGGGACTTCACCGCCGCCTGGGCCGTGCCGCCGCTGCCCGACACACCGGACGCCGGCGGCAGGCGTCCGACCACCGAGGCCCGCGCATTCACCAGCACTACGTCCTGATCCGGCAACGAATAGGTGTACAGCGCCGCATGGCGGGCGTGGAACGCCGCCTCGATCTCGGCGGCCAGGCTCGGCGAGCTCCAGTCCATCGCATCGAGCGGCACGGCGATCTCGAACACCTGCTCGCCGTAGCGCATGTCGGCGGAGCGCCGCACCGTGACCTCGCCATCGAACCAGCCGAGCCGTTCGCGTCCTTCGCGCTCCATCGCGGCGAATGCGGCGTGCAGCGCGACGATATCGATGCCGGATCGTTGTGCCTGGCTGCGGGCCAGCTCGACGCGCAGGTCGGTGTTCAGCATGCCCCAGGCGGACAGCACCGAGGCGGCCAGCGGCACGACCACGCGACCGATCGCCAGCTCCGCGGCAACCGCGGCGACGTGCAGCCCCGCCGCGCCACCGAAGGCGAGCAGCGCGTGCCGGCGCGGATCGACGCCGCGCCGCACCGTCGCGACGCGCACGCCGTCGGCCATGCGCGTGTTGACCAGGCGATGGATGCCGGCCGCCGCGGCGATCGTATCGATGTTCAGCGCGTCGGCGAGCTGTGCCACCGCGTTGGTCGCCGCCGCGATATCAAGTAGCCGCCGGCCGCCGAGAAAGTTTGCCGGGTCGAGATAGCCCAGGATCAGATTGGCATCCGTCACCGTTGCCGCGGTGCCACCCTGGCCGTAGCACGCGGGTCCGGGATCGGCACCGGCACTCTGCGGACCCACCTGCAACAGCCGGCTGCGATCGAGATGCGCGATCGAGCCGCCGCCGGCGCCGAGCGTCACGATGTCGAGCGCCGGCAGAGCGATGCGCGCATTAGCGACCGCGCGCCCGTCGGACAGGTTCGCCTGGCCGTCCTGCACCAGGGCGATATCGGTCGAGGTGCCGCCCATGTCGAAGGTGATCAGATCGCGCGCGACGCCCTCGCGCGCCAGCGCCACCGCCGCGGCGACACCACCGGCGGGACCCGACAACGTCGTGCCGGCCGCCAGCCGCACCGCCTCGTCCACCGAGGCGACGCCGCCGTGCGAGAGAATGACGAACAACGTGCCGCCGAAGCCGGCCTCGGCCAGGCGCGTTTGCAGGCGGCGCAGATAGGCCTCGATCACCGGCCCCACCGCGGCGTTCGCGACGGTGGTGGAGAAGCGTTCGAACTCCTTGATCTGTGGCAGCACCTCGGCCGAGGTGGTGATATAGGCGTGCTGCAGCCGCTGGCGCGCGGCGGCGGCGGCCGCCTGTTCATGTTCCGGATTTTGCCAGGCGTGCAGGAAACAGATCGCCACCGCCTGCACGTCCTCGGCGGCGAGCCGATCCAGCGCGGCATTCAATGATGCGCGGTCGAGCGGGATCTCCGCCGCGCCATCTTGGCGCATGCGCTCGCGCACGCCCAGGCGCAGTCGGCGCGGCACCAGCGGCGCCGGCGGTGCCATGCGCAGGTTGTAACGTTCCGGCTTCAGCCCCTCGCGCATCTCGATGATGTCGCGATGTCCCTCGGTGGTCAGCATGCCGACGCGCGCCGCCTTGCCTTCCAGCAGCGCGTTGGTGGCGACCGTCGTGCCGTGCACGATACGACTGGCCTGCCCGAGCAGGGCTGCCGGCGACAGGGCCAGCGCGGCGGCGGCGCGGGCGATGCCGTCCAGCACGCCATCGGACTGGTCGCCCGGCGTGGTGGCCGCCTTGGCGATCGTCGTTGCGCCGTCCGGACGGGTAACGACGATGTCGGTGAAGGTGCCGCCGACATCGATGCCGATGGTGTAGTTCACGCGACCACTCCCTCGGCCACGTCCCTGGCGCGCGCCGCCGGATCGCGCTGCGCCGGGTCGCCCCAGCCGCCGCCGCCGCCCGACAGCACGTGGATCACGCTGCCGGGCGGGATCACGACGCCGACCTCCTTGCTTTGCAGTTTTCGCGGTGGCGCGCCGGGCGCCAGCAGCGTGTAGTCGTGCGGCGCGCCGTCCTTGCCGCCGAGCATGCCGCGCGCGCCGTGCACCACCCCCTCGCCCGCGGTGTTGGCGCGCGCCGGGCCATCGGTTTCGATGCGCAGCCGCATGTCGCCGCCGGTGCCGCCGCGGTACCTGCCGTCGCCGGCGGAGTTGGCGCGGTACTCGTGCGTCTCGAACATCAGCGGGAAGCGGGTTTCGGCGACCTCGATCGAGCCGAACTTGATGCCGCCGGCGGAGTGCCACTCGCCGATGGTGGAGAACCCGTCGCCGGCGATCGAACCGCCGCCGCCGGGACGCGCCTGGAACATGTGCCAGATGAAGCGCCGCCCGGTGCGCGGATCGCGGCCGTCGATGGCGATGCGCAGCCGCCGACCCCAGCCGCCCATGACGCGGTCGGGGCAGGCTGGGGCGAGGGCGACGATGATCGCCTCGATAATTTCGTTCGAACAATGACTGGTGCACATGGTGACCGGCGCGCCCTCGCGCGCCCAGACGATGGTGCCTTCCTTGGCGATCACCTTGAGCGGGCGGAACGCGCCCTCGTTCTTGGCGATGTCGGGGTCGAGCAGGAAGGCGAAGGCCATCGTCACCGCGGACTGCATGTTGGCGTGCGAGGAGTTGACGAAGCTCACCACCTGCGGATCGGAGGCGGAAAGATCGACGGTGATGTCGCTGCCCTGTTTCGTCACCTGCGCGCGCACCGCGATGTTGGTGGTGCCGAAGCCATCGTCATCCAGCCAGGCGGTACCGTCATAGACGCCATCCTGCCAGCTTGCGACGATGTCGCGCGCGTGGCGTTCGGCGGCATCCAGCATCGCCTCGACCGACGCGGCGAGCATCGCGCCGCCGAATTCGGCGATGACGGTGTTGAGCCGCTGTTCGCCCAGCCGCGCCGCACCGATCTGCGCCGCGAGATCGCCGAGGAAGTCGCGCGGATGGCGCACGTTCAGCGCCAGCATCTGCAACAGGTCCTGGCGCAGCACGCCGTTCTCGGTCAGCCGCATCGGCGGCAGGCGCAGGCCCTCGTGCCAGATCTCGGTGGCGCCGGGGTTGTAGGCGCCGTGCGTCGCGCCGCCGATATCGGAATGGTGCGCGCGCACCACCGACCAGAACATCAGGGTCGGCCCGTCGAACACCGGCACGAAGGCGGTCAGGTCGGGCAAATGCGAGCCGCCGCGATAGGGATCGTTCAGCAGATAGACGTCGTTGGGCGAGGGGTTCGGGAATACCTCGACCAGCGCCTTGGCGGCCCAGGGCATGGCGCCAACATGCACCGGGATATGGTCCGCCTGCGCGACCAGGCGGCAGCGCGCATCGATCAGCGCAACCGAAAAGTCACGCGAGGAGTTGAGGATCTGCGAGTAGCTGGTACGCAGCATCGCCTCGCCCATTTCCTCGGCGATGGCGTTCAGGCGGTTCTGCAGCACCGCGACGGTGATCGGATCGGTGACGGGCGAGGTGGTTTCGATCGACATGAGTGATATCGGCCTTTGCGTTTCTTGCTGGATGGTAGGGCAATCGCGCCCGTTGCGGAACCGGTCAGCCGAGCAGGCCCAGCATGCCGAGCGCCGCCCCCGCTGCGAGGACGATCAGCGGATGCAGTCGGGTCACCAGGAACACCAGCGTCGCGACGGCGGTCAGCACGGCGGTCTGCCAGCCGGTCGTCGTGCTCTGCGTCAGCACCGCGGCGCTCGCCATGATCAGCCCGGCGGTCACCGGCAACAACCCGCGTTGCACCAGCGCACGCCACGGAGCGTCGCGAAAGCGATACCACAGATGCGCGGTGCAGAAGGTCAGCAGCGACGACGGCGCGCACAACGACAGCGTCGCCACCAGGGCCCCGCTCACGCCCGCCATCCGCCAACCGATCAGCGTGGTGACCAGCATGTTTGGCCCCGGCGCGGCCTGCGCAAGAGCATAGAGCGCGGCGAATTCGCTCGAGGTCATCCATGGATGCACCTGCACCACCTGGCGCTGCATCTCCGGCAGGACGCTGCTGCCGCCACCGAATGCCAGCAGCGAGAGCTGCGCGAAGATCAGCGCAAGGGTGGGCAGCGCGGCAAGGCCGCTCATGCGCGGAATCGCCAGGCAAGCAGCATCGACAGCGTCGCCGCGGCCAGCAGCACCGGCGGCAGCGGCCAGCGCAGGACCGCGATCGCCAGGAACGTCGCAAGCGCAACGATGATGCCGATCGGACGGAAGCGTAGGGGTGAGGCGATCTTCAATGCCGTCGCCAGTACTAATGCAGAGGCTGTCGCAGCGAGGCCGGCCATGCCGTGCTGCACGATGGGCATGTCGCTGGTGCCCGCGTAGAGCACGCCGAGCGCGATCACGATCGTCATGGGCGCGGCCATCAGCCCAGTAAATGCCGCGAGGGCCCCGGCGGTGCCGGCGAACCGCGCGCCGATGGCGACCGAGAGATTGATGACGTTGCCGCCAGGCAGAAACTGGCAAAGGCCCAGCAGGTCGGTGAACTCGGCCGGCGTCATCCAGCGCCGCTGTTCGACGACCATGCGGCGCGCCCAGGGCAGCACGCCGCCGAAGCCGCAGACACCGATGGTGAAAAAGCCCATGAACAGGGCGGCGAGGCCTGGCTTGGCTGGTGCATCACTCATGATTGCTGGATACCGGCTCACGCGACGGTGGACAATTCATCAGGAAGCGGGCCACATCGGGCGTATGCACTGGCTTCGTCGACGAAGCATTTTTCTAGCCGGCGCGTTGGCCGCGGTCCTGGCGTCGGGCGAGCGTGTCAAGGCGGCGTGCGTGATCGCGCACCAGGCGGACGTGCCGGTCCAGATCGTCGCCGGTGTGCCGGTGGTCGGCGTCGAGGTGAACGGTGTGACGCTGCCGTTCGTGCTCGACACCGGCGCGCAACGTTCGCTGGTCACCGTCGCGGCGGTGGGGCGCGCGGCGCTGCGGCTTGACGATTGGGCCAGCACGACGATCAAGGGGATCAGCGGATACGAACGCCATCGCAATGCCGATCCGGCATCTCTTATGCTGGGCGGGATCGCGCTGCGCCGGCGTACAGTGGCTGGTGACTCGACGCTGACGGTGGGACCGCTGCCGCAGAGCGCGTTGGCCAATCATGATATCGCCGGCCTGCTCGGGGTGGACTTCCTTGGCGGATTCGATTTGGATCTCGACATACCGCATGGGCTCCTGTCGTTGTATCGCGTCAGCGGCTGCGCGGGACGGTTCCTGCCCTGGCCGAGCGGTTATGAGGCGATCGCAGCAAGCGCGCCGATCCGCGACGTGCTGACCATCCCGGTCGGGCTCGACGGCGTTCCGTTGCGGGCCGAAATCGATTCCGGGTCGGCGATCTGGTTGCTCACCGCGAGCGGGATCAGCCGAATGGGGCTGAGCGCCGAGGTGCTGGCGCACGATCCGGGCGGCTCCGTGAGTGGCGTTGGCCGGTTCGCTGTCGCCATGCACCGCCACCGGTTTGGGACGCTGCGGATCGGGGCGGAGCGCATTGCCACGCCAGTGGTTTGGGCAGCGCCGGTCCATGTGCTGCCGGTTGTCGATCTGCTGCTCGGCGGCGACTGGCTGCGCCAGCGGCGGGTCTGGTTCTCCTATGCCACGTCGCAGATCTTCGTGGCGATGGGAGGGTGAAGCGGAACGGTATACACCTCTCCCGCTCTTCGCGGGCTTGGGCCGCGAAGAGCGGACCAAGGCATGCCCCGGGCATTTGACCCGGGGGGCGGCGAGCGAAGTGAAGCCGGGGCAGGGTGAGCGGCGGCACGACCCTCACCCGCGCCGCAAATGCTCCGCGACCCCGCGAAGCGCGCGAGAGGTGTACGAACGCCCGGCGCTTGCGAATACAAGTCAGGGTTGCGTGGTCGTCGCAGCCGACTATTGTGCGGCCGTCCGCACGCCGCCGACACACCGCAAGAACAAGGATTGTCCATGCGCCTTCATTCCCGCCGTGCCGTGTTGGCCGGCGCCGCCGCCGCGCCGCTGCTCGCCATTCGCACCCGCCCCGCCAGCGCCGCCGAGTTCAGCTTCAAGCTTGCCAACAATTCCCCGGTCACCCATCCGCAATCGGTCCGCCAGCAGGAAGCGGCGACACGCATCAAGGACGCATCCGGCGGACGGGTGGAGATCCAGCTCTTTCCGAATAACCAGCTCGGCTCCGACACCGACATGCTGTCGCAGCTTCGCTCCGGTGCGATCGACTTCTTTACGTTGTCGGGCCTGATCCTCTCCACCCTGGTGCCGGTCGCCTCGATCAACGGCATCGGCTTCGCGTTCAAGGACTACGACACGGTCTGGAGTACGATGGACGGCAAACTGGGCATCTATGTGCGCGGCGAGATCGGCAAGCGCGGCCTGATCGCGATGGACCGGATGTGGGACAACGGCTTCCGCCAGATCACCAGTTCCACACGGCCGATCCGCGAGCCCGCCGACCTTAGGGGCTTCAAGATCCGCGTGCCGATCTCGCCATTGTGGACCTCGATGTTCCAGGCGTTCGGTGCGTCACCGATCTCGATCAACTTCAATGAGGTCTATTCCGCACTGCAAACGAAGATCGCGGAGGGGCAGGAGAACCCACTTTCGCTGATCGAGATCGCCAAGCTCTACGAGGTGCAGAAATACGTTTCGATGACCAGCCATATGTGGGACGGATTTTGGATGCTCGCCAACCGCCAGTCCTTCGAGTCGATGCCGAAAAATCTCCAGGATATCGTGGCGCAGCAACTGAACCGCTCGGCGCTGGATGAGCGGTCGGACATCGCCAGGCTGAACGACAGTGTGGCCGCCGATCTCAAGACCAAGGGGCTCACCTTCGTCGAGGTGGACAAGCCGGCATTCCGTACCGCGCTGAAGCAGGCCAGGTTCTACGCCGAATGGCGGACGAAATACGGCGATGAGGCCTGGGCGCTGCTGGAGGGCGCGGTCGGCTCCTTGTCTTGAGGCGGTTCGGGTCGTGATGCGGTTTGGGTCGTGATGCGGTTTGGGTCGTGACGCAGCTTGCCCGCTGCTGCGAGCGGGCGCTGCACCATCTCTGCGCGATCCTCGCCGCGACCCTGGTGGCGGTGGAAATCGTCGTGCTGTTCGCCGGCGTGATGGCGCGTTACGTGTTCCACACACCGCTGATCTGGTCGGACGAGCTGGCGTCCATCCTGTTCCTCTGGCTCGCGATGCTGGGCAGCGTGATTGCCTTGCAGCGCTCGGAGCACATGCGGCTGACCGCCGTGGTGGCCGGGCTGCGACCGGTTTGGCAACAACGCGCCGACGCGATTGCCGCGACGTCGGTGGCGGCGTTCCTGCTGCTGATCGTCGTGCCTGGCGCGAACTATGCGGCCGGGGAGTGGTACATCCAAACGCCGGCGCTCGATCTGCACAATACGTTTCGCGCAGCGGCGCTGCCGGTGGGTGCGCTACTGATGCTGATCAGCGCGCTCGCACGGCTGGCGCGTCTGGGAACGGACGCACTGCCGGGCGTCGCGACGGTGGGCCTGCTGGCGCTCGCACTGCATTTCGGCGCGCCCCTGCTGAGCGGCCTCGGCAACTGGAACCTGCTGCTGTTCTTCGTTGCGCTGCTCGCGACGGGCGTGCTGATTTCGGTGCCGATCGCCTTTGCCTTCGGTCTGGCGACGCTGGCCTATCTCGCGACGCTGACGCACACGCCGCTGAGCGTCGTGGTGTCGCGCATGGACGAGGGCATGAGCAGCCTCATCCTGCTTGCCGTGCCGCTGTTCGTGTTCCTTGGTCTGCTGATCGAGATGACCGGCATGGCGCGCGCGATGGTGGCGTTCCTGGCGGCGCTGCTGGGACATGTGCGGGGCGGGCTGGCTTATGTGCTGCTCGGCGCGATGTACCTTGTCTCCGGCATTTCCGGCTCGAAGGCGGCGGACATGGCGGCGGTCGCCCCGGTGCTGTTTCCGGAGATGCGCCGCCGTGGCGCCAATGAAGGGGAGCTCGTGTCCCTGCTGTCCGCGGCAGGCGCGATGAGCGAAACGATCCCGCCGTCGCTGGTGCTGATCACCATCGGCTCGGTCACCGGGGTTTCCATCGCGGCACTGTTCACCGGAGGCCTGATGCCGGCGCTGGTCCTGGCCCTGGCGCTCGCGGCGGTGGCACGTTGGCGCAGCCGCGGGGAGGACCTCTCCGGCATCGTTCGGCCGCCGCCACACGCGGTGCTGCGCAGCTTCGTCGTTGCGCTGCCGGCGCTGGTGCTGCCGTTCCTGATCCGCACCGCGGTGATCGAAGGCGTGGCCACCGCGACCGAGGTCTCTACCATCGGCATCGCCTACGCAATGGTCGCCGGCCTGGTGATCTATCGGCAATTCGCGTGGCGGCGGCTGTATCCGATGCTGGTGGAGACAGCGGCTTTGTCGGGCGCGATCCTGCTGATCATCGGCACGGCCACGGCGATGGCCTGGGCGTTGACCCAATCGGGCTTCTCGCGCCAGCTCGCCCAAGCCATGACCATCATGCCAGGCGGTGCCGCGGGCTTCCTGGCGGTATCCATTGTCGCCTTCATCGTGCTCGGCAGCGTGCTGGAGGGCATTCCCGCGATCGTGCTGTTTGGTCCGCTGCTGTTTCCCTCGGCCCGGGCCGTCGGCATTCACGAAGTTCATTACGCGATGGTGGTGATCCTGGCGATGGGGATCGGTTTGTTCGCGCCGCCGTTCGGCGTCGGCTACTACGCGGCATGTGCCATCGGGCGCGTGTCGCCGGACGCGGCGATGCGGCGTATCTGGCCGTATCTGCTGGCGGTGTTGGCGGGCCTCGTGCTGGTTGCGGCGGTACCCTGGTTCAGTGTCGGATTTCTGTAAGGGAACGTCGCGCAGTTCACCTGTCCCGCTCTTCGCGACCCAAGCCCGCGAAGCGCGGGAGCGTCGTTCGGCGAAGCAATTCGGATTGACTCCGGAACGCCTACGCAAGGTCGAAGCGGTGTTCGCACAGCACGGTCCTTGTGACCGTCGTTTTCGCGCGCTTCGTCAACGTGCTGCGCCAATTGAACGGCGTCGTCGCCGGCACCGTAAAGATGGATTGGCGGCGGTTCCTGGCATTCAATGCGCTCGGCGGCACACTTTGGGTGCTGGCATGGACCGTGGCCGGTTTTCACAAGACCGCGAGGGACGAGCGATCCGCCATGATTGACCTGGATCAAATGCCGCGCCGCCCACTCCGGTAAGTTGACGGCGACGCGGCACCGGCGGCACTCAGCTTATGACCGGCGAGAGCCTATATGGATGCCAGCATCCCCATCCCCGGCTGTACCAGCCGGAACCAAGCGTGAAGGAGGCATCGCGATGCATGCATCGGAGGTGATGACAACCGACGTGATATCCACCACCGCGGACGTGCCGTTGCGCGAGGTGGCGCGGGCACTGCTGGAGCACGGGATCAGCGCCATGCCGGTCCTGGATGCGGATGGCGCGCCGATCGGTATGGTGAGCGAGGGCGACCTGGTAAGCCGAGACGAACTGGAACGGGTGGAGCGACGCGACTGGTGGCTGAAGCTGGCCGCCGAGGATGGCGCCGGCGATGACGACTTCCTCGCGAAGCTGCGGGCGGCGGACCGCACCGCGGGCGACGTGATGGCGGCGCCTGTCATTACGGTCTCGGAAGACACTGAGCTCACCGAGGTCGCGCGGCTGCTAGCGCAGCATCACGTCAAGCGCTTGCCGGTGGTGAAGGACGGACACGTGGTTGGCATCGTCAGCCGCGCCGATCTATTGGGCGCCTTCGCCACGCCACGGCCGGACGCAACGGCGGAGCGATCCGCGCCACGCAAGCGCGGCTTCCTGCTCAGCATGTTCGGCGACTACCACCGGCCGGACTGGCAGGTCGTTCCGCCGCAGGAAGACGCGTCGGCGCAGCAAAAGGGGGCACCAGAGCAGCCGGCGGCCGGGCTGGACGCGGCCGCGTTCCGCGCGCTGATCGACGATTTTCAGTCCGGCGCGGCCCAGCATCATGACGACGAGCACCGTGCCGCGGCGGAGGGGCGCCAGAAATTGGCGAAGGAATTGATCGACACGCATGTGACCGACGAAAGATGGCAGGGGCTGCTGCATCGCGCCCGGCAGGCCGCCGAGGTCGGGCAGAAGGAGTCCCTGCTGCTACGCTTCCCCAACGAGCTGTGCACCGATGGCGGCCGCGCGATCGACGTTTCGCAAGAGGGCTGGCCGGCGACGCTGCGCGGCGAGGCGGCGGAGCTCTATCTGCGCTGGGAACGCGAACTGAAGCAGCGCGGCTTTCGCCTGGCGGCGCGCGTGCTGGAGTATCCCGACGGCATGCCGGGGGATATCGGCCTGTTCCTGGTCTGGGGCGAGGCAGCATAGCGGCGGGCGGGCAAAGGGGCGTCTGCCCGAACACGCGAAGTCGCGGCTGTCCGAACCCACCCGAACAGCGCGACCTAGTTCTTCTTGACCGCGCCCCCGCCGCCGCCCGAGCTGGCATGCGCCACGGGGGCGGCACCGCCGCCGGCATGCGCCACGGGGGCGGCACCGCCGCCGGGATGGAAGCCCGCCGCCGAGGGGCCGGGATGGATGAACCCACCGCCACCCGCCGTGCCGGGATGAGCGCCGGATGCCAAGCCGGGACGGGCGCCGGGCGCCACCAGGGAATGGCCACCGCCCACCACGCCGAGATGGGCAGCACCGCCGGCCGCGCCAGGATGGGTACCGCCCGCCACTCCAGGGTGGGCGGTACCGCCGGCCACTCCAGGGTGGGCGGTACCGCCGGCCACGCCAGGATGAGCGGCAGCACCAGCGGCCACGCCGGGATGAGCACCAGACGCCACGCCGGGATGTCCGGCCAGCCCCGCGGTGTGCGTCTCACCCGGATGCACGCCGCCATGTGCCGCATCGCCATGCCCGGCTTCGGGATGCACGCCCTCACGATGCAACGTCGCCTCGTCGTGATAGCCGCGCAGGCCATGGCCGCCCGGGTGGAAGCGCTCCATATGCGCCCGATAGCGGCCCGGGGCGTCCCGCCAGTGGTGCCAGTGGTCGTAGTAGCCCCAGCCGATGTCGCCGCCAAAGATCAGGAACACGGCTGCTCCGTCGATCACCGCCTCCGGCACCCCGCCGACATAGGTGATCCCGTCGGCCCCATCATCGCCGGCGATCAACGCGAACTCGACCGGCGGCGGCGGCGCCGTGCTGGCGAGCAGCAGGTTCGGCGGCGGGTTCATCCAGATGCCGCGGTGATTATTCAACGCCTCCAGTTGCTGGGCGCGATAGGAGTCCGGGGCGCCGGCCGCGACAACCGCGCCGCCGTTCACCAGCGCGACCTTGGCGATATCCGTGCCGTCGCCGAGCACGCAGATGTAATGTCCCGGCGCGTCCTGCGGACTGCAGGTCACGCCGTCGCCATTCGCCCCGATATAGGATTGCATCTGACCCGCATACGGCGCGCCGAGGCCTTGCAGCCCGTCCAGCACATAGGTCTGGTGGTCGGCCAACAGGGTCGCGGTGTCCTTCACCGTCGGGTGCGTCACGGTCGCGGGCGGCGGCGGCAGGCTGGCCCAGATGCCGCGCCGCGCGGCCTGCGCCGCGGCCTCCTGCTCGCGATACGCGTCGGGTGCGTCGGCCTTGACACGGGCGGCGCCGTTGATCAGGGCGGCCTGGGCCAGGTCGGTACCGTCAGGCAGCAGGCAGACGAAATCGGCGCTGGTCTGCGCTTGGCAGGTCACGTGATTGCCGGTAGCGCCCAGGAATCCCTGCAGATTCTGCGCCGCCTCGCCCTGCACACCGTCGATGCCGAACAGCGTGACCGAGGTGTCGCCCGCCTTGAGATTGGCCGTGTCGACCACCGTCGGATGATCGAGACTGACCGGCTCCGCCGCCGCCGGCGTTGCACCGGCGGCGGACGGCGGCGAGCCGACCGCCGCCGGGGCCGCCGTCGTCGTCTGGACCGGCGTCGGGGTCGCCGGGGTCGCTGTCGTCGCTGGGACCAGCGGTGTCGACGGAACCTGGGTTGTCGTCTGGTCCGGCGAGGTGATCGGGTTCACCTGCACGATGCCGTCCTGCACGTTCGCGCCCGATGTCAGGCCCTGAATCGGGGATTTGGCGACCGGCGCGGCGACCGGGGCGGTTGGGTTGACCTCCATGTCGAGGCCGCCGGACTGGTGGGTCGCCGCCGCCGGCGGCGTGGCTGGGCTGGACCCCGTGTCCGGGGTCTGCGCGCGCGCGGCCCCGACCACGACGGCGCCCCAGGCCGCCACCGCGCATCCAACCAGAAGCGCGCTGCGCCGCCATTCGGTTCCCAGAAGCGCACCGCGCCGCCATTTGGCTTTACTTGTCGTCGGCATGGAACCGTCCTCCGGGTTGGCAACCTTCGAGGCTAGGGCTTCGGCGCCACCCAGCCGGCCGGTGGTGCCGCGGTCTGGCCCGCCGCCGGCGGCGGTGGCGCACCCGGCGATCCGGCCGGTGCGACCCAGTTACTCGGCGCCGAGGCCGCGGGCGCCGGCGGCGGTGCACCGGTTGGCGTCGACTGTAGTCGGGCCAGCAAGGTCGGCGACGGGCTGCCGTCCACCGGCAAGCCATTGGCCTGTTCGAAGCTGGATATCGCGCCGCGCGTTCGCGGGCCCATGTAGCCGTCCGCCCCGCCCTGGAGGTAGCCCAGCCTGATCAACTCGGACTGCGTCGAGCGCACCAAGGGGTCCGCGGTTGCAACGGGCCCGGATGGCGGCGGCGGCGGCGGCGGCGGCGAGTACGCGATCGGCGCGAAGCCGGGGACCTGCTCGCCCTTGGCATACATGCATTGGGAGAAGGCGTTGTCGTACTGCTGCTGGATGCTCATCTGGGCGTACGAACTGCCGTTGGCGCCGTACGCCGCCCCGACGCCGGCCCCGGACGCGGCACCGATCGCCGCGCCGGCCCCGGCATTGCCATAGGCGCCGCCGACCGCCGCGCCCAGCCCGGCACCGACCACCGTGGTCAGCACCCCGGCGCCGACCGCCTGCTGGTTGGCGGCGTCGGCCTGCCCCTGCACCTGGCCGGACGCGTAGACCTTGCAGGACGCCTGGTCATTCTGGAACGCGTCGAAGGTCTTGCCGGGTCCCGGCATGACCTGAACGGTCGGGCCCATCGGGGTTGCCGCGCAACCTGTCAGTACCGCGGCAACACAGGCTGAAATGACAAGGTGCCCTGCGACACCATGGCGAACGATCATTGCGCGTCTCTCCCGGCGGGTTCACTCCGATTGGCGAATCATAAACGTTCTGTCAGAGGCAAGCCAAACAATTCACGGCTGAACGAACTGACCGTACCCCTCCGCCGGCGTTTCGAGATGACTTGCAAGAGCGCGGATAAAGCCTTGATAAAGCGTTCGGGAAATACGCCCCCAGGACACCCAATGCGCCACGACCGGCGGTCGCTATGATTTGAACGCCGAACGGTCGCGCGCTCACCGCGTGGCGGTAGCCGCGCCGACGCGCTTCAGCGTGAAGATGGTGCAGGTGCTGCTGTCGGTCACGTGTCCGCTGAAGGTCGTGCCGCCGTCGTCCGAGCGGCCGCTCAAGCCGAGCCAGTGGTAGCCTTGCGGCTGCGAGAGCCACGTGACCGGGGTCAGCGTCATTGCGCCGCCCTGCAGATCGATCGAGCCCTCGACGATGAACGCCCCACGCGGCACGTCCGGGCTCGTCGGCTCCGGGCCGAAGCTGAACGTCGCGCGGCGGCGCGCCTCGCCCGATTGCGGCACCACCTGCCCCGCCGGCGGCAATATCTTCCCCGCCGGCGGCAATACCTTCAAAGTCAGATGCGCCATCTGACGTCCGCAGAAGTAGGCCCCCTGGTACTCGGCCTCGGTCGACGTGCCCGCCGGGATGGGCTGGCTGGCGCTGTTCCATCCGGCGGCATAGGCGGCATTGACCGCGAGCCTGGTGGCCACGGGGGCCAGCCGTTGGCGCGCGACCTCGCAGCCCAGCGTGAAGTCGCCGCGATTGGCACCATTCGGCCCGTAGCAGGAGCCCGGCCGCGGCAAGCCGTTCTGCGCCTGGGCGAAGACCGCGCCGTCGCGGTACGGCCCGCGCAGACCCGCGAGCCACGTATCCCAGGCGCGGCGGTCGTCGCGGCCGGCGGTAAAGCCGGGGCCGGCACTGGCTTGCGGCGGCGGCGCGGGTGACACGCTGGCTTGCGGCAGCGGCGCTTGCGGCAACGGTGCGGGCGATGGCGGCGCGGGCGACGGAGCGGGGCCGGATGGGCGGATGCTTGCGGTGACCGGCTGGCGCGTCGCGGTCGGCGTGTCGCCGTCGTACACCGCGACATTCATCAAGGTCAGGTCGGCCGGGGTAAGCCATTCGACGCGGCCCGGCGTCGTCTCCACCATCTTGCCGATGATGGCCGCGGGGATGCCGTCCTTGGCGGCGTCGCGCGCCATCAGCGTCGTCACCGCCAGTGAAATGTCGGTCTCCTTCTGGTTCTCGTTGGCACTGTGCACGCCCACCAGCGCGTCGGACGCGGCCATCCGGTGTGGCGAGGCGGCAAGCAGCAGGAAGCACACCGAGACGCATTGGCTGTTGGACGGAATGACGACGGGGAGCTTGCGCGTGCGGATCAGTCCGGCGAGCAGTTCACCCTCCGTCACGAGGCCGCCCGGGCTGTCGAGCGCCAGGGCCAGCAGCCGCTTGGTCTGCGGCAGCGCCGCGAGCGCCTGCTCGAGGCGGGCCGCGTCGCCTTTGACGACCGGTCCGCGTCCGCCGAGGATCACCTCGGTCGACGAGATCTGCACCTGCTCGAATTGCATGGCACGCGCCGGCGCGGCCGGCAGCGCCAGTGTCAGGCCGAGCAGGCAGACCAACCGTGGCGTGAGGCTCCATCGCATCCAATATTCCGCCGACCCTGTCTGTTTCTGCGCTCGGCCTGCCCAAGGGCTGCGCCGAGCGACGATAGCGCGGCGCGCTCGTCGTTGCCACCAAGGTTGCGTGCGGGAGGTGCTGCGGACCGGTGTTTGCGGCCGGGTTGCGGTCGGGTTGCAGGTTGGGAGTGCGGGCACCGCGGTTACGCTCGGCCGCGCGACCATCACGCACCAGCGGGCGGTGGGACGTGCCGGTCCCGATCGTGCTTGCCATCGGCAGTGACGGGCGGCAAGCCGATGTGGCAACGATCGAATTCAGTCCGGCGCAGCGTGATTGCCGCCAGTTCGCTTTCACTTGCCCCGGGGGCGAACGCCGCGCCGCCGCTCGCCGTTCATTCCGGCGGCCGCTTGGACTTCTTGTCTGTGTGCATCTGTGGTTCGATATTTCTTCGTAAGCACCACACGATGCGGTATCAGGCGAAGATCGGTTGCAAAGAGCGCGATAGTCCCTCATTATAGGTGCAGAATCGCACCATGATTTACGGCTATGCCAATGTCTCGACCGACGGGTAGAAGTGACGAAAAGTCAGAGGCGATCCCTCTGCTGGTGCTGCTCCCATCGTTCGCGGTACTCGGGATCGAACGCAACGCGATACTGGCGACGACCCATCTCGAATATCGTCCACCCCAGATACGATGCCGCTACGACGAAAATCCCATACGCACCAGATCTGGTCTGTGGCTCGAAAAACCATGCGACAACGAGAGCAACGAATGCAGCGCACACGAGCAGGGTGTTTGGAGCTAGGAGCGTGATCGCGAATAGTCCGCCAAACCCCCCGCACGCCGCTAGATGCTGTAAAGGGCTGATCTCGGCGTGACGGAACGGTAGCGTTGCGACGCCCACGATTAGGCCTGCGATCCAGGCAGTGACAAACTCCCTGACACGAGGTAACATGGTGCCTCCTCCCCATTGGTCTCGGACGACTTGGCCTACTTCAACACATCGGGCAGAATTGAGCGAGTGGCCAAGTCGACCTGTCCTCTCGGCACGAAGGGCAAGATAGAAACGGCGTTAACTCGCACCATAGGCTCCAAGTGGTTGCTCTCGCATACATTGGATACGGAATACTTGTCTTTCTGCTCGCGGCTACGGTGGGTACCGCCGTATCTGGGTTGAAGGGCCGTGCCAACCCGATTTTCGCGTCGCCCGGCTTCGTCTCGGTTGCAGGTTTGGTCTTTGGCATTCCCTGCTACCTTGTCGGGTCGTACCTCCGTGAGCAGGGTGATGAATCGTTCTCGTTCCTGGTTCTGTTGATCGCGGCCATTATCGGCTTTCTCTTGGGCTTGGCGAATCGCGCCTAAGTAATCGGGATCAGCTGCTCCGTATCGCGCCGCAGAGGTGCTGGCTTTTTCGTTGTCGTTTCCTGCGCCACTACGCGCGCAGACGCCGCCGCACCAGCGCCGCGCCCCGGCCGAGCGCCACCAGCTTCGCCGCCGCCACGTCGCGCGCCATCGGGGCCATGCCGCAATTGGTGCAGGGAAACAGCCGCTCGGGCGGAACGAACTCCATCGCGTCCTCGATCACCGCGGCGACCTGCTCCGGTGTTTCGACGGCGTCCGTTGCGACGTCGATCGCGCCGACCAGCACGTCCTTGCCGGCCAGCAACTGCAACAGCCGCAGCGGCACACGAGCGTTGCGGCATTCCAGCGAGACCTGGTCGATCCGACTGGCGGCGAGGACCGGGAAGGTCTGCTCGTACTGCCGCCACTCGGCGCCGAGCGAGCCCTTCCAGTCGATGTTCGCCTGGATGCCGTAGCCGTAACAGATATGCACCGCGGTGGTGCAGCTCAGCCCCTCGGCCGCACGCTCCAGCGCACTTATGCCCCAGGTTGCGACCTCGTCCATGTAGACGTTGAAAGCCGGCTCATCGAACTGGATGACGTCGACGCCGTCGGCTTCCAGCGCGCGCGCTTCCTGGTTCAGCAGGTCCGCGAAGGCAGTCGCCAGCGCAAGCTTGTCGCCGTAATGTGTGTCGGCGATCGTATCGACGATGGTCATCGGACCGGGCAGGGTGAATTTCAGCTTGCGCGTGGTGTGCGCCCGCGCCAGACGGGCCTCGGTTGCGTGCACGCGCCCGTTCAGCCGCAGCGCGCCGGTCACCGTCGGCACCATCGCCTTGTAGCGATTGTTACGGATGCCCATCTCGACCTTGTGGGCGAAGTCGATGCCCTCGACGCGCTCCAGGAAGCCGTGCACGAAGTGCTGGCGCGACTGTTCGCCGTCGGTGACGATGTCGATGCCGGCGTCTTCCTGCAGCTTCAGCCACAGCAGCGTGGCGTCGCGCTTGGCCGCGTCCAGCGCGGTGCCGTCGGCCTTCCAGGCTGCCCAGAGTTTGTTGGGCTCCGCCAGCCATTCCGGTTTCGGCAGGCTGCCGGCGATTGTGGTTTGCAACATTCTGCATTCCCCCCTGCCCTTCCCGGGCGCGTTCAGCCTTGGACTGTCAGCCGCGCGTTCAGCTTGGTGCCCTCAACCGCATGCTGTCCTCAACCGCTTGCTGCCTTCAGCCGCGCGTCGGCCGCCGCCAACAGTCGTGCCATTCGTTCCGCCCATGCAGTCTCGCCGGCTGCATCGGCGATCAGGTCCTGGCGGATCTCGACCTCCACGTGGGCCAGCCCGCGCGGCTCGGCATGGCGCGGCACGCCATAGTCGGTCAGGTCGCTGACCGCGTAGGGTGCGTTGTCGCCGACCGTCAGATCGCCCTCGGCACGCAGCAGGTCCAGCAGGATGGCCGCCAGGCGCGTATCGCGGTTGTACAGCACGCCGATCTCCATCGCGCGGTTTTCGCCCTTGAACGTCGGCGTGAAGCTGTGCATCGCGATGTAGACGGTGCGCCGTCCGGCGGCCGCGCGGGTGTCCAGCAGGGTCGTGATGCGGTCGTGGTAGGGGGTGAAGATCTCGGCGATCCGCGCCGCCTTGTCGGCTTCGGTCAGGCCGATGTTGCCTTGGACGGGCGTGTGCTCGCTGATTTCGGGAATCGCGCTGGCCACGTCGGGGTCGCGGTTGCAGTCAATCACCAGGCGCGAATAGGTTTGGAACACCGCGGTGGCGTCGAACGCGGCCGACAGGCGCTCGGTCACACCGCGAATGCCGATGTCCCAGGCGATGTGGCGGGTCAGTTCGGTTTCCGGCACGCCGAGGCGGGCAAGGCGGCGCGGGATGTCACGGCCGGCGTGGTCGGCGGTGAGGAACAGGTCGGAGGCGCCGTCGGCGCGCAGCACGCGCACCGGGGGCAGTTCATCGGTTGCCAAGAGTTGCGCAGTGCTCATGTCGCGCTTGAAGCACGCTTCGCCGGTCGAAGCCAACGGGTCGCGAGAAGGTCGGCGCGTGGATCGGTATCCGAGCCGCGCGCCACCGCGCCTTACCGGGTCGGACAATGGCCACGCTATGGTTCGTGGATGGCTGCACAGCGCGGCGCCTTCCATCACCCCACGGCTCGACGTCGTGGGAGGCGCCGCGCTTTCCCGCCGTACGAGGGTCGCCGCTCAGCTCACCAGCGCCGGGCGCTGCGAACGCCAGTCGGTCGTCGTTTCGTACGCGTGGGCGGCCTGGAACAGCAACGGCTCGGCGAACGGCTTGGCGATGAGCTGCATGGACAGCGGCAGGCCGCCGGCGCCGTAGCCGGTGCAGATGCTGATCGCCGGCGATCCGGTGACGTTGAACGGCATGGTGAAACTGGGCTTTTCCAGCGTCGCCCATTTCGGCACCTCAGTAATGAGCGGCGCCTCGGTGGCCGCCGCGGCGGAGACCAGGAGGTCGACATCTTCCATCGCCGCCTTCAGCTCCAGGCACAGCATGCGGCGTTTGCGGATGGCAGCGACGTAGTCGGCGGCGCGGATGAAACCACCGAGGGCAATTCTGTCGCGGAACGATTCGCCGTAGTCGTTGAAACGGGACTTCAGCCACGGTTCGTGCAGCGCGTAGGCCTCGGCGACCAGGATCAGGAAGCCGCAGGCGTGGTAGTCCGCCATCGGCGACAGCGTCACATCGCGGACCGCGGCGCCCATGGCGCGGAACTGCGCCAGCGCATCGTTGATGCCCTTCAGTGTGGCGTCGTTCACCCGGTTGTCGGCCTCGAAGAAGTGGCGGGCGACGCCGATGCGCAGCCCCTTCGCGCCCTTGCCCAGGCCTTCGGTGAAGTCGGGCGTCTTGCGGTCGGCGCTGGCGGGGTCGTTCGGGTCGTGCCCGGCCATTGCCTGCAGCAGCAGCGCGCAGTCCTCGGCGGTCCAGGCGAGCGGGCCGGTGTGGTCCAGCGTGTAGGACAGCGGCAGCACGCCGGCGCGCGAGCACAGGCCGTAGGTTGGCTTGATGCCGGCCAGGCCGCACAGCGCCGCCGGCCCGCGGATCGAGCCGCCGGTGTCCGACCCGGTGCCGCCCAGCACCTGGCCGCTGGCGACCGCGGCGCCGGTGCCGGAGGACGATCCGGCAGTGAAATGGTCAGGATTCCATGGATTGCGCGCCGGCGGCCAGGGCAGGTCGAACGACGGCCCGCCCATGGCGAACTCGTGCGTCGCCAGCTTGCCCAGCATGACCGTTCCGGCCTCCGCCCAAAGCTGCACGACGCGGGAGTCCTGGGTGGGAACGTTGTGTTCCAGCAACTTGGAGTGCGCGGTGGTACGGATGCCGGCGGTGTTGTAGATGTCCTTGTGGCCGATCGGGATGCCGTCGAGTTTTCCGCGTAGCGTGCCGGCCATCATGCGCGCCTCGGCGGCGCGGGCGTCGGCCAGGGCGCGGTCCTCGGTGAGCAGCAGGAAGGCGTGCAGCGTGCTGTCGAGTGCCTTGGCGCGCGCCAGGCAGGCCTGGGTCAGCTCGACCGGGGAGAGCTGTTTGGCGGCGATCTGTTTGGCCGCCTCGGCGATGGTCGGGATGCCGGGCATCAGCGCACCTCCGGCACGAAGATCAGCGCGGGCTCGGCCTCGCGCGGCATGGGTGTATTGACGCGGGCGAGCATGGCCTCGAGCAGACCGTAGGCCTGGTGGATTTCCTGTTTCTGGGCGGCGTTCAAGGGGAGGCCGGCTTGCGCCACCAGGACCTCGAACTCGGCCATGCTGATCTTCGGTTGCATCGCGTCACCTTGGTTAGTTGCGGGGGGTTGTTACGGGGGTTGTTGCGGGCGGGGTGGACGGGCACCGGTGGGGCGGCGGCGAGCTAGGCGTGAACGTCAGTTTCTGAATCGACCCGCCGCCGGCGCCGCGCGAACGCCGTGCCCACCTTGCCTGCAGCAGGCGGAACGGGGCCGCGTCAGGACAGCGCCACCTCGAAGCCCTTCTTGGTCGCCGGCCGCGCCATCATGGTTTCGTACCAGCGCTTCACGTTGGGAAAATCGGCCAGGTCCACCTGGTGGCGCTCGTGCCGCCAGGCCCAGCCGAGGATAGCGAAGTCGGCAATCGAGATCGGTCCGGCAGCGAATTCAACCTCGGCCAGACGCTTGTCGAACACGCCGTACAGGCGGTGGGTTTCGTTCGAGTAGCGTTCCAGCCCGTAGCGGCGGTCCTGCTCGTTCTCGACCTGCAGGAAGTGGTGCACCTGGCCGGGCATCGGGCCAAAACCGCCCATCTGCCACATCAGCCATTCCAGCACCGGCACCTGCTCGCGCAACGTCTTCGGCCAGAACTTGCCGGTCTTTTCGTCAAGGTAGATCAGGATCGCGCCGGATTCGAACACGCTGATCGGCGTTCCCCCCGGGCCGTCCGGGTCGATGATCGCGGGGATGCGGTTGTTCGGGCTGATCTTCAGGAAGTCCGGGTTGAACTGCTCGCGCTTGGAGATGTTCACCGTGTGGACGTTGTAGGGCAGGCCCATTTCCTCCAGCGCCACGCTGATCTTGCGGCCGTTCGGCGTGTTCCAGGTGTAGAGTTCGATCGCCATCTTCATCTCCCGTCGGCTTGGTTGGGGGGATTGTCCCCGAGCACGCGCCCCACGGCAACTGTGGCTGCCGGCGCGTGTGGCTGCCGGGCCAGTGCCTGCTGCCCCAGTGGCTCCTAATCCAGTGGCTGCCGGCCCGAGTTCGCGCATGTTTGCGCCTGGCCCATGGCGATTGGCCCGGCGTTTGCTTGCTGTCCCTCCCATCGAGCAGCGCCCCAACGGGTGCGCGCGGGACCGACAATGGGGGACAAACCGAAATGAGCGCATCGCAAGCCAGCGCCGCCATCCCGGCCACGACAGGCGCGACGCGCTGGGGGCAGCTTGGCCTCGGGCTGATCTGCATGATGGCGATCTCCAGCCCGCAATATGTCTGGACGCTGTTCGTCAAACCGCTGGGAGGCGCGCTGGGGGCCGCGCCAGCGGCGCTGCAAGTAACGTTCTCCATCATGATCGTTCTGTAAACGTTCTTCTCGCCGTTCCAGGGCTGGCTGGTGGACCGGTTCGGCCCGCGCAAGCTGATCGGGCTGGGCGCGGCGCTGACCGGGCTGTCGTGGGTGCTGGCGTCATATGCCTCGTCGCTGACGCAGCTTTATCTGACCTATGGCGTGATCGCCGGGCTGGGCACCGGGATCGTCTATGTCGGCGTGGTCGGCCAGGTGGTCGGCTGGTTTCCGGATCGGCGCGGATTTGCCGCGGGTGTGGTCGCCGCCGGCTACGGCATGGGGGCGATCCTGACAACGTTCCCGATCGCCGACGCGCTGGCCGGCGTTGGCTATCAGACCACACTGCTGCGCTTCGGCGTGGTGTTCGGCGTGGTGGGCGTCGTGGCGGCGCTCGGACTTAAGCCGCCGCCGGCGCCGACGGTGGAAGATGGCGGCGGCGGTGTCGCGACCGGCGATATGCTGAAGACGCCGGTCTTCTGGTTGATGTTCGTAATGATGACGCTGATGTCGACCTCCGGGCTGATGGTGATCTCGCAGATGGCCGGGTTCGCGACCGAGTTCGGCGTGGCGCAGATGGTGGTGTGGGGGATGGCGGCGCTGCCGCTGGCGCTGACCATCGATCGTTTCACCAACGGGCTGACGCGGCCGTTTTTCGGCTTCGTATCGGATCGCCTGGGGCGGGAGAACACGATGTTTCTCGCCTTCGCGATGGAGGCCGTGGCAATGACCGCCTGGCTGATCACGCGCGGCAATCCGCTGGCCTTCGCGCTGCTGTCGGGCCTGGTGTTCTTTGGTTGGGGCGAGATTTTCTCGCTGTTCCCCTCGACGCTGACCGATACGTTCGGCATGCGGAATGCAACGCGCAATTATGGGTGCCTGTATATGGCGCAGGGGATCGGGTCGATCCTCGGCGGCCCGATGGCGGTGCTGCTGCACGATGCGAGCGGCACTTGGGTGACGGTGTTCTACGTCGCGATCGCCGCGGACCTGGTGACGGCGGTGCTGGCAATCGCGGCGCTGAAACCGCTGCGGGCGGCGTGGCGCGCGGCGTAGGGGGCGTGCGCCGGCCCGTACACCTCGCCCGCGCTTGCGGGAGAGGTATACTAGATTCCGATCGGCGCGGTACCCTTGAGCATCAGCCGGTACAGGTAGCGCCGTTCGGCCATGTCGTAGTCCGGGTTCGCCTGGTGCATCACGCTGCGGTTGTCCCAGATCACCATGTCGCCGTGGCGCCACCGGTGACGGTACTCGTATCTGGGCTGCGTCGCGTGGGCCATCAGTTCCTCGATCAGCGCGAGGGCGTCCCGATCCGCCATGCCCTCGATGGCCTCGATGCGCACCGGGTTGAGATACAGCGCCGGCCGTTGGTTTTCCGGATGGCGCCGCACCAGCGGATGCACGCCGGGCGGAGGGATGTCCTGCAGGCTCGCCGCATCGATCTTGCCGAGAGAGCGGGGGCTGTACTTGCTCTGATACACATGCACCGCGCGCAGGTCCTTGATGCGGTCCTTCATCGACTGCGGCAGGTCGTCGTAGGCGCGGTGCATGCTGACATACTGCGTGTCGCCGCCACGTGACGGAAGCTGCACGGCGAACAGCGTGGTCGCCTTAGGCGGGCGCGGATGGTTGGAGTGGTCGGTATGGAAGGTCTCACCCGGAATGATCCGCTTGCCGTTCACGATCTCGTCGTTGGCGACGTAGTAGACATCCGGGTGGCCGGGGACGTGGTGTTCCTTCTTGTCGTGCTGTTGCAGCTCCCCAAAGACCTGTGCGGCGGTCTTGAAGTTCTCGGGCGTGTAGTCCTGGTCGCGGATCACCAGCACGTGGTGGGCGACGAAGGCGCGGTTGAGCGCCGCGTGGGTGTCGGCGTCGATCGGTTCCCGCAGGTCCACACCGCGCACCTCGGCGCCGACGTGTTCGGTCAATTGCATGATCGTGCAGGCCATCCTGAGGTCCCTCCGTCTGGCGCGACGTTGGCTCGCCTTGTTGCTTGTTGCGCGGGAACGCTAGGCAGGCGGGTTGCGGCGGTCAAGCGATCGCGCGCGCCGGCGCTATTGCCTGCGCCTCATTGGGGGAACGGCAGGTCACGTGGCGGGACCGGCGTCGATTGCACGATCGATGTAGTGGTCTGACCGAATGCCAGGAAGCTATCCAGCACACTGTCGAGCCGATCGATCGAAGCGATGCGCAGTTTCAGAACGAAACAATCCTCACCGGTGACGCGGTGGCACTCGATGACCTGCGGCGTTCGTTTCGCTAGGTCGATAACCTTGCCGAGCTGTCCAGGCGCCGGTCGCACACGCACGAAGGCAAGCACGGGATAGCCCAATGCGGCGGGGTCGAGGCCCAGATTGGTGCCGGTGATGATGCCGGCGTCTTCCAGCCGCTGCAGACGCTCGCGCACGGCGGGCGCGGACATGGCGATGCCGCGCGCCAGATCGGCGATGGCGGCACGCGGATCGCGGCGCAGCAGGCGAAGCAGCTCGAGGTTCTTGGCATCGCGCAGCAGGCTGGCGATCTGAAGGCTCATGGCACCATAGCCCATCGATTCAAAGGTAGTTTCATGGCTACACCTATTAGGAGTGCATTCCACTCGGGGCAATGGACCTTCACTCTATTGGAATGCAAAATCCCGCCCATATCGCCGTGGCAGCGCCGTCACCGACCGCATCCCGCCGCACGCGTTCTTCCTGGTCAGCGCGCTGTTCCACTATCTTGGCCCATCCTTCGCGGTGCTGCTGTTCGCGCGCATCGCGCCGCTGGGTGTTGCCTGGCTGCGAATTGCCAGCGCGGCGGTCGTGTTTGGCCTGTGGCGTCGACCGTGGCGCTATGCGCTGGCGTTGTCGGCGGCCGACCGGCGCCTCGTGCTGGCGCTCGGCATCGTGCTCGCGGCAATGAATTCCTGCTTCTATCTGGCGATCGCGCGACTGCCGCTCCGCACCGTCGGCGCGATCGAGTTCCTCGGGCCGATCGGTCTGGCGGCGATCGGTCTGCGCACCACACGCAACGTCGCGGCACTTGGCTGCGCGGCGGCGGGCGTCTTCGTGCTGACCGATGCCCGATTCGCGAGCGAGACGATCGGCTACCTGTTCGCCTTCGCCAACTGCGGGCTGTTCGTCCTGTACGGCGTCCTTGGCCACCGCATCGCATCGCGCGCGGGGGGCATCGATCGCCTGGGCGCGGCGATGCTGGTCGCCATGGTCGCAGCCTTGCCGGTCGGCATCGCCGATGCCGCCCCTGTCCTGCTCGATCCGCTGCTGCTGGCCGCCGGCATCGGCGTTGGCGTGTCATCGTCGGTCATTCCGTATGTGTGCGACCAGTTCGCGATGGCGCGGCTGCCGCGCGCGAGCTTCGCGCTGCTGCTGTCGCTGTTGCCGGCCACCGCCGCCGTGGTCGGTCTGGTTGTGCTGGGCCAGATACCCTCCCCGGTGGAGGTGGTCGGGATTGGCCTCGTCGTCGCCGGCGTGGCGCTGCACCGGCCGGCGGCGTGATTCGATCACCGATTGGCCAGCACCACGCGGGTCGGCGCGCCATCGATCAAGGGCGTGGTCGTATAAGCTATCTCGATGTCCCTTCGTCTCGACGTCCTTTCGTTTCGACGTCCCTCCGTCTCGCGTCCGTTCCTGTGCCACGATGTGGCTTGTTGTGCCGCCAAAACCAGCTCAGCACGGCGCCACCAGGTGTCGCTCTGCCGAGTGTCGCACTGCCGGGAAGACAGCACACCAACCGCGTGCTCTAATCCGACCGTAGCGGACGGGGACGATGCATGACGCGCCATCCGACGCGCAGTTCGGGGCCGGGACAGCGCAGCCGTGCCGGACGGGGCGGCTGAGCCGATGCGGTTGCTGCGGCAACGTCTGACGAATCTCGCCTGGTGTCTGCGCCATCCGCGGTGGGCGCTTGACCGGGCGCAGTCCATCGACCCGGCTGCCACGCCACCACCGCCACTGCCGCAGTCCGATCCGACACAGATGCTGTATCGCCATTTCATCGACAAGCAGTCGGGATCGTTGATGCACAAATGGCATCACTACTTCGATATCTATGAACGTCATTTCGCCCCGTATCGCGGCCGGGCGATCACCATGATCGAGATCGGCGTGTACCGCGGCGCTCATTGCGGATGTGGCGCGACTATTTTGGCCCGGGCTGTCGCATCGCCGACATCGATATCGACCCAGCCTGCGCGGCGTTCGCTGACCAGGACATCTCGATCTTCATCGGTGATCAGGCCGACCCGAAGTTCCTGCGCCATGTCCTGGAGCAGACTGGCCCGCCCGACATCGTCCTCGACGACGGCGGGCACGACATGCGCCAGCAGATCGCCTCGTTCGAAACGATCTATCCGCGCATGCGCACGCCCGGCGTCTACATGGTGGAGGACTCGGTGACCAGCCTGTGGGGCGGCAGCTCCGCCGACACGCCGGACGGCACCACATTCCTCGATCGCGCCTTCGCGTGCTGCGTCGCACTGCATGGGTGGACCCGCAACCCACACGCCTTCCGCCGGCTCGGCACGCCACCGGCGGAACGAAAGGGTGTCGTCGCCGTCTCGGAATTCTGCGCCACCACCGACGCAATCGCGTTCTACGACAGCGTCGTCGTGTTCGAACGCAAGGCCCGCCAAGAGCCTTGGCACGAGGCGCGATAGGGGCAGGCAAGATGGCGATGCCGCCGATACCGCCATGGCGCCTCCCGGGCTACCACCATTGCGCCTGGGCCCGAAGCGGGCAACATGCGCTGGACAGGGGAGGCGCGGCATGAACCCATACGTGATCGACCGCGCCAGCAACTCCCGCCGGCGCGCGGTGGAGGAATGGCTGTTCGGACTCGACATGGTCTCGCCGGATGTGCGGGAGAAGATCGTGACCGCCTGGGTCAGCACGTGGTCCTCCAGCCCCTATCAGGAACTGGCTGACATGCCCTACTCCCCCGGTGCACCGCACTACCGGCTGGAATGGCACGTCAACGATGTGACGCGCGCCGGCGTCGATCTCGCCCGCCGTGCCGCCGCCGACTGGGGCAACAGCTTCGACAACGACGTTCTGCTGCCGATCCTGATCCTGCACGACGTAGACAAGCCGCTGATGTATGTGCGGGAAAGTCCGGACAAGGTCTCCTACTCGCAGCTTTCGCACGAGCTGCAGCACGGTGTGGTCGGGGCGATGCTGCTGAAGGAGCTGGGGCTGCCGCACACCGTGGTCAGCACGGTAGCGACGCACGCCGGCAACTCACCGTTCCATGGTCGCAACTTCGAGGCCTATGTGCTGCACTATGCCGACTATTTCGCCACCGATCATGCCATCATGCTGGAAGGCGCCGACAAGGAGCCATACTACCAGAAGCACTGGAAATGATCCACCCCGGGAAGGAAATCAAGCCATGAAAGCCGCCGTGTTGCATGAGGTGAACCAGCCGCTTGCCATCGAGGAGGTGCAGCACGCCAAGCCGAAGCGGCGCGAGGTGCTGGTGCGCACCGTCTTCGCCGGGCTGTGCCACAGCGACCTGCACTTCATGGAGGGGCTGTATCCGATGCCTCTGCCCGTCGTGCTCGGCCACGAAGCCGCCGGGGTGGTGGAGGCGGTCGGCGCGGACGTCACCTATGTAAAGCCGGGCGATCACGTCATCACCTGTCTGTCGGTATTCTGCGGCGAGTGCGCGCAGTGCGTCACCGGGCACACCAATCTGTGCGAGAACACCGAGGTGAAGCTGCTGCCCGGCATGGCGCGACGGCTCACGCTGAACAAAAAGGTGTTGAACCAGGCGTTCAACCTGTCGGCCTTCGCCGAGCACATGCTGGTGCACGAACATGCGATCGTGAAGATCCGTGAGGACATTCCGCTGGACCGTGCGGCGCTGGTGGGCTGCGGCGTGATGACCGGCGTCGGTGCGGTGTTCCACGCGGCCAAGGTCGAGCCTGGCTCGACGGTTGTGGTGATCGGCTGCGGCGGCATCGGGTTGTCGGCGGTGAACGGCGCGGCGTTGGCCGGGGCGGAGCGGATCATTGCCATCGATACGGTGGCGTCGAAACTGCAGCTTGCGAAGAAGATGGGCGCCACCGATACGATCAACGCCTCCAACGCCGATCCGGTGGAGATGGTGAAGGAGATGACCGGCGGTGGGGTGGCCTATTCGTTCGAGGCGATCGGCACCAAGAAGACCGCCGAGCAATCCTTCGCGATGCTGCGTCCCGGCGGTGTGGCAACGATCATCGGCATGATTCCGTTCGGCGTGAAGATCGAGCTGCACGGGGCCGACTTCCTGCGCGACCGGAAGATCCAGGGCACCTCGATGGGCGGCAATCATTTCCGTGTCGATATGCCGCGGCTGCTGGAGTTATGGCGCCAGGGGCGGCTGAAGCTGGATCATTTGATCTCCGGCCGGATCAAGCTGGAGGAGATCAACGAGGGGTTTGCCAAGCTTAAATCTGGCGCACCGGTGCGCCAATTGATCGAGTTCCCTGCGTAACGACATAGCCCGCTCCACCGACGCGTCACGCCGTCCCCGGACTTGATCCGGGGATCAACCCGGGCATCCATCGCGGCACCAGTGCCGGAACGGATGGCCGGATCAAGTCCGGCCATGACGAGTTGCAAGTTCGGCCATGACGACTTGCAAGTCCGGCCATGACGAGTTGGTGGCCGGTTACCCCATACCGGCCGCCAGCTCGGCGTGATTCGTGAGCCAGCATTGCGAACTTCGTGCTGCCAGCTCCAGCGCATCGAGGAACGCAATCGCCCCGTACGGCCGTCCGAACACATGCGCGTGCACGGTGATGTCGATACACACATGCGGGCTGCCCAGGCGCTCCCAGCCCTCGATGATCCGCGCCAGCGTCCGCGGGAACGCCTCCGGTTCATTCCCGTAGCGGACATAAAGCGGCATGTCGTTCACCTCCATGGTGAACGGCATTCCCACTAGCGCGCCCTCATCCGTCTCGATCCGATACGGCACATCGCTGTCGAACATGTCGGCGTGCCATTTGAACCCCGCCCGCGCCAGCAACCGCGAGGTCTCCCCACTCGGCGTGCAGCGCGGACTGAGCCAACCCAACGGCGGCGTCCCCGCTGTCGCCGTCAGCACCTCGCGGCAGCGGATGATGTCCTGCCGCTCCGCCTCGGGGCTGAGATAGGGCGGCAGCGTCCCCTGGCACCAGGCATGCGCCGCTACCACGTGCCCGCGCCCGGCGATCGCCGCCGGCAGCTCCGGATACCGCTCCGCCACCACGCCCGAGGTGTAGAACACTGCCTTCCGCCCCGCCCGATCCAACAGATCGAGCAGGCGCCAGGCGCCAACCTTCGGCCCATACGCCGCCCACGACAGCGCCTGCAGGTCGCGCACGCCCGGCTTCAGCGGATTGCCCATCGGGCCGATCCCCGGCACGCTGCCCTCCGCCCAGCCCTCCAGCATGACGCTGAGGGACACCGCCAGAGGGCGCTCCGACGGCCAGCCCGGCAGCGGGGGCGTCATGCCGGACAGTCCCACCGGACGGGGCGTCATGCCGACAGTGCCCAGCCGAGCCACTCACACACGCCACGACCCATCACCCACGCGAGGTCCGTCCCGCCCAGCCAGGGCAGCTCCTCGGTGAACATCGTGACCGCCTGCCGGTAGCTGCACGGCAACCGCGTCAGATCGGTGCCCCAGAACATCCGCCGCGGCCCGAAGGCATCGAACACCTGGCGGATGTAACCGTGGATATTCCGATACGGGTACGCCTCCGACGAGAAGCACGGCAGCGCCGAGGCCTTCGCCGCCACATTCGGATGCCGCGCCAGCGCCAGCAGCTTGGGCAGATCAGCGAACGCCGGCGCGTCCTTGGTGCGGATCAGCGCCAGGTGGTCGATCACGAACTTCACGCCCGGATGCCGCGCCGCCAGATCGTCGATGATCGGCAGCGCTCCGGGGCAGGAAATCATCACCGGCAGCCGGTGGCGCGCCGCCCCCTGCCACACCCAATCGGCACTGCCGTCGGTCAGCCAAGTATGGTCCGGCCGCACGGTAAACCGCAGGCCCAGCATCCCAGACTGCGCCCGCCAGCCCGCCAGCACCGCCGGATCCACCGGCAGCAGATCGAGCCGCCCCATGATCGCAAAACGCCCCGGATGCGCCCGACAGGCCGCGATCGCCAGGTCATTGCGATCGCCCTCCCACGACGGCGGCACGATCACCACCCGGTCGACGCCGGTCGCGTCCATCTGCCGCAGCAGGTCATCAGCCCCCAGCGGCTCCGACCGGTGCGGCGACGAGCGTCCGGTCTTCGGCCACGGTCGGTCCGGCCGGTCCGCGGCCCAGATATGCACCTGTGCGTCGGTGATCAGCATCGTCCCCTCCCTGACCCGCGCAACGCGGCGAGGAGACGCGCGGCGCAAACGCCCGCGCTACTTGATCTTGGCTTCCTTGAACAGAACGTGCTTGCGCGCCACCGGATCATACTTCCTCAGCTCGAGCTTGCCGGTCTGCGCGCGCGCGTTCTTCTTGGTCACGTAGAAGAAGCCGGTGTCGGCACTCGACACGAGCCTGATCTGAACCACGTTAGATTTGGCCATAGTTGCGATCCTCGTAAGGACGCGGAAAATGCTGATTCACCCACCCCGGGTCAAGCCCCCGCCCCCGAACCAGGCCACGCGGCTGGCGTGAAGCAAGGCCAGGGGCTCCGCCCCTGGACCCCGCCAAGGGGCGTTGCCCCTTGGATCCCCACCAAGGGCGAGCCCTTGGAACCCTC
>PLXO01000019.1 GCA_003151425.1 Acetobacteraceae bacterium
TCGAAGATCACCTCGTCCATCCGGCTGCCGGTGTCGATCAGCGCGGTGGCGATGATGGTGAGGCTGCCGCCCTCTTCGATGTTGCGCGCCGCGCCGAAAAAGCGCTTCGGCCGCTGCAGCGCGTTGGCGTCGACGCCGCCAGTCAGCACCTTGCCCGACGACGGCACCACCGTGTTGTAGGCGCGCGCCAGCCGGGTGATCGAATCCAGCAGAATGACCACGTCGCGCTTGTGCTCGACCAGGCGCTTGGCCTTCTCCAGCACCATCTCGGTCACCTGCACGTGGCGGGTCGCCGGTTCGTCGAAGGTGGAGGCAATCACTTCGCCCTTCACCGAGCGCACCATGTCGGTGACTTCCTCCGGCCGCTCGTCGATCAGCAGCACGATCAGGAAGACTTCCGGATGGTTGGCGGAAATCGCGGTGGCGATGTTCTGCAGCATCACCGTCTTGCCGGTGCGCGGCGGTGCAACGATCAGCGCGCGCTGGCCCTTGCCGACCGGGGCGATCAGGTCGATCACCCGCGGCGTGTAGTCCTTGGTCGGGCCCTTTGCCACCGATTGGAAATTCTCGACCTCCATCTTTAGCCGCTCGTCGGGATAGAGCGGTGTCAGGTTGTCGAAATTGATCCGGTGGCGTACCGCCTCGGGCGGCTCGAAGTTGACCGTGTCGACCTTCAGCAACGCGAAATAGCGCTCGCCATCCTTCGGCGCGCGGATCTGGCCCTCCACCGAATCGCCGGTGCGCAGGCCGAACCGGCGCACTTGGGTGGGGCTGACATAGATGTCGTCCGGGCCGGGCAGATAGTTCGCCTCCGGACTGCGCAGGAAGCCGAAGCCGTCGGGCAGGATTTCCAGCGTGCCCTCGCCGTGGATCGCCTGGTCGTTCTCGGCCAGGTTCTTCAGGATCGCGAATAGCATGTCCTGCTTGCGCAAGGACGAGGCGTTCTCGATCTGCAGGGATTCGGCAAAGCTTAGCAGGTCGGCTGGGGATTTGGCCTTGAGTTCGGCGAGATGCATCGTCGTTTGGTCGCTCTGATAATGACGGAATTGGGCGGGGATGCCCGGTCTGCGGTTGCCAACGCATCGCGCCTGGATGGTCAGTCGCCGTCCCGTCTTTGGGATGTAAATGCGGCGTTTGATCGCCGCGGGAGGGAGGGAATCATACCCTAGGCAGGCGGCTGACCCCCGTCAACTTGGCCACATGGGCGCGTTGCGAGGCGGCGTCAACCCCTCGGACTGTGCCAAATCCGCGGGCGCTGCTAGCAGGGCGACGGCAAACCGCCGGCAGCGAATCCAACAGGAGCAGATCGGATGCGGGCCAGTGCCGCCGCGCTCGAAACCATCAGTGTCAAGGTGCCGGAGGCGGCGCTGGAGACTTTCGAGGCGGCGCTCGGCAGTGTCTGCGCGACGGTCGGGTTTTTTCGGGATCAAGCCAGCGCGTGGTGGCGGGTGGAGGGCGTCAAGCCGGTGGGTGAGGGCGACGCGGCCTTGACCGCGGCGCTGGTGCTGGCCGCCGCCCTGACCGGGGTGGAGGTCACGTTGCGGCGCGCCGGCATCCCGGCGGACGGATGGCTCGCCCGCACCCGCGCCGCGTTTCCCCAGCAGGTGATCGGCCGCCGCTTGGCGGTGCGCGGCACGCACCTATCGGGGCCGAAGTTGTCGGGGAGGATCACCCTCACGCTCGATGCGGGCCTCGCGTTCGGGTCCGGCGAGCACGGCTCGACCCGCGGCTGCCTGCGTGCGCTGGAGCGCGTGGCGCATCGCCGGCCGCGACGGATTCTGGATTTGGGGACCGGCTCCGGCATCCTGGCGATGGCGGCGGCGCGGCTGCTGCACCGGCGCGTGCTGGCGACCGACCTCGATCCCTGGTCGGTGCGCGTCGCACGCCAGAACGCCGTGCTCAACCGGATCGGACCGATGCTGCGCTGCCGGCGGGCGGATGGGTGGCGCGACCGGGCGGTGCGCGCGGGTGGGCCGTACGACCTGGTGCTGGCGAATATCCTCGCGCGCCCGCTGTGCCTGATGGCGCGCCCGCTCGCGGCGCATCTGGCGACTGGCGGCACCGCGATCGTGGCGGGCCTGCTGGCGAACCAGGCCCGTCAGGTCCTGGTTGCACATCGCCGCCAGGGAATGCGGCTGGTGGCGATAATCGCCGAAGGGCCATGGACGACGCTGGTGCTGCGCGCTGGCCCTTTTTCTCCCCCTCCCCCCAACCTTGGTCCGCTTCGCGGCCCAAGCCCGCAAGTGGAGGGGGAGAAACTCTCTAACGTCCCGGCTCTGCTCACTGCCCGCCCGTAACGTCGATCGTCACCCCGGTCACGAAATCCGCATCGGCCGACGCCAGGAAGCAGATCACCTTCGCCTGATCCGCCGCCTCCGCAATCCGCCGCAGCGGCACCCGGGCGATCTCCGCTGCCTGGTCCTCCGGCGCGCGCTGGTTCCAGTGTGGCAGCAGGCGCTCGCTCAACGTCAGGCTCGGCGCGATCGCGTTGATGGTGATCCCGAACGGCCCCAGCTCGAACGCAAGCTTGCGGGTGAAGGCGATAATGCCGCCCTTCGCCGCCGCGTAGGCGCTGGAGGACGACACGCTCAACCCACGCCCGGCGATCGAGGCCAGGTTGACGATCTTGCCCCTCCCCGCCTGCTTCATGACGGGCACGACGGCGTGGGTGAACAGGAACGTCCCCTCCAGATTGAAGGCGATCAGTTTCTGCCACTCCGCGAAGGTCAGCTCGTCCACCGTGGCTGAGGGCCGCGCGATCACCGTACTGCCCCCCACCGCGTTCACCAGGATATCCACGCCGCCGAACTGCCGCGCGATTCCCGCGACCACCGTCCCCACCTGCGCCGGGTCCAACGCGTTGGCGCACTGCGCGTGTGCGCGTCCGCCGGCTTCTGTAATCGCCGCCACCATCGCGTCCAACCGAGCCTCGTCGGTGTCCACCCCCACCACAATCGCCCCGTCACGCGCCATGATGTCGGCTGTCGCCCGCCCAATCCCTGCGCCGGCCGCCGTGATCAGCGCCACCTTGTCCTGGAACCGCATCGCTGCCTCCGTTTTTCTGCCGTGCAACCCAGCATTGCGCCGACCGGCCCGGTTGTCATCCGCCGGCACGGTGACACGACGGTCCACCCCGGGGCAGAGTCCGGCCAATCGGGGGAAACATGGCCGACGACGACGTGAACGCCCTGGCGGCCCCAGCCACCGCACCCGCCAACGCGACACCAGCCGCCGCATCCGTCAACGCGGCACCAGCCGCGACATCGGCCAACGCGGAACCACCCGCCGCCTCCGTCCTGTTGGAGCCGGCCCCGCCCGCGCGGCGCACTCTGGTGCTGGCCGCCTGCCTGATGGGCACCTTCATGGCCGCGGTGGAGAGCACCATCGTCGCCACCGCGATGCCCACCATTGTCGGCGACCTGCGCGGCTTCAGCCTGTTCAGCTGGGTGTTCACCGTCTACCTGCTGGCCCAGGCGGTCAGCATTCCGATCTATGGCCGGCTCGCCGATCTCTATGGCCGCAAGCGGATGTTTTTCGTCGGCGCCGGCCTGTTCATGATCGGCTCCGGCCTGTGCGGCCTGTCCACCAGCATGGTCCAGCTCATCTTCTTCCGCGCGTTGCAGGGCTTCGGCGGCGGCGGCGTGCAGCCCGTCGCGATGACCATCCTGGGTGACATCTACAGCCCGTCCGAGCGCGCCCACGTGCAAGGCGTGGTCTCTAGCGTGTTCGGCGTCTCGGCGGTGGTCGGGCCATCGCTCGGCGCCTTCCTGGTGCAGCATGTGAACTGGGAGTTCGTCTTCTGGGTGAACCTGCCGGTCGGCGCGGCGGCCATGACGATGATCGGCCTGTTCCTGCACGAGGACATTCGGCCCCGCCAGCGGCGGATCGATTGGCTCGGCTCACTGCTGATGATGCTGTCGATCAGCCTGTTGATGCTGGCGCTGGTGCAGGGCGCAACGCTGCCTCACGGCACGCTGATCGTCCTGGTGGGCGGCGGTTTGGTGGCGCTGCTGGTGCTGATCCTGCACGAGCGCGCCACCAAGGAGCCGATGCTGCCGCTGGAACTGTGGCGCCACCGGGTGATCGTGGTCGGCAGCGTCGGCGGCGGGCTGGCCGGGGCGGTGATGATGGGCGTCGCCGCGTTCCTGCCGACCTATGTGCAGGGCGCGATGGGGCAGACCGCAACGGTGGCGGGGCTGGTGCTGGGCGCCATGTCGGTGACCTGGGCGCTGTCCAGCATCTATGGCGGCCGGCTGATGGTGCGCACCAGCTACCGGCTCGTCGCGGTGCTCGGCAGTTTGGCGTTGGTGCTTGGCTGCGCGCTGCTGGTCACGCTGACGCCGGCGCGCGGGCCGTGGTGGGCCACCGTCGGGTCGCTGGTGATCGGCGTCGGCATGGGGATGTGCAACACCGCCTATCTCGTTTCGATCCAGGCGGCGGTGCCATGGCATCAGCGGGGCGCGGCGACCTCGTCGTGTCTGTTCCTGCGCTTCGTCGGCCAGTCGATCGGCGCGGCGTCGTTCGGCGCGGTGCTGAACCTGACACTGCTGCACCGCGCGCCCGAGGCGGTGGGGCTGGCGGACCATCTGCTCGACCCGACAGGGCGCGCCGAGCTGACGCCGGCGACGCTGGCGCGGCTGACCGAGGTGATCGCGGCGGGCTTGCACAATGACTACCTGCTGGCCTGCGTGCTGGCCGCGCTGACCTTGTTGCTTTCCTGCCTGCTGCCGGCGCGGCTCAGTCCGCGGGATCAGAAGCTGCGGTCGTAGCGGCGGCTGCCGACAACAGTGCCCTTCCCGCGCGGGGCAGGCCGACAAATCCTCCCCTTTGCGGCCTTCATGTTGCGCCGCGGCGAAGAGTCTGTCTCTCTACCGGCCGGATGTGATGGCGAGCGGAAGACTGGCATGACCCTGACCCAACCTGCGGGCGATCTGTTGAACGCGATCATCGGCGCGGCGCCTGGCTCGGCGCTGGCCGCGCTGCGGGCGCAGCGGCCGGACATTCTGCGCCATACGCAGGGGAGCCACGACGTGTTGCTGTCGCCGGAGGACCCGGGCGGCCTGTCGTTGGCGGAACGGGCGTTGGTCGCGCGGCGCGTGGCGGAGCTGTCCGGCCACGCTGCGCTGACCGCGCATTATCAGACGTTGGTTGCGGCGCGCGGTGAGCCGCATGCGGGCGCCCGGCGCGAGGCGATCCTGGCGCATGCGGAACGTCTGGCTGTCGCGCCACGCAGTGCGACCAAGGCGCATCTTGCCGCGCTGGACGCGGTGGGATTGCGTGCGCGCGACATTGTTGCCCTGGCGCAGCTTGTCGCGTTCGTTGCGTACCAGGTGCGCGCGGCGGTCGGGCTGTCGCTGCTGGCGCAGGAGAAGGCCGCATGAACCCGGCAAGGTTCACGCTGCAAGCGGTCGAGTGGGATCCCTGGCTGGCACCGGTCGAGGCGGAGACCGCGACGGACAAGCAACGTGCGGCGCTGGACGCCAGCCCGCAGGCCAACTCGCCGTATTTCCGCACGCTGGCCCATGACGTCGATTCGCTGGCGGAGCGGTCACCGCTGTTCCATTCGGTGATGTATGTGCCGCGCGGCCTGAAGCGTGCCGAGCGCGAGCTGGCCACCGTTGTCGTCTCCATCATCAACGGCTGTGTCTATTGCTCGTCCGTGCACGCCCGCCGCTTCGTGGAGCTGACCAAACAGCCGGAGGTGATCCGCGCGCTGTACGACCAGGGCCTGGACACGGAGTTGCCGCCGCGGCTGCGCGCCATCGTCGACTACGCAGCCAAGCTGACGCGCGCGCCGGCGGCCATGAGGGTCGCCGACCTGAAGCCGCTGCGCGAGGTCGGCATGAATGATCTTGAGATCCTCGACCTGACCAACGCCGCCGCCATGTTCGCCAATGCCAACCGGCTGATGCAGACGCTGGGCGAGCCGATCGTGCCGGGGGTGCAATCATAGCCGCGCTGTTCGGTTCGACGAAAGCACTCTGACGATGCACATGCCCGGACTGCACAATGCGACCCAGCGCCAGCGGGAGATCATGCGCCGCGCCGACGTGCTTGCCGCACGCTTCAGCGAGCGCGCGCAGGTGAACGACGTCGCCTCGATATTCCCGCACGAGAACTATCGCGCCATGCACGACTCTGGGTATCTGCGGCTTGCGTTGCCCACGGACCATGGCGGCGAGGGCGCCGATGTGTTCGACATGGTGCTGGCGCAGGAGATCCTTGGCCGCGGCGATGCGTCCACCGCGCTGGTCGTCGGCATGATGCTGAGCCTGCTCGGCCGCGTGATCGACGCGCGCGCCTGGCCTGACGCAGTGCTGGCCGACATCTGCGGCACGCTGGCGCGCGAGGGCGGCACGATCAACAACTGCGTGACCGAGGCAGAGCTCGGCAGCATTTCTCGAGGTGGCCTGCCCAGCATGACCGCCGAGCGGGCTGACGGCGGCTGGCGCGTCACGGGACGCAAGATCTTCGTTACCGGCGCACCGGTGCTGCGCTTTCTGGCCACCGCCGTCGTGCTGCCGCCGAGCGAGACGGCGCCACGCGGCGAGCTGGTCAGCGCGATCGTCGAGGGTGGTTCTACAGGTTTGTCGATCGATGATACCTGGAGCGGCGCGCTCGGCCTGCGCGGCTGCGGCAACCAGGCGGTCAACTACGACGGCGTGTTCGTTCCGGATGCGCGCATTGTCGAACGCATCGCGGTGGGCGCGCCGCGCCGGGCACAAGGCATCAGCGGATGGAACCTGCCATTGGCCGCGGTCTATCTCGGCATCGGCCAGGCCGCCTGCGATGCCGCGGCGCATTACGCCAACAATCGTGTGCCCCCGGCGCTGGGCAAGCCGATCGCCACCGCGCCGCACATCCAACAATGGATCGGCGAGATGGACGTGACGTTGCGCGCCGCGCGCACGGTGCTGCACGATGCCGCGCGCGCCTGGGTGACCGGCGATGTGCCGAAAGACTTTGGCGCCTCGATCGCCGCGGCGAAGTATCTGTGCACCAACGCCGCCTGCACGGTGACCGAGACGGCGCTGCGCGTCGCCGGCGGGTTCAGCATGACGCGCGCTCTGCCGCTGGAACGATATTTCCGTGATGCGCGCGGGGGATTGTTCCAACCGCCGCAGGACGATCTGGCGCTCGGCATGATCGGCCGCGCTGCGTTGGAGGCGGAGAAGGCGCGCGCGGTGGGGTAGGCGCTCGGGCTGTCGGTAGTCGCCCGGGCTGGGAACCGTCGCGGCCTGCGCCTACGCTGTCGCACGGACCAACGCAGCCGGAGGGAACGCAATGTCGGTGATTCTTGGGGAAGGCGATTTCCGCTATCGCGTAGCCGAGAACTGGGCCCATCTGCCGGACGGATGGTCGTTCAAGGAGGTCGCCTCCGTCGGCGTCGACCGACACGACAATCTTTACGTGTTCAGCCGCGGCGAGCACCCGATGACGGTGTTCGACCGCGACGGCAATTTTTTGCGCGCATGGGGCGACGGGTTGTTCCGCCGGCCGCACGGTATCCACATGGGCGCGGACGACACGATCTACTGCACCGACGAGGGCGACCAGACCGTGCGGAAATGCACGCTCGAGGGCAAAGTGCTGCTGGAGATCGGCATCCCCGGCAAGGCCGCCGCGTATATGAGCGGTGAACCATTCAATCGTTGCACCCACACCGCGCTGTCGCCGCAGGGCGACATCTATGTATCTGACGGGTATGGCAATGCGCGCGTGCACAAATACACGCCGGACGGCAAGCTGGTGACCTCATGGGGTGGCTCGGGCACCGATCGCGGCCGGTTCAACCTGCCGCATAACATCACCTGCGACGGCGACGGCTGGGTCTACGTCGCCGATCGCGAGAACCATCGCGTGCAGGTGTTCGACGGCAACGGCAAGTATGAGACGCAGTGGAACAACCTGCATCGCCCCAGCGCTTTGTACATGCCACCGGGCAAGTGTCCAATCTGCTATATCGGCGAGTGCGGGCCGGTGATGAACGTCAATCGCAAGGCGCCGAACCTTGGGCCGCGCGTCACCGTGGTGGACAACAAGGGCAATCAGCTTGCGCGACTTGGGGCGCTGCACGGCGGCGACAAGCCGGGCCAGTTCATCTCGCCGCACGGCATCGCCGTTGATTCGCACGGCGACATCTATGTCGGCGAGGTGTCGTTCACCGCGTGGCCGAATTTGTTCCCTGATGTTCCGCGGCCGGATCCACTCCGTTCGTTGCATAAACTGATAAAACTCGACTGAGCGGCGCCGACCGAGCGGGAGGAAATCATAATGCAACAAGATACGATACGGACCGACCGACGGTTCGGCCGGCGTGCGATGTTGGGCGCGGGCGTGGCCGCCATTGCCGCCCATACTTTGCCTGGGCGCGCCGCCGGCGCCTTCGACTGGCAGCGCTTCAAGGGCCAGCATATCGAGGTCGCGCTGCAGCGCACCGCCTTTGCCGACTATCTGAAGCAGCATGAAAAAGACTTCACTTCGCTCACTGGCATCACGGTGGGTTCCGAGCAGATCCCGGAACAGCAGTTCCGCCAGAAGCTGGTGCTCGAGCTGTCGTCCGGCCATCCAAGCATGGATGTCTGCTACATCGCCTATACTTCGCAGAAGCGCCTGATCGGCAACGGTCACTGGCTGCTCGACCTGCGAGCCTTCCTGGCCGATCCGGCGATGACCGCCCCGGACTTCGATTTCGCCGACTTCACACCGGCGGCGGTGGCTTACGCCACGCAGCAGGACGGGCGCCTCGACACCATTCCGATAACGTTCCATTATAACCTGCTGATGTGGAACAAGGAGCTGTTTGCCGCCAAGGGCCTCGCCCCACCCGGATCGTTCCCCGCGCTGCTCGACGCCGCGCGCAAGCTGCACGACCCGAAGGCCGGGGTCAGCGGATTCGTCGCGCGCGGAATGAAGAACGCCAACACGCCGGTATGGACCAGCTTCCTGCTCGGTTACGGCTTGGACGCGATCGACCGGGACGGGCAGTTCCACACCGACGGGCCAGAGGCGATTGAGGCGGCCAGGCTGTATCAGACGCTGGATCGCGATTGCGGGCCGGCCGGCGTCGTCGGCTTCAATTGGTACGAATGCCAAGCCGATTTCATGATGGGCCGCTCTGCAATGTTTCTCGACACCGAATCCGTCGGTGGGATCGCGAGCGACCCAAGCAAGTCACGCATCGCCTCAAAGGTCGGCTACGCGATGATGCCGGCCGGGCCCAAGGCGCAGGTCGCGCCGATGTTCGGCGATGGCATCGGCGTCGCTGCGGCCAGCAAACAGCAAGGTGCCGCCTGGCTGTCTTGCCAGTGGGCGACAAGCAAATCGAGCCAGGCGCGGCAGATGGCCGGCGGCTCCGGCGCGCCGACGCGCGGCTCGGCGTACGACATGGTGAAAACGATGCCGGATCGGACCATCCCGGACGACTGGATCGCCGCCGTCACCGCGTCCAGCCGAATCGCACATCCGTGCATTCCCGAGATCGTCGCCGCCAACGAGTTCCGCGACGTGTTCGGTGTGGCGCTCAGCAACATGCTGACCGGCGCCGATCCGGCCGAACAGCTCCGCCACGCGACGGAGAGTTTTCGCGGTGTCTTCGCCAAGAGCGGCTGAGCCGGACGCAACAATCGGATGGCCGGCGCGGCGGGTGGAGACGCACATTGCGGGAAGAGCAAAGGAGATCACGATGGGCTTGGCCATCGAGGACCGCGTCGCCGCGCTGGACTGGCCGCGGATCGAGGCAGGGCTGGATGAGGCTGGACACGCGGTGTCGGGGCTTTTGCTGTCGCCGGGGGAATGCGCTTCGATCGCGGCGTTGTATAACGGCGACGACGGGTTCCGCTCGCGTGTGGTGATGGCCCGGCATGGCTATGGCCAGGGCGAGTATCGCTACTTCGCCTATCCGCTGCCCGATCCCGTCGCGGCGCTGCGGCGCGCGTTCTATTCGCGCCTGGCGACCACGGCGAACCGGTGGCGGACGCTGTTGGGCGAGGCGGGGCGGTTTCCCGAGACGCTCGATGCGTTTCTCGCCGATTGCCATGCGGCCGGACAGACGCGACCGACGCCGCTGCTGCTGAAATACGGAGCTGGGGACTACAATCGGCTGCATCAGGATCTGTATGGCGAACGCGTGTTCCCGTTGCAGCTCACGGTCCTGCTGAGCGATCCGGTGCGGGACTTCAGCGGCGGCGAATTCGTTCTGATGGAGCAAAAACCGCGCGCCCAGTCGCGTGCCGAGGTCGTTCCTCTGCGTCAGGGCGAGGCGGTGATATTCGCGGTGCACCACCGGCCGGCGCGCGGATCACGCGGCATCTATCGCGCCGCGCTGCGCCATGGGGTGAGTACGTTGCGGAACGGGAATCGGTTCACACTGGGAGTGATCTTCCACGATGCGGCGTAGGACAGATTCGCTGAGCCTGTGCGCGAAGACCGCGACATGCCTCCGTCCCCGCCCCCTCGTCGTCATGCCCGGGCTTGTCCCGGGCATCCTCGCAGCACGGTGCCGCGACGGATGCCCGGGTCAAGCCCGGGCATGACGACGAGGGGGCGGGTGCGATGACGGGGCGGGGTGCGATGAGGGGGCGGGGTGCGATGAGGGGGGGCGCGACGAGGGGGCGGGGTGCGATGGAGCGAACGCCGCTGATCCGCCTACAGCGCGCCCTCGGCCCGCAACTTCTCCACGTCGGCCTCGGTCATCCCCAGCCAGTTCACCAGCACCGAGCCAGTGTGCTCCCCCAGTTCCGGTGCGCGCTTCAGCAACGGCGGCTTGCCGTCGATGCGCACCGGCCAGGTCGGCATCTTGTAGGTCCCCAGCTTCGGATGCTCGATCGTTTGCATGATCCCGCGTTTGACGAAGCTCTGATCGTTCTGTAACTCCATCGTATCCAGCACCGCGCCGGCCGGCACACCGACACTGCCGACCAGGTTCATCGCCTCGTATTTCGTGTGCCGTAACGTCCAGTCGGTGATGATGGCGTCGACCTCGACCTCGTTCTTCACCCGGTCCGCCGGCGTCGCGTAGCGCGGGTCGTTGATCAGCTCCTCGTGTCCCAGCAGCGTCATCAGCCGCGTCCAGTGCTCGGGGTTGCCGCGACTGGTCATCACATAGACCCAGTCGTTGGATCCGCCCGGCTTGCATGGATACAGCCCGGACGGCGCGTTGGTGATGCCCGGCACCTTACCCCCGGCACGTCCCACGGCGTTGCCGGTGCGCCGCTGAGTGGAGAAGTTGGTCCGCATGTAGTGCAGCATCGCGTCCTGCATCGCCACCTGCAGCCGCCTGCCCTGTCCGGTCTCGCGCCGCTGGTACAGAGCGCCGAGGATGGTGATCGCCATCAGCATGCCGGTGCCGGTGTCGCCGACGGATATGCCGGGCTTCACCGGCTGGCGGCCGGCCTCGCCAGTCACGCTCATTGTGCCGCCGCAGGCCTGCGCGATCATGTCGAAGGCGAGATTGGTCTCGAACGGGCTGCCCTCGCCGAAGCCTTTCACCTGGCAGTAGATGATGCCGGGGTTTAGTACTTTGACGTCTTCATAGCCGAGCCCCAGCCGCTCGATCGTGCCGGGAGCGAAATTCTCGACGCAGACATCGGCCTTGCGCAGCAGGTCCTTCACCAGCGCCAGCCCGCGCGGCGACTTCAGGTTGACCGTCATCGATTTCTTGTTGGCGTTGAAGATGTAGAAGTACCACGGGTCCTCGTCCGGCGCGCCGGGGCGCCGCCGCCGGCCGGGGTCGCCGAGCTTCGGGTTTTCGATTTTCACCACGTCCGCGCCGAGCCAGGCGAGCGCCTCGGTGCAGGAAGGTCCTGCCTCGAACTGGGTAAAATCGACGATGCGGATGCCGGAGAGAAACTCCACCGGTGCCGTGTTGGTGTTCATTGTTGGACGCCCCTCCTGTGCAGGGTGTTTGGTCGTTGGTGCGAGCATGGCACAAGGAGGACTGGGGTCCAATGGTGGGGGCCGGGACAAGCCCCATAGGCGTCGGGATATGGCCATCAGCGAAACGGTTTTGGCGGAACGTGCCGTTCTCTCTGCGTCATGGCCGAACCCCCGGGTCAAGCGCCCGGGGGCATGCTTGATCCGGCCAACCCCAACGGCAAGGAGGGTGAGAATCGAGCGACTGACCGCAGGGACGGCGGTTACGGGGATGGCCGGATCAAGTCCGGCCATGACGGGGAGAGCGAGAGCCTCTGCGGATCACACCGAGAAATATTTCGCTTTTGGATTCAGCACGACGATCGCGCTGGTGGACTGTTCCGGGTCAAGCTGAAACTCCTCGCTGAGCGACACGCCGATCCGCCCCGCGTCGAGCAGTTGCAGCAGCGGTACCTGGTCCTCCAGCTTCGGACAGGCGGGATAGCCGAACGAATAGCGGCTGCCGCGATAACCCTGGCCGAGCATCTTCTCCATCGCGCGCTCGTCCTCGCCGGCGAAACCCAGCTCGGCGCGGATGCGCTTGTGCACGTATTCGGCCATCGCCTCGGCCATCTCCACCGACAACCCATGCAGATAGAGATAGTCCTGGTAACGATTTTCCTCGAACCAGGTGCGCGCAACGTCCGAGGCGCGGCCGCCCATCGTCACCAGTTGCAGCCCGATCACGTCACGCTCGGCCTCGTCGATGTCGCGCACGAAGTCGGCGATGCACTCGCCGTCCTCCTTCGGCTGCCGCGGCAGGCTGAAACGGGCGAGCTCCGTGCGGCCGTCGGTATCGAACAGGATCAGGTCGTTGCCCTGTCCCGCCGCCTTCCAATACCCATACACCGCCTGCGGCTTCAGGATGTGTTCGGCCTCGCAGATGCCCAGCATCCGCCGCATTACCGGCCGCAGTTCCTGCCGCGCCCAGCCGAGGAAATCCTCCAGCGACCTTCCCTGCTTCCGAAACCCCCACTGGAACTGGTACAGGCTGCGTTCGTTCACAAACGGAACGAGCGCCTTGGGCGGCGCCTCGACCACTCGCGCGCCCCAGAAGGGCGGCGTGATCGCGGGCACGTCCTGCGTCATCCGCCGCCGCCGCGTCTGCACCGCAACGACATCGACGGGCTGAAACGCCCGCGCATCGGCCTGGCCCAGCGTGCGCGCGGTGTTGCGTGCCTTGCCGCTGCGCCGTGCCTGCACCGCGGCCAGGTAGTCGTCGAACCCGTTGCCGGTCACCTTGTCCATCAGGTGCAGCCCGTCGAACGCATCGCGCGCATAAGCAACGCGGCCGCTGGCATAGGCCGCGACGCAGGCATCCTCCACATAATTCCGCGTCAGCGCGGCACCGCCCAGCAGCACCGGAATATCCAGCTTCTGCCGCGACATTTCCTCCAGATTCTCCCGCATCACCACGGTGGACTTCACCAGCAGGCCGGACATGCCGATGGCGTGCGCGTGGTTCTCCCGCACCGCGGTCAGCATGTCGGCGAGCGGCACCTTGATGCCGAGATTGACCACGCGGTAGCCGTTGTTGGTCAGGATGATATCAACGAGGTTCTTGCCGATGTCGTGCACGTCGCCCTTGACGGTCGCCAGCACGATGGTGCCCTTTTCCTGGCCGTCGACCCGTTCCATGTGCGGCTCGAGATGGGCGACGGCGGCCTTCATCGTCTCGGCGCTTTGCAGCACGAACGGCAATTGCATCTTGCCGGCGCCGAACAGCTCGCCCACCACCTTCATGCCGTCCAGCAGCACGTTGTTGATGATGTCGAGCGGCGGCATCGTCACCATCGCCTCGTCCAGCTCGTCAGCCAGCCCCTTGCGATCGCCGTCGACGATGCGGTCCTTCAGCCGGCCTTCCACGGTCTCGGCGCGTTTCTTCACCGTGGCGTCGGCGGCCTTGCGGTCGGCGAAAATCTCCAGCAGGCGATGCAACGGATCGTAGCCCGCGCGGCGGCGGTCGAAGATCAGGTCCTCGGCGACCTGGACTTCTTCCGGTGCCAGCAGATGCAGCGGGCGGATTTTTGACACGTGCACGATCGCCCCGGTCATGCCGGCGCGCGATGCATGGTCCAGGAACACACTGTTCAGCACCGCGCGCGCGGCGGGGTTGAGGCCGAAGCTGACATTCGACAGACCCAGAATGATCTGGATATCGGGGAACTCGGCCCGGATCGCCGCAATGCCCTCCAGCGTCCATTCCGCGAGCTTGCGATCGTCCTCGTTGCCGGTGGCGATGGTGAAGGTCAGCGGATCGATCAGCAGATCCGATTGCGGCAGGCCGTGCCGGTTGCATGCGAAATCGACCAGCCGGCTCGCGATCCGGACCTTGTCCACTGCGGTTTTTGCCATGCCGACCTCATCGATGGTCAGCGCGATGACCGCCGCGCCGAATCGCTTGGCAAGTTTCAACCGTTCCGTGGCGTGGCCCTCACCGTCCTCGAAGTTGATCGAGTTGATGATCGGCTTGCCGCCATGCAGTTTCAGCGCCGCCTCCAGCACCGGGGTTTCCGTGCTGTCGATCACCAGCGGCGCATTGACCGAGCCGGTGAAGCGGCGGATCACCTCATTCATCTCGCCCATCTCGTCGCGGCCGACGAAGGCGGTGCAGATGTCCAGCGCGTGGGAGCCTTCACCGATCTGCTCGCGGCCCATGGAGACGCAGCCGTCCCAGTCGTGCTTTTCCTGCGCCGCGCGCCACTTCTTGGATCCGTTGGCGTTGCAGCGCTCGCCGATGGCGAAGATCGCATTCTCCTGGCGCAACGGCACCGCCTGGTACAGGCTGGCGACCGAGGGCACCCAGACGGACGTGCGTGGCACCGGCGTCGGGCGCGGGTCACCGCGGCGTTTTAACATCGCATCGAGTGCGGCGATGTGCTCGATCGAAGTGCCGCAGCAACCGCCGATCAGGTTGACCCCGTCCTCGGCTACGAATCGTTCCAGCCAGCTCGCGAGCTCCGCTGCGCCCAGCGGGTAATGCGTTTGGCCGTCGACCAGCTCCGGCAGGCCGGCGTTCGGCTGCACCGACAGCAGGCCGGGCCAGTTGGTGCCGAGCCAGCGGACGTGCTCCGCCATCTCCTGCGGGCCGGTGGCGCAGTTCAGCCCCATCAGCGGCACATCCAGCGCGTGCACGACCGTTGCGGCGGCGGCGATGTCGGGACCGACCAGCAGCGTGCCGGTCGTTTCGACCGTGACCTGCACGAAGATCGGCGTGTCGGTGCCGGCCGCCGCGCGGGCCAGTTTCCCCCCGTTCACCGCGGCCTTGATCTGCAGCGTGTCCTGGCAGGTTTCGATCAGGATGGCATCGACGCCGCCGGCGATCAGGCCGCGGCACTGCTCGGTCAGCGCCGCCTCCAGCTTGTCGTAGGCGATGTTGCCCAGGGTCGGCAGCTTGGTGCCCGGGCCGAGGCTGCCGAGCACCCAGCGATGCCGGCCGTCGGCGAAGCTGTCGGCGGCCTCGCGCGCCAGCTCGCCGGCGACGCGGTTGATCTCGAACGCGCGGTCGGCCAGGTCGAATTCGCCGAGTGTGAACGGGGAACCGCCGAAGCTGTTGGTCTCCACCATGTCGGCGCCGGCCGCGAAGTAGCCGCGGTGGATCTCGCGCACCAGGTCGGGGCGGGACAGGCACAGCACGTCGGTGCAATTCTCGCGGCCCCAGTAGTCCCGCTCAATGTCGAGCGTCAGGGCCTGCACGCGGCTGCCCATGCCGCCGTCGCACAGCAGCACACGGTCGCGCAGCGCGTCGAGCAGGTGGGGGCGGGTGGCCATCAGAGGGCGGACATCAAGGTGGGGGCTTCCTGCGGTGCGGCGGGGTTCGTTTGGGCTTGGGTGGTAGCGGACCAAAGCTTGATAATGAGTGGACCGGGAACCGGCGTCGGCGGCGCGGCGGCCATGCCGGCGTCGCGCAGCAGGTCGCGCATCTGCGGATCGGTGAAGCCGGGGTGGCGATGCGCCAGGCGCGCGGTCAGGTCCTGGCGGTCATGCGCGGCCAGGTCGATGACGATCGCCGCGCCGCCCGGGCGCAGCACGCGCGCCGTCTCGGCCAGGACGCCGGCGGGGTCTTCCGCGTGGTGCAGCACCATCTGCAGCACGACCACGTCGAACGAGGCATCGGCCAGCTTCAGCCGGTACATGTCGCCCAGCCGCACCGCGCATTGCGCGCAGCCGGCGCGTGACAGGCGGGCGCGGGCGAGTGCCAGCATCGCCTTGGACGCGTCGATGCCCAGCCCGCGCGAGATGCGCGGGGCCAGCAGCTCCAGCACGCGCCCGGTGCCGGTGCCGACGTCCAACAGGCGCCCGGCGTCTTGCGGTACCAGGCGCAGCAGCGCGGCTTCCACCTCCGCCGCGGGCAGGTCGAGGGCGCGCATCTCGTCCCAGTCGGCGCCTTTGACACGGAAACTTTCGGAGGCGATGCGGGCGCGTTCGGCCAGCACGCGGGCGGCCTGACGGCGGTCCGATTCCAGGATCGCGTCGCCGGCCGGCAGCCGGGCTACCAGGTCGCGTGCGAGGGCACCCAGTTCACCGTGGGGTAAAGCGAACCAAACGTTGGCACCTTCGCGGACGCGGTCGAGCAGGCCGCAATCGCACAACAGTTTCAGGTGCCGCGACAGCCGAGGTTGCGACTGGCCGAGGATTTCGGTGAACTCCATGACGCAGAAACTGCCGCGGGCCGCGAGCGCGAGCAGCCGCAGCCGGGTTGGCTCGGCGACGGCGCGCAGGCTGGAGAGGAGGTGTTCCATGTCGGGATATCTGACATAAAGATATCCTTATGTCCAGTGGGTCCCGAGCAATTTCGGCGTGCCAGGGCGCTTGACGCCAAAGCTCCCCGTCGGTCCTATTCCGCCGATGGATGAGGATAACGCATCGTCGCGTCGTGGATCGGCCACCCAGCCGCCGCGCTCCGCGACCGATATCCGGCGGGAGCGGGAGGCCGACGCACTGCGCGCCAATCTCCGCAAACGGAAAGATCAGCAGCGGGCGCGGAAGGATCGCGGACCTCGGGTCCCGGGAGATGAACCGGCGAGGGACGGTGGATGACCGGAGTGGCCTGATTGCCGCCGGGCCTTTTCGCGTCCCCGCGAAAAAGAGCTCACCGCGTCTTCGGCATCTCGAACCCGGCGTCGCGTTCGATGTATTTCACGATCGCGGTCAGGTCTTCCTTCGCGGCGCCCTTGAACATCGCGTGCTTGAACACCAGGCGCGCCGCCTGGCACACTAACATCGGCACCCCGAGGTCCTCACCCTGATCCATGGCGAGGTCGATGTCCTTCATCAGGATGTGCATCTCGGCGCCGTAATCGAAGCTGCGGGTCAGCACGGCGCGAGGGAATTTGTCCCCGGTGGCGCTGTTGCGACCGCTGCCGGCGTTGATCGCGGCCAGCATCACCTCGGGGTCCAGTCCGCCTTTGGCGCCCATGACGAATGCCTCGGCCGTCGCCGCCAGCGCCACCGCGGATAGGATGTTGTTGGTCAGCTTCAGTACCTGCGCCGCACCGGGCTTGTCGCCGGCGACGGTCAATGTGCGGCCCCACAGCGAAATCATCGGCCGGATCCGCTCCACCGCCGCGGGATCACCGGAGACCATGACGGACAAGGTACCGGCCCGAGCGCCCGGCGGTCCGCCGGAGATCGGGCAATCAACCACGGTCACGCCGCGCGCCGCCATCGCCCGCTCGATCTCCTGCACAAACGGCACGCCGACCGTGCAGGTGTTGACCAGCAGCTTCATGGTCGTGCCCTCGGACGTTGGCCGCGTGGCTTCGGGGCGTCAGCTACCTGATCTGACAGCGGACCTTGAGCGTGCAGGTGCAAAAACCGGGCGGCCCTGACCCCTCGTTGGCTGCCTTCGTTTGAATCCACCAACTGTAAGGGTAGGTTCTGGTTTTGCATTCACATGGAACCGGTGCCGGGGCTACGGCGGCCCGGGCCTCAAGCATCGGCGGTCGAGAACTGTGGCGACGCGCGTGGGCACGATCGTGAACGGCGCGGTGAGCGCAAGAGGTCGGTCGGCAAGTCTCACAGAACCGAGGCGAGCAGCCCCAGCAAATACCCGGCGAGCCCGACAACGTAGCGACGGCGGGCCGCCAACCGTCGGACAACGTTGGCGGTGAGCGACGAGACGATCAGCGACGAGAAGAAGAGAAAGACCCCGTGTGTCACCCTTTATGGGTTCTTTACGCGGATGCACGGCTATGCCTCTCGATCTTTAATGCGCCCGATGTCTATCTTCGTACCCTAAAGAATCATGCCGATGATCGGGTGCGGAATCAGAGCGCCACATGCGCCGCACGTGCCGGAACACCAGCCGCCCTCTCTGCCCCCGGCACGGCGGGCGACGCGCTGAACCCCTCATCCTTCGCCGGAGCCTGCTGCACCGCGGTCGTTGCCACCGCGACGGCGGCGTCGGCGGCCCGAGCACCGGCGTTGTGACCAGTGGGGAGGAATAGAGAGCGGCCTCATCGATTACGTGGATTTTAGCGTCGGGCTCGTCACAGCGATCTCGAATTTATATGCAACACGGCCTTGATTATCGCCGGTCGGCGAGTGGACCCGCGTTGACGCCGTTGAAAAGGAATGCTCTGTGCGCCTGCTTCGCCTGGTTCCGGATGGGACCAATATCCGCTTTATGCGCGGACGCTTCGCCGGCGTCATCGTTTCCGCCGTCCTCAGTACGCTCTCGATAGGGCTGTTTTTTTACCCCGGGCTGAATCTCGGGGTCGACTTCCGGGGTGGGGTGGTCGCGGAACTGCGCAAGCCGCAAACGACGACGATGGAGACAATCCGACGAGCCTTTGAGCCGTTGGGTTTCGGCGATTTCAGAATGCAGGAATTCGGTTCGCCCCAGGACGTCCTCATCCATTTTGACGCCAAGGCGCAACCCGCCAACGCACAACGCGCGATCGCGGCACGGGTGGCGCAGGCTCTTCCGGGTGTTCAGCTTCGGCGGGTCGAAGTTGTCGGTGCGAAGGTCAGCCAAGAGCTGTTTCGCGATGGGCTGCTGGCGACCGCTCTCGCCCTCGCGGGCGTGCTCGTCTACATCTGGTTCCGTTTCGACTGGCAGTTCGGGATCGGCGTGGTCGTCACGCTGATCCTCGACGTGACAAAAACGGTCGGCTTTTTCGCGGTAACGCAGCTCGAATTCGATCTCAATGGCGTGGCCGCGTTGATGATCCTTATTGGGTATTCGGTGACGGACAAGGTCGTCGTCTACGACCGGATCCGAGAAAACCTGCGTAAACACGCGACGATGCCGCTGCGCCCGTTGATCGATCTCAGCATCAACCAAACCCTCGGCCGAACCGTGGCGACGTCGCTGACCGTGCTGTTGTCGATCCTTCCCCTCGCCCTGATTGGGGGCGAAGTCCTGCGGGGTTTCGCGCTGGCAATCATTTTCGGGATCGTGGTCGGTACGTCGTCATCGATTTTCATCGCTTCGCCAATCCTGCTCTTCCTTGGCGAAAAGCGGCTGCGGCCCGCCGCCGCGAGAGGGGCTCATCCTGTCGCGAGTCGCAGCGATGCAGTCCCTAATCACGAAAGAGCAGCGCCGACACCGGTGAAGCGCTGATTGTCGATTTGGGGCGGTTGCGGTATTATGGCGCAAATCCCTGGCGGCCCAATGGGAGCACCGGTAAGCGGAATGCCGCGTGTTCGATAAGATGGCGCTGGAAACCTTGAATCCGGGACTTCGCTAGCGCAAGTAGTTTCCGGTACAAGACTTTGCGCTGTGATCAGAAGGGAAATTTCATGCCGGGCTGGTTCCACCTCACGCCGAAAGATCCAAAGCATGATAGTTGGCAGTTCTCGCTCACCAGAAAAGATGTTTTCATAATTGCGAATGACGAGAACCAAGCGCGTAATGTGGTCGCTGACAGTCTAGAAGACTTCGCTGAGCCACTGCCACCAGCTAGGCGATACGAAAAAATAATGAGGCGACCTTCACCGTGGCTATTTCCGGATGTTACCTCGTGCGAGGAGGACGCGGATTTTACCGGCCCAGGAAATTTTGTCATCTCTTCAGATGGCGAAAAATGGCCTGCTAAATATTAGGGCAAAGCGGGCGCTTCCCTGTTACAGGGATTTGCGCCATAAAACCGGGCTGTTGGCTAATATGAACGGGCTTTCTCCCGACATACGGCTAGGGCGACCCCACTCAATAGGGGTAGCAGCTTGGCTCAACCGGCATGCCTTAATGACGTGAATCCTGTGCCGGCACGGGACCTCACGACGCTCTCTCGCGCACGCCACAGCACGGCCTGGTCGCGAAGCGTTACAGTGCCGCTTGAGAGAGAAAATCGGCGGACGAGGTCATGCCGGTCGGTTAGGGGTCCTCGTCTAGCCAAACGGCAGGCAGGGTGATGTAGGTCATGGTGTCGATACTGATTGACACCGGATCGTTCTGCCGTCCCCGCAATGTGTGGAATGCGGTGGCGTGATGCTTGGAAATTGTCGCTTGCCGAA
>PLXO01000140.1 GCA_003151425.1 Acetobacteraceae bacterium
CGGTCAGCGCGCGCGGTGCAGCCTGCGGCCGTCCCTGCTGCGCCGCGCCGCGCATGGCGGGGGCGGCCGACGACGCGCCGCCGGTGCCCGGCCCGCTGGCGCCGAGGTTGCCGGTGCCCAGGCCGCCAGTGCTCGGCCCGCCGGTCTGCTGTCCGGGTGCGGCCTGGCCGGGCACGGGCGCGCGCTTCTTGCGCACCTCAACCTGCACGACCTTGGAACGGCCATGGCTGAAGCTTTGCCGCACCGAGCCGGCATCGACTGTACGGCCGCCCTCCAGCCGTCCCACGGGCCGGAGAGAAAGCCGTCCCTTATTGGTATCCTGATCGTTCGTCTCGCTCATTCGTCCCGTACACCACGCTGGCGGAGATCCGCCGGGTCAACGTTGCCGTCACTCATCGGGCCGTCACGCCTTGGGCCGTCACTCATCGGGGAGCCTGATTTCACGCGCTCCCACGTTGCCGCCTCGCACCATCACGCTCCAGCCGCCTTGTCGTTCGAAGCCCGGTCGTGCGAGGCCCAGTCGTGCGAGGCCCAGTCGTGCGAGGCCTTGTCGTTCGCGGCCTGGCCGGGCGCAAGCCCGGCGAGCCGCGTGCAGTCCAGACCGATCCGCTCGGCCAGTGCCCCGGGCGCCACCACGACATGCACCACGCGATCCCGTCCGAACACCGTCCCCAACGCCGCGGCAGAGAGCGGCGCCCACACCGCCACGGTCCCGCGGGCACTGGAGAGAAACCGCCCCCGCTCCTCCGTGCTGCCATCCGCCGCCTGCACCACCAGTCCGGCGCGGCCGTCACGCAGCCACTCGCGCGCCTTCTCGAAGCCCGCCACCGCCTGCCCGGCCCGACGTGCGAGGCCCAGCCCTTCACTGATCCGTCGGACCAGCGCCGCCTGCAGCATCTCGAGAAGGTCTGGGGGCACCGTGACCGGTCCGCGGGCCGCTTTCGCGAAAGCGCCCCGGACGCGCGCGGTTTCTACCACATCCCGCGCCGCGCTCAACCACATTCCCCGTCCCGGCAGGCGCTCGGCGAGATCGGGCACCACCGCGCGGCCCGGGCCAATGACGAAGCGGATCATCTGCTCCTTCGCCAGCCGCGCACGTGTGACGACGCAGCGACGCAGCGGACCGGCGTCCGGGGTGTCGTCGTCCGCATCCTCGGCGTTGGCGCCGTGCCCGGCCGCGTCCTGCCCGGCGCCGCTCGCAAGGTCAGCACCGCGGCGGTCCGCATCCTGACCGGCGGCGCCCGGAAGGTCAGCGCCGTGGCGGCCCGCGTCCTGAGGCTCCGTACCGTGGAGCGGCGCGAGGGCGGGATCAGTCGTGACCCGCCTCCTGCGTCTGCTCGGCCACGTCCTCGGCCACGTCCCCAGGCAGGTCCGGGGGAACGATGCCTGCCGTCTCGTCGGGCGCGTCACCATCCGCGAACCAGTGGGCACGCGCCGCCATGATCACCTGATTGGCGGTGATCTCGTCCATGGCGTCGGTGCCGAGGATCTCGGTCAGCTCGTCCGAGGCCAGGTCGGCCAGGTCATCGAGCGTCTTCACCCCCTTCTCGCCGAGTGCCACCAGCATCGCCGGGGTGAACGCCTCGATCGCCGCGATGTCGTCGCTGACCCCGAGCGTGATGCGCTGGTCGTTCAGCTCATTGTCGCGGCGGGTGATGAAGGCCTCGCCGCGACGGATCAGCTCGGCCGCGACGGACTCGTCGAAGCCCTCGATCGCTGCCAGCTCATCGATCGGTGTGAAGGCGAGCTCCTCGACGGTGGTGAAGCCTTCGGTGACCAACAGTCCGGCGATCACGTCGTCGACGTCCAGTGCCTCGACGAACAGCCCGGAGCGGCGGCGGAATTCTTCCTGCCGGCGCTCGCTTTCCTCCGCCTCCGTCAGGATGTCGATGTCCCAGCGGGTGAGCTGGCTGGCCAGCCGCACATTCTGCCCGCGCCGGCCGATGGCGAGGGACAACTGCTCATCCGGCACCACCACCTCGACCCGTCCGGCGTCCTCATCCAGCACGACCTTGGTGACCTCGGCGGGGGCCAGCGCGTTGACCACGAAGGTCGCCGATTGCGGCGACCAGGGGATGATGTCGATCTTCTCGCCCTGCAGCTCCTGCACCACTGCCTGCACCCGCGAGCCGCGCATGCCGACGCAGGCGCCGACCGGATCGATCGAGCTGTCGCGACTGATCACCGCCATCTTCGCGCGCGAACCGGGGTCGCGCGCGACCGCCTTGATCTCGATGATCCCGTCGTAGATTTCCGGGACCTCCTGGGCGAACAGTTTCGCCAGGAAGCCGGGATGCGTGCGGGACAGGAAGATCTGCGGCCCGCGAGGTTCGTCGCGCACATCGTAGATGTAGGCGCGCACGCGGTCGCCATTTCGAAAGCTTTCGCGTGCGATCAGCTCGTCGCGCCGCAGCAGCGCCTCGGCGCGGCCGAGCTCGACCATCAGATTGCCGTACTCGGTGCGCTTGACGATGCCGTTGATGATCTCGCCGACGCGGTCCTTGAACTCCTCGTATTGCTTCTTGCGCTCGTATTCCCGCACCCGCTGGACGATGACCTGCTTGGCGGTCTGCGCGGCGATGCGGCCGAAATCGATCGGCGGCAGCGGGTCGACCAGATGTTCGCCGAGCTGGATCTCTGGCTTTTCCTTGCGCGCGACGTTGATCGGGATCTGCGTTTCCTCGTTCTCGATCACCTCCACGGCTTCGAGCCAGCGCGACAGCCGCACGTCGCCGGTCTTGCGGTCGATGGTGGCGCGGATGTCCTTCTCGTGGCCGTATTTGGCGCGACCGGCCTTCTGGATGGCCTGCTCCATCGCCTCCAGCACTTCCTCGCGATCGATGTTCTTCTCCCGCGCGACGGCGTCGGCGACCAGCAGCAGTTCGGGGCGAGCGACAGCGGTGTCCATGTGCGTCCTCTCCATGTGTCCGCGTTAGTTCGTTGGTGGCCGCGAGGCGGTAGCGGCGATCAAGGCGTCGGTCAGCACCAGCTTGGCGCGGCGGACATGCGCCAAAGGCAGGGCAACTTCGGTGCCGTCATCGAGCCGCAGCCGTGCGGTGGCCGCGTCGGCGCCAAGCACGATGCCGGAGAAGCGCTTGCGCCCGTCGATCGGCAGTTCGGTCTCGGCGCGCGCAAGGTGGCCGGCGAAGCGGTTCCAGTCTTTTATCCGCGTCAGCGGCCGATCGATCCCGGCCGAGCTGACTTCCAGCGTCCAGGTGCCGGGGATGGGGTCCTCGACGTCGATCACGGCACCAACGGCGTGAGTGATCGCCTCGCAGTCCGCGACGGTAATCAGCGCGCCGTCGGCACGGTCTGCCATGATCTGCACGGTCGGGCGGTCGCGGCCGATCAGGATGACGCGCACGAGTTCGTAGCCCATGCCGGCGAGCGTCGGGCCGACGATCGCGGCGAGGCGAGTTTCCAGACTGACGTGGCGTGGTTCCTTGGTGTCCAAAACAAAAAAGGCGGCCCGTGAAGGCCACCCCCCGTTACACAGCGGAGAATGATTGAGGCTACGAACATAGCGTGGCGGCGGTAGCGGTGCAAGGGTGGGCTGGACCAGTCGATCAGGTCCCACCTTGTCAGATGTGCAGGGTCAGAAGTGCAGGAATGTCCCACCGGGGGCGATCTGCTGGATCATGTCGAACTCCACTCGGTTGGCGGTCACCACCGGGAGCCCACGCTTCGCCGCCGTCAGATAGATCAACGCATCGTTCAGGCATTCCTTGCGTTGATGCGGCTGGAACCCCTGGGTCCGGGCAAGAGTGCCGGAAATCACCCCCGCGAGGTGCCAGGATTGCGCATCCGGAACCAGCAACCGCGTATCCGGGATCCACCCCAGCAGGATGCCGTATTGCCGCCGCACGTGACGCCAATTGCTCGCGGCGGGGTCATAATGTGCAACGCCGGCGGTGATTTCGGCGATGCAGACCGAACAATGCCATTGCAGCGCGGTGTCGAGCAGCATCTCGACGTCGGCGGGCAGGGTCCCGCCCATTTTCCTGATGTAGACATTCGTATCCGGCACCAGCGCCAAACGCGCGTTGCCGGCGACGGCCGCCGCCGCGACCAGGTGCTCGATCGGCCGTGGGATCAGTTGGTCGCGCCACTGCTCCGGCTTGCAGCGCCGGAGCAGTGCTTCCAGGTCAATACTCAAGCGTATGCGACGGACCAAGCGAGCCGCGGGTCCGCCGCATCGCGGCCGCCACCGGGTCCGGGCGCGCGAGGATCGCAAGGGCGACGAGGCCGAGTTCGGTGGTCGACCGCAGCCCGGTCTCCCGTTTCGCGGCCTCGAGCAGCGCCTTGGGTACCCGGAAGCTGACATGCTCCGTCTTGCCGTCCAGCAATCCGGCCTGGCGCGCTTCCTCCATCATGGCAGCGCCGATCGAGGCCTGCGCTGGCGGCGCTGTAAGCTCGTGGTCGTGCGGCATTGGCTGCATCCTGGTAAGTGTGCGCACGATGGGTTTGTTGGTCACACAACGCAAGGCTGGAAGCCGGCTCTCATTCGCACAGACAGCCGCGGCCGACCCGGTGACGCCCGGTCCGGCTCTGCAACGTGACAGTGCCCCCATTGCCGTCGGTCGCGACGATTCTCTGGCCATACCATGCCAGAACATGCGGCACGGCCGACAAGCCACGGCGCGGCCGCCTACCCGACGCCTCCCGATCATCGCGCCCGCACGACCGCGGCGCGCCTGGCCAGCGCCAGTACCGCATTGCGGCAGATCACCAGGTCCGGCGCCCCGGTACGCTTGCACGCGCGTTCCGCCTCCGCCAGCCCCGCCAGCGCCCCCGTCAGCATCGCCGACGGCCACAGCCCGAGCGCCCGCGAGAACGCCCCGAGCCGGCGGAAGAACACCGGTGGTCGCGCCGCCTTGGTCGCGTCGGCGGCCGACGCTCCGTCATCCATCGCCAGCCGCGCGCGGTGCAGCCGCTGCAGGTGCAGCATCCCGGCGCGGATCACCCCCACGGCGGCAGCACCTTCCGCAATCGCCAGCTCCAGCGCCCGGTCGGTCATCGCCACATCGCCGTCGGTCGCGGCGAACAGAGCGTCATCGAGCGACAGTCCGGCCAGGTCGCCAACGCAGGTCATTGCCGCCTGAAGATCGACGGTGCCTCCCGGCCCGGCATACAGCGCCAGCTTCTCGACCTCCGCCTGGGTCGACGCACGGTCCGCGCCGAGCTGCGATCCCAGCCAGGCCAGCGCCTCGCGATCCACCTGGACATCCGCCGCCGCCAGCACGTGCCGGATCGTGTCCGCCAACGCCCGCCCGTCCTCCGGGTAGCACGCGATCGCGGCCCCATCCGGCGCGGCGTCCAGCAGGGTGCGCAGCCGCGCGCGCGTCGGCAGGCCCGGCCCCTCGATCACCACCAACCCCGGCGCGGGGCCGCCGAGCATCGCCTGCACCGCGGCGGCGGCGGCGGCATCGCTGACCTCGCGCAGCCGCACCACGCGCCGCCCACCGGTCAATGACAGCGTGGCGGCCTCGTCGGCCAGCCTGCCGATATCCTCGCGGTCCAGCTCGGTGACGCGGAACGGATCATCCAGGGCGCCAGCGACCGCGCGGGTCATCGTCTCGGCCCGTTGGCGGATCAGCCCGGCGTCGTCGCCGAAGAACAGCACCGCGCGGCAGGTCCCGGGATCCTTGACGAACGCATCGACCCGGCGCGCGTCAACCTTCATCCAGGCTCAGCTCGCCGCCACGTCGGATGCGCGCTTGCGGAAGAACGCCGCCAGCTGCAGCGCGATCTGATCGGCCAGCGCCTCGGCCAATCGTTTCTGAATCACCTCGTTCTCCAGGTCGGAGGCGAAGATCTGCGTGTCCAGGTTGTTCTCCGCATCCGTCGCGTGGGCGGCCCCGCTGGTGATCTTCGTATGGGCAAGATCCTGCGCCGTGAGCGTCCAGGCGGCGCGGCCGGTCAACCGGATCCGCGTGATGGTGTTGTCGTGCTGCATCCCAAGGCCAGACCCGCCAATCCAGAAGCTGACGGCCAGGTCGTAGCGTCGCGTGACGACGTTGCCGGTGCCTTCGAACCGGTCCTGCAACGCCTGGCGAAGCAGCATGCCGGGTCGATCCGGCATCAGACCGACGTTGATGGCCGCCAGCTCGCGTTGCGCCGGTCCGGCCCGGCCGGATGCCGTCGGCATGTACACCGGTTGGAATCCGCACCCCGCCAGCACCGCCGCGGAGCCGAGCGTCAGGAACCCGCGCCGGGGAATCACGTTCTCCCCCTCCCCCCGCCCTTGGTCCGCGTCGCGACCCAAGCCCTCAAGGGGACGGAGAGAGGCTTGCGCGCGCTCATTCGGCAACCACGAAATTGATGATACGGTCGCGCACGTAAACCTTCTTTTTGATCTGCTTGCCCTCCAGGGCGCGCGCTACATTCGGCTCAGCGCAGGCGGTTGCGGTATTCGCCTCCTCGGTGGAGTTCGGCGGCACCGAGATCGTGGCGCGCAGCTTGCCCATCACCTGAACGGCAATGGTAACGGTGTCGGCCGCCAGCAGCACGGGATCGGCGTCCGGCCAGGGCAGCTCGGCGACCAGGCGCGTCGCGGCCGGATGCAGCCGCGCGTGCAGCTCCTCCGCCAAATGCGGCATCATCGGCGAGATCAGTTTCGCCAGTGTCTCCATCGCCTCCCCACGCGCCCAGGCAACGCCAACCCGGTCGTTGGCGCGATCCGCCTCGGTGATCGCGTTGACGAATTCATACAGCCGCGCCACCGCCACGTTGAAGGAAAATGAGTCCAGCGCTTCGGTGACCGAAGCAATGGTCCGGTGCGTCGCGCGGCGCAGTGCCCGGCCGGCCGCCCCGAAAGTTTCCGGCATCGCGCCCGCCGGATGATTGCCCGTGGACCCGTCGCCCGCTGAATCGTTGCCCCCGGTATCATTGCCCATTGGATCGGCGCCCATCGGATCATTGCCCGGCGGATCACGGCCGGCGTCGTCGTTAGCTGTCGGCTCACGAGCCGCCTCGACCAGGCGGAACACGCGCTGGGTGAAGCGGAAGGCACCGGCCACGCCCGCCTCGGTCCACTCCATGTCGCGGTCGGGCGGGTTGTCGGACAGGATGAACCAGCGCGCGGTATCGGCACCGTAGCGCTCGATGATGGCGCCGGGATCGACGGTATTGCGCTTCGACTTGCTCATCGCCTCGACGCGCCCCACCGTGACGGGCGCGCCGCCCGGCCGCTGCACCACCGTCCCGTCGGGCTGCTTCTCGATCTCCTCGGGATACAGCCAGCTTCCGTCGGCGGCGCGATACGATTCGTGGTTCACCATGCCCTGGGTGAACAGGCCGGCGAATGGTTCGTCGACGCCGATATGGCCGGTCTGGCGCATCGCGCGCATGAAGAAGCGCGAATAGAGCAGATGCAGAATCGCGTGCTCGATGCCGCCGATATACTGGTCGACCGGCATCCAGTGATCGACCGCCGCACGATCGACCGGCACGGCGGCGTGCGGGCTGCAGTAGCGGGCAAAATACCAACTGCTGTCGACGAAGGTATCGAACGTATCGGTCTCGCGCAGTGCCGCAGCGCCGCAGCGCGGGCAGGCGACGTGCTTCCACGTGGGGTGGCGGTCGAGCGGATTGCCCGGCGCGTCGAACGTCACGTCGTCCGGCAGGCACACCGGAAGCTGCTCGGCCGGCACCGGAATGATCCCGCACGTCGCGCAATGGATCACCGGGATCGGGCAGCCCCAGTAGCGCTGCCGCGACACGCCCCAGTCGCGCAGCCGCCAGTTCACCTCGCCATGCCCCACGCGCAGTCGTTCCAGTTCGCCAATCGCCGCGCGCTTCGCCGCCGCCACGTCCAGCCCATCGAGGAAGCCAGAGTTGAAGATCGTGCCCGGACCGACATACGCCGTGTCGGCGATGGCGAAGCTGGCCGGGTCGGCCCCGGGCGGCAGCACCACCGGCGTGACGCCGAGGCCGTACTTCCGCGCGAAGTCGAGGTCGCGCTGATCGTGGGCGGGGCAGCCGAAGATCGCGCCGGTGCCGTATTCCATCAGCACGAAATTGGCGATCCAGACCGGGAAAGTGGCGCCCTCGATGAACGGGTGGCGCACCGTCAGGCCGGTGTCGTAGCCGTGCTTCTCGGCGGCCTCGATCACCGCCTCGCTGGTGCCCAGCCGCCGGCACTCGGCGATGAAGGCGGCCGCGGCCGGATCGCGCGCCGCGACCATCGCCGACAGCGGATGTTCCGGCGCCAGTGCGAGGAACGACATGCCGAACAGCGTGTCGGGGCGCGTGGTATAGACCTCGCCGCCCTCGAAGCACTGCTCCGGCGCGCTGAGCAGAAAGGTCAGCCGCGCGCCCTCGCTGCGGCCGATCCAGTTCGCCTGCATCAGCCGCACCCGCTCCGGCCAGCGGTCCATCCCGTCGAGCGCCGCCAGCAGTTCCGGCGCGTATTTGGTAATGCTGAAGAACCACTGCGACAGCAGCTTCTTCTCCACCGGCGCGCCCGACCGCCAGCCGCGGCCGTCGATCACCTGCTCGTTGGCGAGCACCGTGCCATCCACCGGGTCCCAGTTGACCCAGCTCTCCTTGCGCTCGACCAGGCCGGCGGCCAGGAAATCCAGGAACAGCTTCTGCTGCTGGCCGTAGTACTCCGGATCGCAGGTGGCGAACTCGCGCGCCCAGTCGAGCGACAGGCCCATCCGCTGCAGCTCGGTGCGCATCGCCGCGATGTTGTCGCGCGTCCATTTGGCCGGGTGGATGCCCCGCTCGCGCGCCGCGTTCTCCGCCGGCAGGCCGAACGCGTCCCAGCCCATCGGGTGCAGCACGTCGTAGCCGCGCGCCCGCTTGTAGCGCGCCACCACGTCGCCGAGGGTGTAGTTGCGGACATGCCCCATGTGAATCTTGCCGCTGGGATAGGGGAACATCTCCAGGACGTAGTATTTCGGCTTGCCGTCCGCCGGCACGTCCGCGACGTGGAAGCAGCCACGCTCGGCCCAGGCGCGCTGCCAGCGCGGCTCGGCCGCCCCGAACGCATAGCGGGACGCGTCGGCGGGGGCGGCGGCGTCAGTGGGTGCGGTCTCAGCGGGTACTGCATCGGTCATTCGGCGGCAGCCGTTCTCATTCTGGTCAGAGGCGTATGCCGGGGGCCTGGTGTGGACCGCGGCCAGGCAAGCAAGTCATTCAGCGGACACCGAGTTTCACGGCGCCGACCCGAGCGCGGCAGCTCGAGCGCGCCAGCCGTCGAGGCCAGCGTCCGTCCGGTCCGCTCAGCATGGCAAGAAGGCCGCATCACGCCTCTATAGCAGTTGGACCGCGGACGGGTCACGTTCCGCCCGTGGCTTGGAACCGCCGCGCCGCCCACCCGAGGAAAGGTCCCTGTTCGGATGCAAAGCACCAATCATCTGAAAGCGGCCGGCCGGCAGCTCTGCCTGCTGCTTGATTTCGCGCAGCCAAGCCGCGCCTGGAGATCAAACGGGGGGTCGATGGCCTGTGAACCACGCTGGACCATCTGCGTGTTCCGCGTGCATCTGCCCTCATCTGCGTTAAAACCGTTCTTGTTCTGTAGCGCTACAAGGTTCGCAAGACCGGCCGAGACCGTACGCGTTAGCAACCTCTCCGAGCCACGGCCGCAGCATGCTCAATCGGTCAGGATCACTGTGCAGGGGTACTAACGTCGTGCAGCCGGATTATGCTACACAGAACCGTAGACCGCAGGTCACCGATCGCACCACCGGAGCCAACCATGCACGCCGCCGTCAGCAGCAAAAGGGAGGCCCTGGCCGATCTGTGCCGGCGCTTCCACGTCCGGCGGCTGGAAGTGTTCGGCTCCGCTGCCCGTGGCGCGGACTTCGACGCGCAAGATAGCGACGCGGACTTCCTGATCGAGTTCGAGCCAGGGCGCGATCCGGGCATGGCAGGCTTTATGGACATCAAACAGGCGCTGGAACAGGCGGTCGGCCGTCCCGTCGATCTGGTCGATCGGCTCGCTGTTGAACGTAGCCGAAACTACCTGCGTCGCCGTCAAATCCTGCGCGAAGCGGAGCCGGTCTATGTTGCGGGATGAGATCCTGTTGCTGGATATGCTGCAGGCCGCGCGTGACGCCGTCGAGTTCGTGACCAACCTGGATCAAGCCCAGTTCGAGTCCAGCAAACTGCATCAGAACGCCGTCATCCGCAGCATCGAGATCATCGGCGAGGCCGCCCGCCCGCGGCCGCGTCATTGAGTTGAGGATCGGGGCTGGGACCTCGAAACCGCCGCTGGCTTCCGGAACGCCACTCATGGCTGACGCAAGTCCAGGCTGTCGGTGAGTCGACGTGCAGCCGAGACGCGTGGAGGGGCGGATGAAACCCTCAACGCGTCGGCAAGGTGTGGGGGCGAAGGTCGTAAACACCTCACATACCATTCCCTCGACATCTATATTGAGAGGGTCAGAGGTCAGATCGCGGTAGGGACGCCCATT
>PLXO01000322.1 GCA_003151425.1 Acetobacteraceae bacterium
TCGATCAAGCAGTGGATGAACCAGGGGGCGTTTCTGATGCGTGGCTTGAAGAAGGTCCGTGCCGAGTTCAGCTTGACCGCGCTCGCCTATAATCTCAGACGGGTCCTCAATATCGTCGAGTTCGCCGAGTTGATGGCCGCGGTGGCGGCCTGAAAGGCACATGCGGGAGGATTTTTGTCGGGTGGGTCGACACCGACGCCGAGAATGGCACTGTTGGACGGGTCTTTTCACAAAGTTGGCCAGGAGGCTCATCGTTGCTCTCCTCGTGCCTCGCTGGCGGTGGATATCGACGTTGATGCCGCGAAACGCGTTTTCACACGGTCTGCTTGATGTATGCCCACGTGCTCCTGGCAAGACCTGGCGACCTCCGTTGACACGGCAGTGCCTCTACTGAGTATATTGGGTCGGCAAACACTCTACGGGGTTTCTTCCAACCTATCCAAATGGACACGCCACAGGAAAACGCTCGGGACGTCGCAGCCCTACCTGGCCGTCAGTCCCCGCGAGCGGAAGCACCGTTCGGTGGAGAACCTGCGAACGTCCAGTCCGCCGTGGGCGAAGGGAAGGTTGCGCCGAACTTTGAAGTCGAAGTCCGCGCGACAGCGCTTGGGGCGTCACAACCGGCCAGTCCCTCGCCGGAGTCGGTCGCGGCACGTGCTGAATTCGACCGCCTCATTCAGGAGCTTTGCGCGACCGATCGTAGAACTCTGGGTCACAAGAATTGGCTGGCGAAGCTCGCCAGCATCAGAGCGGCCAACGGCGCTAACGGCATCCTCGCCCGCTATCAGGTGCTGCGTCTCACGCTGTCGTTGCCGGACAACTCGGAATACTGGCAGGCTGCCCGGGACGGGCTGCTCGCCCTTAGGGCAGGAAACGCCAATCTCGCGAGGCGTGTGGCTTACTCGCTATCTCTTCAGACGTCGAAATCGTCGTCTCTTGCAAGGGTGATCTTGGGCATCGTTTGTTATATCTTTGTCGGATTGTCCCTGGTATCAGCTTATCTGGACATTCCTCCCACACAACTGATGTTAGCTCCGTGGGTGTTTTTTGCCGGAATAAGAAAATTTTTGGCCAATCCTAGTGTGATGGACGCCACGTTTGCGGCGGCCATGTTCGGCGGCTTGGGAAGCGTTGTAAGCCTTCTGCTTCGGATAGGCAGCTTCGAGGCTGTTCGAGGTCGTTCTCCTCTGTATCTGTTTCTCTTCGGGTTGGTGCAGCCAATCATTGGTTTGATCATCGGCGGCGTTGTAGGTGCCGCGCTGGCGGCACATTTGATCAATGTAAGCTTTCAGCAGACAGCGCAGGATGCACCAGTAAACGTATACTTCGTTGCGGTCGTGGGATTCCTTTGCGGCTTTAGCGAAAGGGTGGCGAAAACGGCTCTCGCCACCGCCGGTCGTGCGATTGGCCTAGAGGAAGACCAACAAGCGGCGCAGCGGCAGGAAACTGGCGTGGTCGGTGGGGCGTCGGCTAAAGTGACCTCGTCCCCCAACAGGTCAGGGCCGGAAAAGATTTGAGTCATGCACCAGAACCAGCCTGCCACCTATGGTGATCCCGCTCAGGCCCAAGGGCTTCCGAACGTCCGGAATCCACCCGAAGCGGCGGTAGCCGGGCCGCTCGGGCCGAACCGCCGCCGGCGCGCCAGATCGAGATCATCCGCCGGTGTCTGCTGCGGATGGCGCGTCGAGACCCGCCCTACGCCTGCTTCAGCTCGATCAGGCTGCGGCGGATCTTGCGGCCGCGCTCGACCATGTCTTCGATGTAGCCGGCGTCGCCCCAGCGCACCGCGCGCGACATCGCCTGGGCGTCCTCCATGAAGCGCGCCAGCATCTCCAGCAGCGCCTCGCGGTTGTTCAGAAAAATGTCGCGCCACATCACCGGGTCGGACGCGGCGATGCGGGTGAAATCTCGAAAACCCGAGGCGGCGAAGCGCAGCACCTCCTGGCGGCTCTCGTCGGCCAGATCGTCGGCGGTGCCGCAGATGGTGAAGGCGATCAGGTGCGGCAGGTGCGAGACGATCGCCAGCACCCGGTCGTGATGCGCCGGCTCCATGATCTGCACCATCGAGCCGCAGCGTCGCCATAGCTCGGCGATGCGCTCGATTGCATCCGGATCGGTGCCGGGCGGCGGGGTCAGCAACGCCCAGCGGCCCTCGAACAGGGTGGTGAAGCCGGAATCCGGGCCGGAATATTCCGTGCCCGCGACCGGGTGGGCCGGCACGAAGTGCACGCCCTCCGGCACCAGCGGCCCGACGTCGCGGATCACCGACTGCTTGGTGGAGCCGACATCGGTCAGCACGGAACCGGGCGCCAAATGCGGGGCGATGGCCGCCGCAAGGTCGGCGAAGGCACCCACCGGGGCGCACAGCATCACGCAGTCGGCACCGGCAACGGCGCGGCCGGGGTCGGCCTCGATCCGGTCGGCGAAACCGAGCTCCTTGACCCGGTCGAGTGTCTTCTGCGTCCGCGCGGTGACCACCACCTCGCGCGCCAGGTCGCCGCGCTGCCTGGCGATGCGCGCGACGGAGCTGCCGATCAGGCCGATGCCGATCAGCGCCAGGCGCTGGAAGACAGGTTCAGGCATGCCGGCTCGGCTTCAATCCTGGCAGCGTCATGAACCCGGCTCGGTCATAAATTCAGCCAGGGCATCGATGACGACCTGCACCTCCTCGACATTGCCGACGGTGATGCGTAGGCACTGCGGCAGGCCATAGCCGCCGACTTGGCGGGCGATCACGCCGCGCCGGCGCATGTGCGCGTCGGCGGCCGCGGCGCGGTCCGCGGTGGCGAAGTCGGCAAGGACAAAATTGCCCTCGCTGGGCCAGACCTTGATGCCCACCGCGGTCAGGGCGGCGGCCAGCTTCGGGCGGTATTCGCTGTTGTGGGCGCGGCCCTTCTCGACCCAGCCGGGCTCGGCCAGCGCGGCAATCGCCGCACCCTGTGCGGCGATTGAGACGTTGAACGGCGGGCGTACCCGGTTGAACACGTCGATCACCGCCGGCGGCCCGTAGGCCCAGCCGATGCGCATCCCGCCCAGACCGAAGATCTTCGAAAACGTGCGGGTCATCACCGTGTTGTCGGTCGCGTTGACCAGGCGGATCCCCGGATCGTAGTCGGGCCGCTCGACGTATTCGGCGTAAGCGGCGTCCAGCACCAGCAGCACCTCCTGCGGCAGGCCGGCGCGCAGGCGGGCGACCTCCTCATAGGGCAGCATGGAGCCGGTGGGGTTGTTCGGGTTGGCAAGGAAGCACAGCCGGATGGACGGCGAGACGGCGGCAAGGATCGCGTCCACGTCCGCGGTGAGGTTGCGCTCCGGCGTCTTGATCACGCGCGACCCGGCGTAGGTGCCGGCGATGTGGTAGATCGAAAAGCCGTGCTCGGTCATAAGGATGTCGCGGCCGGGGCCGCCATACGCCAGGCAGAGCTGGTAGATCAGGTCGTCGGACCCGGAGCCGCAGACGATGCGCGCCGGGTCCAGGCCGAAGCGGGCGCCAATGGCGCGGCGCAGATCCAGCGCGCTGCCGTCGGGGTAGCGGTACAGCTCACCGGCCAGACGGCGATAGGCGTCCTGCGCGCCGGGTGGCACGCCGAACGCGCCCTCGTTCGATGACAGCTTGTAGACGCGGTTCATCCCCTCCAGCGTCGCCTCGCCGCCGACATAGGGAGATATTTGCAGGACTTCCGGGCGTGGACGTGGGCTGGTCATGCGGCGGTTCCGTCAATCGGGATGGCATACGCGCCCAGCACCACCGGGCGGCGCAGCACCGTGTCGAGCGTGCCGAGGCGCGGATCGTCGTCGGCCACGAACCCCTCCACCTCGGCCAGGACGTCGGCGGCGGGTGCGCCCGGATCGCGGCGCAGGATGATCTGCCCGGTCTCGAACCCAGCCGTCGTGAGGGCGGTGGTGAGGCGGGTACGACTGACCTCGAGCGGCAGTTCCAGGCCCAGCAGCGAGCGGTCGTTGCCCGACGCATCCGGCGCCACCGCGGCGATCACCAGGGCTTGGACGTCGGGCGCCCCCTCCGGGCGCGGACGCCAGAACGGCAGGCGGCCGACCACATGGATGCGCGGCTCGTCCTTGTGCAGCAGCGCGGTCCACCAGGCATCGCGCGGCTCCTCGGTCTCCGACGGCAGCGGCAGCACGGCGACGGTCGCGACGCCGGCACTGACCTCGCCGATCGCCTGCGCGGGGCTGCGATGGGCGCGCAGCGGCGTCAGGGCGCCGAAGTGCTCCCTGGCGGCTTGGATGTACTGGCTGTCGCCGCCAGCAGTGCAGACCGCCACGGTGAACCCACCCTGCATCGTGGTGGTGCCGGCCAGCAGCTCGCGCCAGATCCGCATCAGCGTGGGTGCCGGCAGGCTGCCATGGTGCCGGGCGAGCAGGCGGCGGACGATCGCCGCCTCCCGCCCCGGTCGCAGCGCGCCGCGCTTGCCGGCGCGGGCCACGTGCTCGATCACGCCGGCCCGCTGCATCAGCAGGTCGTGCAACGCGTCATCGATGCGGTCCAGCTCGGCGCGCAACGCAGCCAACGCGCGCGACCCGCCGTCCCGCCAGCCATCCGGCATGGGCGGATCATCGCCTCCGGCCTCCTGCAAGACGGGCGCGTCAGTCACGGTGGAGGGGCTGGACATGCGGGCGCGCGCTCGAACTGGGGCTGTGGTCTTCAGCGAAGCCGGATCAGATAGCCGATGCGGCCCAGCCTGCAAACCCAAACCGGACTGCGAGCCGGGGCAATCGCGTAAACCGAAGCAAGGTCAGGGCTCCGCCCACCGGGGCAAGCCCGGGGGCAGGCGCCGGCGGAGCCAAATCAAAACGGTCGAACAATCAGCCGAGATCGAACTGATCCGGACGGATAGGAATGGTTTGCGGCGGCGGTCGATGCGGCGACCAGGGTGAGGCTGGCAGCTTCGGCTGATGCCGGCCTACGAGGTGCAATGGACGGCGTGAGGCGCGTGCGTCATGCGCTGGCAGCGCGCCCGGGCGCGCCCGGCTCTGGCACGGTCAGCCACACCCAGACCAAATTCGCCAGCAGCAGCGCCGCCGTCACCACGAACACCCACTGGATCCCAAACGTGGCGGCGACCGCAGCTCTGGCGGACCCTGCTCCAGCCGCGCCGCCATCTCCGGCGGCAGGTGCGCCCGCAACCGCGTCGCCTCCGCCACCAGCCGCGACCGCACGATCAGCGTCCGGATATACCGCCGTGCCGCCCGCTGCGGCGCGCCGGACGCGCTGTACAGCCCGTGCGTCGTGTGCGCGGCGGCCATCCGCGCCATCCCCGCCTGCGTCCGCGGCCCAGTGCTCTTCCCGCCATGGAACCTGCGCCGCCCATTCGCCATCGCCGGCGCGCGGCACGCGCAGCCGGAGCGCGCTCGCGCCCCGCAACGCGGTGCCAGGTTCGGGTTGCCCCGCGAATTGCCGTTCCGCAGCGGGCCGGTCCCACGCTCGGGTCGCGCCGGCGGCGCGACCGGGAGTCCCGCCTCGGCGAAGGCCGGGGTTTCCTGGTTGCACATGGTCACGCCGTCCCAGCCGCCGGCATGGTCGCAAGCCGCACCAGGTCGATCCGCTGTCCACACAAGGTATATTTGACCCGCTCGACGGGGGCGGGCGCCGCAGCGGGCTGCCGCGGGTCGTGCGGCGCCGCGGGTGAGGCTGCGCCAACCCCCGCATGACCACCGGATTGTAGTCCTACCGGGTCAACCCCCGGGACAGGCACCTGGAGGTCGGTCCCGCGCCAGACCGCATCCAGCGCTTCCAGATCGAACTCGCCCTCCGCCGGCGCCTGACCCCCGGCTACCCGTCCCGCCTGCCCCTTCTTCAGCAGGCGCTCCGCCTGCCTGGCCGCCCGCAACAGCGCCTCCGCGCTGCGGCGCATCCCGGCGACCAGCCGCGCCGACAGCGTCGGATCAAGGGACTCGCGCGCCGCGGCCGCGTGACGGGTCGCAATGATTTGCGAGACCAAACTGGCCTCCACCGGGTTGCGCGAATTGAACGCGCGGATCTCCTGAATGATCCCCCGGAGGTGCGCATGCCGCCAAGCGACGTGTGCGCCCGGCGGTGGTGCCGGCAGGGCGCGCAGCAGGCGATCAGATCGCGGCCGAAGCGAAAGTCCGGCAGCGCGCGCAGAGCGGCGCGGTAGGCGAGTTCGGCTTCGGTGGGGGACATGATGCGACTCCGGCTGAGAACTGGGTTGACGTCTGTAGGAATATATACCAGGCCGCTTGTTGAATCAAGCTAACCGATCTGGCAGCCCGGCGCAGTGGCCCCGGAGGCGTCCGGGCGCCTCGGGCAAAGACAAGGGGGACGAACTCGGTAGGAAGCACCGGCTGCTTCGCGTGGAGATTCGGATGCTGGTTGATTAATGGTTGTGATCGCACACTTATAAATCCGCGCACCGTCTTATTAAGTGTACTGGCCCACATTCCGTCCCTTGACCGCGACCGAACAGGATGCGACCATGAAGTGAATGGTTGGATTTATACCGCGCCTAAGGGCTGAAGGGGAGACATTCCGTATGACCAACGCGTCTAGGATATACCTCCAGACCATTTATAACCGCTTTTCGCTTCTTGGTACCTGGATGCCGAATTCCACGGTTGCACTCGGCGATGTTGGCGTCCTGGAGGGCGGATTGTTCAAGCATCTTACATCGCTAAAGAGTCTTGGCATTCCGTTCAAGGTCAGGCCAGGTGCCAGCGCCGTCGATTTCGCCCTCACTTCTGAGTCGGGCGTTGAAATGCAGACAAAGTCCGGAGCCGAACTCTCTCCCTCCGCAGCACCGCTCGCTGCCGATATCGGCCTCTCGATTCAATTTAGCCGGGAAGGCGGGTTTGTGTTTCAAGCCGTGGACTGTTTCGTAGATGAGGTTGACGACAAAGTGCGCATGGGGAGGGCGATCGTTGAGCTTTACCGCGTCGGCAAATGGGAAAAGCAATGGGGCGTAGTCGACACGTTAGTGCGAACGGGGGCGGCAACAATAGTGGTTTCGAACTCCTCTAAAGCTACTCTCGAACTATCGGCAAACGTGCCGATTCAAGCGTCATGTCTCGCAAGAGCAAATTCAGGCCTTACTGTCAAATCTCAAAGTGGCGACATTGTTCGCTTCATCACTCAACAAGGTTTGACGCCATTGTTCAGACTTTCTCGCGTCAAGCCGTCTATGTTCGAGAAGGTCTTCGGCGGCGGTGGCCGTATCAGATTTGGCGGCGCTGCTTCCGATAATTCTTCTTCGACTTATGAGAGCTTCTTTGACTCTGTTAATCCCGATTAGCCCGTAACCAAATGTATCTGGAGAGGTTCCATAACGATGGCTTCAGTAATACGCTTTGGTGGCCGCAATAACCTGTCGAAGGCAACTTCAGGTGCAGGAGCTCTCGCACCGCTATTGTCGAGACTTTCATGGAAGTACGTCACTGACTCGCCCAAATATGATCCATTTCAGATTGATTTGGTCGACGAAACCGTTTTCCGAAACGCGCTGATGCTTTGGGTTGGCCGCTTCTGGATTCACGATAACTCGATGCCGACGGGTGACGCGCTCAGAACGTTCAATATGATGTCGTTAGCGCGAGAGTTCCGTGACTTTGTCGCAACAAATGGCGATGGTTTTCTGAATGAAGGTCTCACTCTGGACGAGTGTTGGGGCTCCGCACAATTGCTCCACGCGCAACCTGTTCACATGTTTGTAAGCAAACGCTTCGAGACGGAGTTGGGAAAGCATGTACCAGCGGTATTTCTTCACCCTCAGCAATTGGTCTGGTCATTGGCGGCAATTTGCTTAGAGTTTGGATTTAATAGACCAACTTTCCCAGTATTAGTCACCGATGGATTCGATGGCCATACTATCATGATGACTGGGTTGAGCGGCATTGGCTATGAGCATCCACGTGGGCAGTTTGTCGATGGGGGTTGGTTCTCGTTTCATGACCCGCTACCGTCTCGATCGTTTCTTGCTTTAGAGCAAGGCTTTGCTGGCGCCGGCGCATTGGAGGATGTGAGCCGGCCCCCATACTGGATAATTTCGCCGGATGACCTGAACAAGGTGGTTGTTGGGTTTGCCCTATCCAAAGACCGATTGAATGCGTTACGGAACGTGTTCATGACTTTGAACGCCATCAGTGCCAGTTGGGTGCGGGTATCTGCTCGACCCCGGTTTG
>PLXO01000138.1 GCA_003151425.1 Acetobacteraceae bacterium
CCTATGGGGCTTGACCCGGCCATCCCCACGGTCAAGGGTACCGCGAAAGAAGCTGTTGCCCACCGCGACAAAAGCGGCGTGCCGTAAGCCGGCTACGCGATCTGCCCGGCCGCGAAATCCAATGATTCGTACAGCTCGATCAAAGGTATCTCAATCTCAATTTCGGGCATTCGCAAGGTGTCTTCCTCGGTAATGGCGTACGCCGTCCAATTTTTACCGTGGCGTTCGAACACCGTTGCCGCGACACTTTTCTGCTCCAAGATGACGTAGCGCCTGATCGACGGGACAGCATGGTATTCGCGCAGCTTCTCGATCCGGTCGATGCGCGCGGTATCCTCGCTGACCACTTCGAAAACGACGACCGGGTTTTCGATCACCGTCGCGTCCGGCTTGATCGGCGAGCAGGTGACGAGCCCGTCCGGATAACGCGCCTTACCCGGGGTCAGGATCTTCACATTCGGTCCGGCAGGCTGGCAGGGCGTGCCCGCGAGCCGCGTGTTCAGTGCGCGCTGCAGATGGAACGTTATGCGATCGTGGGCGTACGTCCCGCCGGTCATCGCAACGGGTTCGAAGCCATCGAACTCGTACCGGATCTCCTGACGCTCTTCCCAGGCGAGGAACTCGGCAAGGGTCATCGGTTGGCGTAAGGCGACGGTCATGACGTCAGTCTAGCGCGACGCCGCGACCGTGTCGCCGCACACGGCCCGCCCGTGGGCGCAGTTTCACCCCGCCATGGCAACAGGGTCCTGCCACCGGTCTCGCCGCCGCTCATCCCTTCCCGAAGCGCCCGGCCGAGTTGCCGGCGATCCGCCCAAACACCGAGCCCGACATCAGTCCCGCCCCACCCAGGTAGTTCTGGTAGAATACGCCGCCCACCAGCTCGCCGGCGGCGAACAGCCCCGGAATGATCCGCCCGGTGGTGTCCTCCACCTCGCCGTCGGTGGTGATCTTCAACCCGCCGAAGCTGAAGGTGATGCCGCAGGTGACGACGAATCCGCTATACGGCGGCTCGTCGATCGGCAGCGCCCAGTTCGACTTGGGCGGCGTGATGCCCTTGGTACACTTGCCGTCCAAAATCGCCGGATTGTAATCGCCCGGCTGACACGCCGCGTTAAACGCCGCCACCGTGCGCATCAAGCCCTCAGCACTGATCTCCAGCTTCTGTGCCAGGTCCTCCAGCGTGTTCGCCTCGGCCTTGGTCACCTGGCGAATACGGTATTCATCGCGCACCATCTTGATGGTCTTCTGGTCGAAGATCTGCACCGCCATGCGTTGCGGCTGCTTCATCACCTCGCGGCCGTACTTGGCATAGGTGTGGTTGCGGAAGTCGGCGCCTTCATCGACGAAGCGCTCGCCGTTGACGTTGACGATGATGCCGATCGGATAGGAATGCTTCTGGTAGTTGTCCAGCACCACGCGGTCGCCGAACGGCGGTGAGCTGATGTCCCACTGCACCGCATGGCACGTGGACCAGCCGCCAAACGCCGCCGCACCGATATCCAACGCGGCCTTGATGCCGTCACCGGTGTTGTGCCGCGTGCCACGCACCTTGGCCATTTCCCAACCGGGACCGTAATAGCGCACGCGCATCTCCGGGTCAGCCTCGAAGCCGCCGCATGCGAGCACCACGGATTTCGCCGCGATATCGTCGTAGCCGTCGGGACCGAACACGGTGACGCCGGTGATCTCACCCTTGCGGTTGTGGGTCAGCTTGCGCAGCGCGGTGTTGTAACGAACCGGAATTTGGTTGCGCTCGGCCGCGCGGAACAGGAAGTCGACCAGGCCCCAGCCACCACCGACCGCCTCGACGGCCATGCCGCCGAAGAAGGTCTGCACCCCCTTCACCATGTAGGACTGGCGGCTGAACATCGGAATCCAGCGCACGCCCTTCTCGCGCATCCACACCACGGTTTCGCGCGAGCGGTTGACCAGCAGGTCCGCAAGTTCCGGCTCCGACAGGTTCTCGGTAACCTTCAAAAGGTCGTCCATGTAGATCTCCGCCGTGAACGGCGGGATATACATCTGCGTCGCCTCGCTCTCCGACAGATCGACCAGCACATCCTTGCGCAGGTCTTCGACGCCGTGGTGCACGAAACGAAATCCGCCGGCAGTGAAGGTTGAGTTGCCGCCACGCTCTTCCTCGCTCGCCTTCTCCAGCACCAGCACCTTGGCCCCGTGCTCGCGGGCGGCGAGGGCGGCGCACAGCGCGGCATTGCCGGCGCCAACCACGATCACGTCATACGCGCCGCTATCCGGCATGGCAGTTCTCCTCAGGGTTCGCCGCGGCGCCGGCGGAAGTCGCGGCGCCGCCCTCCGCGCGGAACTCCTTACGAACGGTTGCCCTGCTGTGCAAGGCGTCACCGCGTTCCGCCCGCCACGGCCCTATCGCCACACCCCGTTCTGGCGCAAAATATCACGCGCTCGCCATCAGGAGTTGCCTCGATGCCGTTGGATACCGCTGCGGATACCGCCGGTCCGGATCGGACATGGTACGAAATCGTGCGGGACGTGCTGAAGCAGCACAACGTTCGCCTGGTCACCTACGTTCCCGACAACGTATTGCGACCGCTGATCGAGCTGATCGAGGCCGACACGTTCTTCACCTGCTTCGTCACGACGCGCGAGGAAGAGGCCCTCGGTATCGTCGCCGGTGCCTGGATGGGCGGGGTGCACGGCATCGTGCTGATGCAGACCTCGGGCTTTGCCACGCTGCCGAACGCCATAGCCTCACTGGCGGTGCCGTTCCAAATTCCGGTGCTACTGATGGTGTCGGAACGCGGCACGTTGGGCGAGTTCAACATTGGCCAGGCACTGGTCGCGCGGACCATGCGCCCCGTGCTGGATTCTTTGGCGATGGAGCACCACACGCTCACCCGGCTCGATGAGGTCGAATTCACGATCGACCGTTCGATCCGCCAGGCCGTCGCCACCCAGGCGCCCGTCACCTTCATCCTCTCGCCCCTGCTGACCGGGGGCAAAGTCTTCCAGAAGTAGGAGCGGGCACATGGCCCTGACAGCGAACCAGCCGCTCCGCCGCGAGCAGGCCAAGGTGATGAACCGTTTCGATATCACGCAACGCATTGTCGCGCGGCTGCACCACGATGAGGCGGTGATCGGCGGCATCGGCTACAGCAACTTCGATCTGTGGGCGGCGGGAAGGCGGCCGCAGAACTTCTACATGCTGGGCTCGATGGGCCTGGCGGTGCCGATCGCGCACGGCGTGGCGATCGCGCAGCCGCAGCGCCAGGTTATAGCGCTGGAGGGCGACGGATCGATCCTGATGCAGCTCGGGTCGCTGACGACGGTCGCGCACCGGGCACCGAGCAACCTGACGATCGTCATCCTGGACAACGGGACGTACCAGATCACCGGTGGGCAGAAGGCGGCGAGCGAACTCGGGGCCGATATCGTTGCGATCGCGCGCGGCGCCGGCATCACGCAGAGCGCCTGGGCCGCGGATGAAAGCGCGCTGGAGGAGATGGTCGATCTCGCGCTGCGCGAGGACGGCCTGTGGTTGATCGGCTGCCGGATCGATACCGGCAAGCCGGTGGATACGACGGAGCGCGATCCCGCGCGAATTCGTGACCAGTTCATGCGCGGATTGGGGGTGAAGAAGTAGTAAGTTTCTCCCCCTCCCGTTGAGGGCTTGGTCCGCTTCGCGGCCCAAGCCCTCAACGGGAGGGGGAGAAACTTGCCTAGCGCTAGCGAATCCCCGCCCGCATGAAACTCTGCACGAACTGACGCTGGAACAGCAGAAACGCGATCAGCAACGGCGCGCTCGTCATCAGCGTAGCCGCGGTGATGATCGACCAGTCGATCCCCTGATCGGTGGAGGCGAACACCGCCAGTCCGACCGTTAACGGCCGCGTGGTCACCGAGTTGGTGATCACCAGCGGCCACAGGAAGTTATTCCAATGATACGAAACCGACACCAGCCCGTAGGCAATGTAGGTCGGACGGGCCAGCGGTACGTAGACACGCCATAACCGGCCGAGCAGTGAGCAGCCTTCCAGGCGCGCCGCGTCGTCCAACGCCTGCGGAATGGTCAGGAACGTCTGGCGCAGCAGGAAGATGCCGAACGCCGATCCCAGATACGGCAGCGCGATCGCCACGATCGTATCCACCAGATGCAGCCGCGCCAGCAGCCGATAGTTCTCCACCAGCAGCACGTCCGGCATCACCATGAGTTGCAGGAGCACGACGGCAAACAACAAGTCTCGCCCGGGAAAAATCAACCGAGCGAACGCGAAGGCGGCCAGTGTGCACAGCACGAACTGCGCCACCAGGATCAGGCTGACCAGCAGCGTGGTGTTCAGCAGATAGCGCGCAAACGGTGCCGCCTGCCAGGCGGCCTCAAAGTTCGCCAAGGTCAACGGCGCCAGCGGCTCGAAGCGCGTCGCATAATAGGACGGATGGAACGCCGCCCACAACGCATACAGCAGCGGCAGCAGCCATAGGATACCCAGCATCCAGGCGCCAACGATCTCCAGCCATTTGCCCCAGGGCCGGTGCGCCGCAACCATCATCGGTAGTGCACCCGTCGGGCAAGCACGCCGAACTGCAACGCGGCAAACGCGCCCAGGATCGCCAGCAGCACCACCGTCGCCGCCGCGGCGCTGCCGGTGTCCCAGAAGCGAAATCCGGTTTCGTAGATGTAGAACAGCAGCAGAGTCGTTGCGTTGTCCGGCCCGCCGCGTGTCATCACCACCACATGGTCGATCACCCGGAACGCGTTGATCACCGCGTTGACCAGCACGAACAGCGTAGTCGGCATCAGCAACGGGAAGGTCACGCGGCGGAAGTAGTTCCACCACGACGATCCCTCGAGCGCCGCCGCCTCCTTCAAATCGATCGGCATGGTCTGCAAGGCGGCGAGGTAGAAGATCATGAAGAACCCTGCCTCCTTCCACACCGCGACCAGCATCATCGCCGGCAGCGCCGTGTCGGGATCGCCCAGCCAGTTGTGCCGGCCGCCGCCGAAGAAACCGACGATGCGGTCGAACAGGCCGTAATCGGGCGTGTAGAAGAACATCCAAATATTCGCGACCGCGATCATCGGCAGCATGGTCGGCAGGAAATACGCCATGCGTAGCATCGCACGTCCGGGCAGTGCCTGGTTCACTGCCAGCGCCATGACCAACGCCAGCACGACCGCGGCCGGAATGGTCGCCGTCGCGTAAAGCGCGTTGTTGCGCAGCGCCTGCCAGAAGACGGGGTCGGCGATCAGGCCATCATAGTTGTCGAGGCCCACGAAGGGTGGCGGCCGGCTGCCGTGCGGCGTGGCATACAGGCTGTCGATCAACGTCGCGATTGCCGGCCAATGGGTGAACGCCACCAGCAGGATCAGGGCGGGGAGCAGCAGTAGCCACGCATGGATGGTTTCGCGACGCATCGTTTCGATTATCCCCGCCCCTATCGTCATGCCCGGGCTTGACCCGGGCATCCGTCGCGCCACCGGTGCCGAAACGGATGGCCGGGTCAAGTACCCGGGGGCAAGGCTTGACCCGGCCATCTACGCACCGCCGGTGGGGGCGGATGGCCGGGTCAAGCCCAGCCATGACGGTGAGAAAGTGCTCGCGCATATCTCAGGTCCGCTTGAACGGTTTCAGAATCCGATCCGCCTCGGCCTGCGTGTCCGCCATCGCCTTCGCGGGCGTCTTGCTGGCGCCCAGGCAGGCCTGGATGTTGTCGGTCAGCACCTTGTAGACGCGCTGGTTCTCGTGCACCGACAGCTCCCCGGTCGCCACCGGCAGAAACGTTCGCGCAACATTCGCCGCCGGGACCTTGGCGATGTACTCCTTCAGCGCCGGCGTCTCATACGCGGCCGGGCTGGTCGCGATGTAGCCGGTGCGGATCGACCAGTCGGCCGCACGCTCCGGCGCGGTAACCCAGCGGGCGAAGCGCAGGCTCGCCTGAAGCTCGGCCGGCGAGGCGTTCTTGAAGAAATACATGTTGCCGCCGCCCACCACGGTGTGCGGGCTGACCTTGCCGGCCAGTCCGGCGACGCCGAACGAAAACTTCGCGTTGTTCCGCACATTGGTCAAATTTCCCGTGGTGTGCTGGATGATTGCCACATTGCCCTGCAGGAAATCCGGCGAGAGCTGCGGCCAGCTCGACACGCCGTCCGGTGTCGCACGGTATTTGGCGGCCAGATCGCGCCAGAATGTCATCGCCTCGATGGTCTTGGGCTGGTTGAAGTAGACCTCGGTGCCGGCCTCGTTCATCAGCTTCTGCTCGGCCTGGTTCGCCAATGCGCCGAACGTCCATTGCGCGTTGCCAAGATCAGCGGCGATTTCGATGCCCCAGCGCGCCACCTTGCCCGACGCGTCGCGCTTGATCAGTTTCTCTGCCGTCGCGCCCAGCTCGGCCCAGGTCGTGGGGAATTTCTCCGGGTCCAGCCCGGCCTCGGTGAACGCCGCCTTGTTGTAATAGAAGATCGCTGTCGAGCGCTGGAACGGTACCGACCAGGTCTTGCCCTCGGCATGGCTGTTGGCCATGAACGCCGGATAGAACCCGTCCAGCCATTTGCGCCCATCGGCGTCCAACCCGATCTCGTCGAGCGAGACCAGGATCTCGGCGTCCTCAAGACTGTGCATCTCGGCCGCCAGCAGCACCGCGAAATGCGGACCGGCGCCACCGTGGATCGCGGTGGTGGCCTTGATCAGCGTCTGGCTGTAGTCGCCCGAATAGACCGGGTTGATGGTGATACCGGTCTCCTTCGCAAAGTCCGCGCAATACCCATCCATGATCGTCTGCAGCGAGCCGCCGACGGCAATCGGATAATAGAACGTCAGCGCTTTCACCTCCTGTGCACGCAGCAACGCAGGCGCGGCGAGCGCGCCCGCGGCGAACCCCGCCGAGGCGGCGAACAGACGACGGCGTCGAATCATGATAGTCTCCCCCTTTATGAGTTGGCGTCAGTGCTTGATGGTTTGGCGTCGGCGCTTGATGGTTGACGTCAGTGCTTGAAGGATCGCAGCAGATGCGTGGCGGTGGCCTGCGCTTCGCCGAGCGCCGCCTCGGGCGTGGCGCGTCCGGTCAGCGCTGCCTGCACACCATCGTTCAGCGCCTGTGTCACCCGCTGGTTGTCGTGCGTGGACAGCTCGGCAACGGCATATTGCAACTGGTCGCGCGCCACCGCCGCCGCCGGAAAGCCCGCGACGTATTGCTTCATCGTCGAGGTCTCCCACGCGTCCGGGCGTGTCGCGACATACCCGGTCTCGATACCCCATTGAGCAGCACGCTCCGGGCTGCTGATCCAGCGCATGAACTTCATCCCCGCCAGGCGCTGCGCTTCGCTCGCGGCTTTGAACATGTAGAAGTTGCCGCCGCCCGTCGGACTGCCGCGTCGCTTATCGGCCGGCAGCATCGCCACGCCGAATGGGAACGTTGCGTTCTTGCGAATGTTCGACAGATTGCCGGTGGTGGTCCACATCATCGCCACCTTCTGTTGCAGAAAGTCGCTCGGCGTGGTGCCCCATTCTACAACGCCCGGCGGATGCGCGCGGTATTTCGTTCTTAGATCGACCCAATACTGCAACGCGGCAACCGCGGCGGGGCCGGCGAAGTCGGTCTCCTGGCCCTCGCTGAAGGCCAGCGTGCCGCCGGCCTCGGTCGCCAGCGCCTGGAACAACCAGTAGGCAAATCCGGTGGCGGGAATCTCCACCCCCCACCGGCTCACCGCGTCGCCCTCCCGCTTCGTCAGCTTCATCGCGAACTCGGCGTGCTCCTGCCAGGTGGCCGGCGCCTTGTCCGGGTCCAGCCCGGCGTCGCGGAACGCCGCCTTGTTCCAGAACATCACGATGGTCGAGCGCTGGAACGGCACGCCCCAGGTATGGCCGCCGACCTCACCATTCTTCAGGAAGGCTGGGTAGAAACTGCCCAGCCAGGCCTTGTCGGTATCGGTGTCCGCCAGCGTATCGATCGGCACGATCATGTCGTCGTCGATCAAGCTGAACACGTCGGTCGACAGCAGCACCGCGAGCTGCGGGCCAGAGCTGGCCTTCAACGCCGTCTGCGCTTTGATCAGCGTCTCCTGATACGTGCCCGCATAGATCGGCGTCACCTTGATCGTCGGGTTCTCGCGCATGAAGTCGGCGGCATATCCGTCGATGATCTTGGCGATCGGGCCGCCGACCGCAACGGGAAAGTAGAAACTGATCTCCCGCGCGCCCTGGGCACGCAGGATGCCGGGGGTGGCCAGCGCACCGGCGGCACCCAGCAGAAGCCGGCGAGTTGCGTGGATCATGCGGGAACGGTCTCCGTTGGTGCAGCGACGGCATCGATGCGCCGGCCGGTTGCGCGATCGAACAGATGAAGCGGCGCGCCGACGGCCAGATGGACCTCGGTGCCGACTTCGGGCGCGACGCGGCCGGGCAGGCGCGCCAGCAGCGTCGTCGTGCCCACGGCGCAGGCCAGCACCGTATCGGCGCCGAGGTATTCGACGTCCGCCACGCGCGCGGCGATCCCGGCGTCCGCGAGCCGCAAATCCTCCGGCCGGATACCGCCCAGCGTCGGCCCGGAGACCGAGCGCGCCAGGACCGGTCCATCGCTGCCGGCGATGACCATGCCCTCGCCTTGTTGCGCCAACGGAAACAGGTTCATCGGCGGCGTGCCGATGAACCGGGCGGCAAACTCCGTCGCGGGGCGGGCGTAAATGGTCGCCGGCGGCGCGTCCTGCTCGATGCGTCCGTCACGCAGCAGAACGATCTGATCGGCCATGCTCATGGCCTCGGTCTGGTCGTGCGTCACGAACAGCATGGTGATGCCCAGGCGGCGTTGCAGCGCCAGGATTTCGCGCCGCATCTCGGCGCGAAGCTGAGCGTCCAGGTTCGACAGCGGCTCATCCATCAGGCAGACCGGCGCCTCGGCGACGATGGCGCGGCCGAGCGCCACGCGCTGCTGCTGCCCACCGGACAATTGCGCCGGTTTGCGTTCCAGCAGCCGCCCGATACCCAGCATCTCCACCGCGCGATGCAGCCTGCGCGCGCGCTCCGCCGGCGCCACCCGCCGTGCCTTCAGGCCGAACACGATGTTCTCTGCCACGGTCAGATGCGGGAACAGCGCGTAGGACTGGAACACCATCGCCACACCACGCGCGGCCGGCGGCAGATGCGTCACGTCGCGCCCGCCGATCTCCACCCGTCCCTCGCTTGCCGTCTCCAATCCGGCAACGATCCGCAGGCAGGTCGACTTGCCGCAGCCGGAGGGTCCAAGCAGCACGGTGAAACGCCCTGGAGCGACGTCGAGCGCGATACGATCGAGCGCGGCCACGTCCCCCCACCGGCGGCTGACACCGGTGAGCCGAATGGACGCACCGGCGAGATCGGCCGACGCGGCGAGGTCGGGGCGCGACATAGGGTGGCAGGGCCTCGGGGTGGGGCGTCAGTCTGCGCCCGCGGCACGACAGCGGGCAAGCCGGCGCGGTGCGGGCACGGCAATTCGCAGGCTGGCGCGACGACCTCGCCGTCTCGTCATGGTCGGGTCTGTCCCGGCCATCTGCGCTTCGACCGTGGGGACGGATGGCGGGGACGGGCGCGCATTCAGCAATTCTCAATTCGGCCCATCTAGTTGCCACTTCGTCATGGCCGGGCTTGT
>PLXO01000038.1 GCA_003151425.1 Acetobacteraceae bacterium
GCTTCCTGGCGCACCAATTCTCATTATGGCCCGCCGCCCTCTCCCCGTCATGGCCGGGCTTGTCCCGGCCATCCCCGCAGCCGCCGTACCTGCGGTCAGTTGCTCAATTCTTGCGGCCCGTGCCGCTGGGGATGGCCGGGTCAAGCCCGGCCATGACGACGTACGCTATCCGGCCACGCCAAAATGAGAATTGCTGCCCTCGGCGAGATCTCGTTGCGCCGCCGGCATCAGTAATATTAGCGCGCCTGAGAAAGACTACGCGCGAATTCCCCGGCACGGGAAGGCACCCCGGCGGGGCGATCCTCTCAGAGCCAGAGCGAATTCCAGGTAAAGATGGAAGGCGTGCCGCCAGTGTGCACGAACACCAGCGTGTCGTCCTTGCCGTAGCGGCCTTCGCGGATGTGGCTGATCATGCCGGCCGCCGCCTTGCCGGTGTAGATCGGATCCAGGATCATGCCCTCGGTGCGGGCGAACAGCTTGACGGCATCGATGGATGCCTCGCTGGGGATGCCATAGCCGGCGCCGACAAATCCTGCGTCATTGACGATCTCGTCCTCGGTGATGCGCAGATCGAGACCCAACACCTGCAGCGTCTCGTTGGCGATCGCCGCGGTGCGCGACGGGACGTGGAACTCGTCGGTCGCGGTGATGCCGTGCACCATCAGGTCGGCGTTGGTCAGGCGGCGGCCAAGCACCAAGCCGGCCTGGCCCTTGCCGCTGGACGACATGTAGAAAGCGTTCGACCGCACATTGGTGCGCTCCAACTGTTCCAGCAGTTCCAGCGTGGTTTCCAGATAGGCCAGCGCCGAGGCGACGTCAAACATCGGATTGTCGTTGAGAATGTGCGGCCGGCCGCCAGCAGCGCGCACCCGCGCCGCGTGTTCGTCGAGTGCGGCCCGCTGCGCCTCACGCGTGGGCGCAAACACCACCTCGGCGCCGAGCAGGTAGTCCACCAGCAGATTGCCCTGCACGACCTCGGGCCTCTCGCCCTCGAGTACCAAGATCGTCTTCAGCCCGAGCTTGTTGCAGGCACCGATCGTTTGCCGCGCGGAGTTCGACTGGATATCCAGGCCGACCACGACGGTGTCGGGCTGCTCGGCCATGGCGCGGGCCAGGCGGAACTCCAGGTTGCGCAGCTTGTTGCCGCCGAAGGCAACGCCGGTCAGGTCATCGCGCTTGATGAAGATGCGCGGGCCGCCCAGCGCGCGGGTGAGGTTGGGCGCCTCCTCGAACGGCGTTGGCGTCAGCGCCAGCTTGACGCGCGGAATGCGTGCGATGCGTTCCCGGATGTCTTTGAACCGGGTCCGATCCATTCCAGTCGTCGCGCCCGAGTTCCGGTCGGCCATCACACCTCTGCTTGACCTTATTCGGCACCCGGGCCACGGCGCATCGCGGCACAGTCATCGGAAGCCGCGCCGGCGCAGCCCAGGGTCACCCACGCGAGCCGGTTCACCCGCCCAGCCGATTGCCCAGCAGGCGCGTCCAGCCATACGGATCGGGCGCAGCGCCATACTGGATCCCCACGATCGTGTCGTACAGCCTCTGCGTCAGCTCGCCGGTCCGCCCGCCATTGATCACATAGCGCTCACCCTTGTAGCCAAGCTCGCCGACCGGGGAGATCACTGCCGCCGTCCCGGTGCCCCACATCTCCAGCCGACTCGCCTGCGCCGCCGCGATCACCTCATCGATCGCCACCGGACGCTCCGACACGCGCAGCCCCCAATCACGCAACAACCGCAGCACGGAATCCCGCGTGATGCCGGCCAGGATGGCACCGTTCAACGGCGGCGTAACGACCTCATCATCGATCCGCAGCATGATGTTCATTGTGCCGACCTCGTCGAGGTACCGGTGCTCCACCCCGTCCAGCCACAGCACCTGGGTGTATCCCTGCTGCTGCGCCTGCTCGGCGCCGTACAGGCTGGCGGCATAGTTCGCGGCCGTCTTCGCCGCCCCTAGCCCACCCTTCACCGCCCGCACAAGCGTGTCGGATGCCAGGATGCGCACCGGGTTCATTCCCTCCTTGTAGTACGCACCCACCGGCCCAAGGATCACATAGTAGATGTAGCTGCTGGACGGATGCACCCCGAGAAACGTTTCGGTAGCAATCACCGTCGGGCGAATATACAACGAAGTCCCAGGCAACGACGGCACCCAGCGCTGATCAATCTCCACCAGCGCACGGATCGATTCCTCCACCACGTCCGTATCCAATTCGGGAATGCACAGATATTGCGCCGAGCGATTCAACCGACGGGCATGATCGGGCAGCCGAAACAACCGAACCAGCCCATCACCGCCACGAAACGCCTTCATCCCATCGAAGATCGCCTGGCCGTAATGCAACACGCAGGTCGCAGGATCCAACGTGAACGGCCCATAGGGGACAATCCGCGGATCATGCCAGCCCCGCCCCGCATCATACTCCATACGGAACATGTGGTCGGTGAAAACCTTGCCGAAGGTCAGCGTCTCGTCCGCGGGCGGCTGGTTCGGCGTCGTCGTCCGGGTAATGGCAATCTCTGTCACTGGCGTCTCTTCCAACACGGGTTGGCACACGCAAGCAGACTACGCCACTCCGCCGCCCAAGGTAATTCCCATCCCGCTCGCGCCAGGCGACGGGCCGGGTAGGGCGGAAAAGCGCAGCGTATTCCGCCGAACGGTGGCGGAATGCGCTGCGCTTTTCCGCCCTACCGCCTTCCCTCACCGCTTGGCGCGGGTGACGATTTGGGTGGGGTTGACGAAGCGCAGTGCGATCAGCAGCCACACGAGTGTGGTGACCATGTAGACCACTGCCATGGCGTCGACCGACTGGCCCGGCCGCACACCGGCGGCGAACACGGCGTAGTAGAGGGCGACCACCAGTGTCTGGCTGGTCGGGCCCGCGGTCAGGAATGTCAGTTCGAACATTCCGATCGTTCGCACCAGCACCAGCAGCAGCGCCGCCAGAATCCCCGGCGTCAGCAGCGGCACAAGTACCTGCACGAACAGCCGCAGGGTGCCGGCGCCAAATACGCGTGCGGCCGCTTCCACGCGCGGATCGATCTGCTCGACGAACGGGATCATGATCAGGATGACGAACGGCACGGTTGGCACCAGGTTGGCAAGGATAACGCCCCAGATTTGGCCGGCGAGATGCGCCTGGTACAGCACGGTGGCGAGCGGTATGCCGTAGGTGATCGGCGGCACCAGCAGGGGCAGCAGGAACAGCAGCATCACCGCCTGCTTGCCCGGAAAATTGCGCCGCGCCATGGCGTAGGCCGTCGGCACGCCGATCAGGCCGGACAGCACCACCACCGTGCCGACCACCTCGAGCGTAACGATCAGGATGTCAGGCAACTGGAATTCGTCCCACGCCAGCGCGTACCATTGCGCCGTGTAACCCGACGGCAGCCAGGTGTTGAACCATCGCGTGCCAAACGAGTTCACCACCACGCTGCCGATCATCGCCAGCAGGTTGAGCACGAAGAAAGCCACCATCGTCCAGACGGCGGCAGCCCACACCCGCTCGCCGATGTCGCGACGCATCCGCGTCAGCCCTTGCCGGAACTGGCGGGGCCGCGGAACACCAGGCCGCGCGCCGCGAGCAGTGCCACGATGATCACCACCTGCACCCCCGCCATCAGCATCGCGATCGCCGAAGCGAGCGGGTAGTCGTACTGCTCGAACGCCGCCTGATAGGCGGCGATCGAAATCACCCGCGTCGGCCCCGCCGGCGCGCCGAGCAGGATCGCCGAGGGGAACACGGTGAAGGCCTGCACGAAGGCGAGCGCCAGGGTAATGGCCAGTCCCGGCGCCAGCAGCGGCAACAGGATGCGGCGAAAGCGCTCGCGCGCCCGCGCACCGAGCATCGCGCCCGCCTGTTCCAGAGACGCATCGATCCCGGTGATGTAGGAAAGCGTCAGCAGGAAGGTGAACGGAAAGCCGGTGATCACCAGCGACAGCATCACGCCCCAGTAATTGTGCACCAGGCGCACCGGGTTGTCGACCAGGCCAAACAGCAACAGGGAGCGATTGAGCCAGCCGCGTGGCCCGAGATAGGTCAGCAGCCCCTCGGCCACCAGTACCGTTCCGAGGGTGATCGGGATCACCAGGATGGTGGTGAGCAGCCGTTGCCGGCGCATCAGCCGCACCCGCAACGCCACCGGGATCGACAGCACGACGTTCAGCACGGTGACGGGGACTGCGATCCACAGTGTGGTGCCGATCGTATCGTAGAGGTACGGATTGCTGAAGAACGTCTGATAGTTGGCAAGCGCGCCGCCGCCGTTCTTAGGATGGAACGACAGCACCAGCCCGTAGGCGAACGGGTAGATGAACAGCGCCAGCACGAACACGACGCCGGGCAGCACCAGCAGCGTCACGCCGTCAAGCCCGCGTTCCTTGAGCCGCTGGCGCAACGACAGACGGTTGGCGCTCATTTGCCGGCCTCCGGGTAGACCAGCACGCGCGCGGGCGCCGCGTCGAGGTGCACCTGCTCGCCCGGCCGCACGCGCACGGGTGAGCGAAAAAACAGATCCGTGCCGTCGGCGCTGCGCCCCTCGGCGTAGAAATCGCGGCCATGATATTCGGCGAGTTCCACCGTGGCGACGATCGGCCCGTCACCGGTCGGACGCAGATCCTCGGGCCGGATCGCCACCACCGCCTGCGCGCCGACGGTCTGCACCGGCGTGCCGGTCAGCCGCGCGCCCGCCACGACGATCACGACGCCGCCATCTGCGGTCTCGGCGCGCGAGCGGAACAGATTGCGGTAGCCCATGAACTCCGCCACTTCGGGCGTGGCGGGCCGCGCATACAGCTCCTCCGGCGTGCCGATCTGGCGCGTCTGTCCGTCGATCAGCACCAGGATGCGGTCGGCGAGGGACAGCGCCTCTTCCTGGTCGTGCGTCACATAGATGGTCGAGCAGCCGAGCATCGCATGGATACGCCGCACCTCGGCGCGCATTTCCAGCCGCAGCTTGGCGTCAAGGTTGGACAGTGGTTCGTCCATCAGCACCAGCGGCGGACCGACGACGACGGCGCGGGCAATCGCCACGCGCTGCTGCTGGCCGCCGGACAATTGCCCGGGCAGCTTGTCAGCGTGCTCGGTCAGGCGCACCAGCGCCAGCGCCTCGTCCACCCGTCGCGTGATCTCCGCCGTCGGACGACGTTGCGTGACCAGTCCGAATCCGATGTTGCGCCGCACCGTCATGTGCGGAAACAGTGCGTAGTTCTGGAACACCATGCCGAAGCCGCGATCCTCCGGAGCGATCGCGTCGATCCGCCGATCGTCCAGCCAGATCGTCCCATCGGTCAGTTGCAGCAGGCCGGCGATGCAGTTCAGCGCAGTGGACTTGCCGCAGCCCGACGGGCCGAGCAGGGCGATGAACTCGCCCCGCTCGACCGTCAGCGTCACATCGCGCAGCGCGTGCGTCTGGCCGAAGTCGCGGCCGATCCGATCGAGCCGCAGCGACCGGAAATCGCGGGATGTGATGGCCACCCTGGGTACGCGCCGCTATTTGCCGACCCGTGCGCCCACCTGCTGATCCCAGCGCTGGAACGCGAAGACCAGCTTGTCGGCGGGCAGCGGCACCTCCGACGGCACGTCGGCGATCAGCTTGTCGATGAACGGACGACGCACCGAGTTCACCGCGTCCTGGCTGTCCTTTGGCGCCATCGACAGCGGCACGTCCTTTACTGCCGGACCGGGATAGAAATAACCCTTGTCGTAGGTCATCGCCTGCGCCGGCTTGCTGAGCATGTAGCGGGTCATCTCCAGCAGCACGGCCAGCTTGTCGTTCGACACGCCCTTCGGAATCGCCCAGTACTGCGCGTCGGTGACCCAGTGGAAGCCGGCCAACGTGCCGATCTCCGCCTCCTTCGGCACCACGCCGAGGATGCGCGGGTTAAGGTCCCAGCCGAGATGCGAGGCGATCATGTCGCGCGAGCCCTCGGCCAGTTCCTTCATCACCGCGCCGGTGCCGGTTGGATAGTACTCGATGTTCTTGCCCAGCTCGACGAGATAGGCCCAGGTCTTGTCCCAGCCGTCCTTCGGATCCATCGGGTCCTTGTCGCCGAGGATATAGGGCAGGCCCTGCAGGAAAGTGCGGCCCGGGCCGGAATTGGCGGGGCGCGCGTAGATGAAGCGTTTTGGATGCGCCTTGGTCCAGTCAAGCAGTTCCTGCGCGGTCTTCGGTGGCGTCTTCACCGCGTCGGGCATGTATTCGAGGATCGGCCCGGCGGGGCAGAACACCACGCACACCGCTTGGTCCTGCGCCAGGCCCTGCATCTTCAACGCGCCCGGCAGCAGGATGTCCTGCAGCTTCGGCAGCACGGCGGCGTAGTCCGTCGTCAGGGGAATCCACAGCTTCTGATCGATGCCGGCCGACAGGCCGTCGGTGCCGGTCAGCACCAAATCGATATCCACCCGGCCGGCATCCTGCTGCGCCTTGATCTTGCCCGGCAGCTCCGGCGCCGGAGCCTGGGAGAAGGCGATCTTCGAAACGAGCTTGGGGTTGGCCGTGCGGAACGCCTCCATCGCCCCCTGCGTCAGTTGCAACTGTCCGCCCACGTCGATGACGTTCAGCGACACCGGGGACGACGGCATCGGCGGCGCAGTGGCGGCGCGGGCATGTGGCACGGTGGCGCCCAGCGCGGTCGCGCTGGCGATCCCGCCGAGCAGCGCCCGGCGGGTGGTCGTGTGGTCGATCATGACGAAGTTCCTCCCTTGGTGGCGTCGCCCTTCGTCGCAACGAAAGGATGACGCGCGAGTGAATTGAATGCTACGCTTGCCGCACCATCGTCGCAATGGAGGGCGCGATCGACTCGTCCCAGTCGCGTCCACCGGTGAAACCGCAGGGGGCGGTACAACTGCAACGGGCGAGCCAACCGTTGCATCCGCGCCAGGGGCGTCGACCGGTGAAACTGAGCGATGTCGCGGCGGTGGCCGGTGTGGCACCGATGACCGTTTCGCGCGTCCTGAACGCACCCGAGCGCGTCACGGCGGCGACGGCGCAACGGGTGCGCGCGGCAATCGAGCAACTGGGATACGTGCCGAACCTGGTCGCCGGCGGGCTGTCGTCGCGCCGGACACGCATGGTGGCGGCGATCGTTCCGACCATGGCACATCCGATGTTCGCCGAGCTGGTGCAGAACTTCACCGACGTGCTGCGCGCGCAGGGCTACGAGGTGATGCTGTCGCTGTCCGGCTATGACACGATGAGCGAGGCGGCACTGGTGCGCGCGGTGCTGTCGCGCCGGCCGGACGCGCTGCTGCTGGCCGGGGCGAGGCACGACGCGCCGACGCGGCAGATGCTGGCGGACGCCGCCATCCCGGTGGTGGAGGTCTTCGATGTCGCGCGGCGTCCGATCGACATGCTGGTGGGCGTCGACCATGCCGCGGTGGGCACCGCGGTGGCCGCGTATTTCCGCGCCAAGGGTCATTCGCTATTCGCGGTGTTCGCGGCAAGCGACACGCGCGCGCGGCTGCGGGGCGAGGCGTTCGCGCAGGCGGCGCGGCGCGGCGGCGGGACGGTGCTGGCGGAGACGGTAATCCCGGCGCCGAGCACGATCGCCGCCGGGCGCACCGCGCTGCGGGCGCTCCTGCCGGTGTTGACACAAGCGGTGTTGACCCAAGCAGGGGCACCCAGTGGGACACAAGCTGGGCCAGGGGCGAACGGGCCGGCGGTGGCCCTGTTCTGCAGCTCCGACCTGGTGGCGTTCGGTGCGCTAGCAGAGGCGCGGGCGAACGGCGTGGCGGTGCCGGAACGGCTGGCGGTGTGCGGGTTCGGCGATTTCGAACTGAGTGCCGCCAGCGAGCCGCCGTTCACGACGGTGAGCGTGGAGGGGGCGCGGATCGGGCGGCACGCCGCCACGTTCCTGCTCGACCGGCTGGACGGCGTGGAGGACGTACGGCGGGTACAGGTGCCGTTTCGCATCGTCGAACGCGCCTCCTCCTGACCCGGGGGTACCGGGTGTTGTTATCGCTACCATGAATGGTGTCGTGGGATGGCCATTCGGTCAAGGGCGCGGAGGTACCCACCCTGCATTCCCGAGCAAACCAACGGGCGCGGAGGTGTGCTCAGAGGGCCCTTGCGGGGCCGTGCCCAGGGGCCCGGGCGGGCGCGGGGTCGGCGGTGAGCGGATGGTGCGGCTCGGCTTGTCCATTGGGGCGGGCCACCGGGGCTTGTGGTGAAGGCCGCCCGTTGGCACTCCATTTTATCTGCTGGGCCGCCAAACCCCGAATGGCCCACCCGCAAGTCTGCAACTCGCCCTGCCGTTCAAGCGGTAGGATTTTTGTGTGGCTGCGTCATTACGAGGCGGCACGACGCAGTACGGTGCCGTCCGCGCGGCAGGACCCGGCGCGGAATTTTTCGGTGTAGAATGTCACAGTGTGCTGACGCGGCGGGGGCGGCTTGGCTTGTATTCCCGATACTGCCGCAATCAGTCCATCCATACGCGCGGGCGGCTCGCGTGGCCGCCCTACCTGCGGAAGGGCGGATAGGGCATCGTTGCTAACGCGTGCCGACCGCTCTCGGTTATCGACACCGGCTGGCCGAACATGCCCTCACTTGGTCCGTCGGCGACGAGCCAGCCGTTGGCGATTGCCTCCCGGACATCGGCCGGAAGCCAACTGCCTCGTTCGGTGAGCGGCAGGTCGCGATACGGCGTCGAGGAAAGCGCGGTGAGCATCACGCGGAAAACTTCCCGAGGAACTGGAGCTTCGGCCATCGGTTCCCACCTTGAGACATTTCTCTCGGTCATAGGGCGCGCCTCCCGCCGGACGGTCAAGTCTTTGTTCGTCACCGTCAGGCCAGCAGACCGGACAGTTCCCATTTGGTTTACTTTCAGGCGGGGCCCGCCCCTTGGTCAGCCCCTTGCAGCGCGGCTCAGGCTTCGATGAACTGCCGGATCAGGCGGTTCACCGCGCCGGCCTTCTCCATGTGCGGCAGATGGCCCGCCTGCGCCAGGATGTGCACCGGCAGGCGCGCGGCCAGTGCCTCGGCGTGCGCCGCCGGAATGATCCGGTCGTCGCGCCCCCAGATCAGTTGCACCGGCGTCGCCATCCCGGTGACCGCGGCAACCAGATCGAGCGTCTGCCGGCCGCCCGGGAACCAGGCGCGCGCAACCGTCTCCAACGCCGCGGCCACGCCGTCGATGCGTTTGTAGCGCAGCACGTCCTCGACCATCGTGCGGCTTACCAGCGCGGGATCGTGCACCAATAGCTGCAGCACCTCCACCGCGTCCTTGCGCCGCGCGGCGCGCACGAACCCGTCGATGAACGCCGCGTTGATCTCCGACCCAAGCCCCGCGCTTGCAATCAGTGTCAGCGTCGCAACGCGCTCCGGCTGGCGCGCCGCCAGCGAAGCAGCCACCGCGCCGCCCATCGAGTGGCCGACAAGGTGCGCGCGCTCGATGCCAAGCGCGACCAGCGCCGCCGCGACCGCGCCGGTCAGCGACTCGACATCACCGGCGCCCACGTCCTTGCTCGATCCGCCATGCCCAGGCAGGTCCAGCGCGATCGTCCGGCGGCCTTCCGCCAGCACCGGCTGGGTGAACAGCCAGCTATTCAGATCGGCTCCGAAACCGTGCAGCAACAGCACGGGGACACCGCCGCCGCTGCTGTCGAGATCGCCGCTGCCCATTTCCAAATAGCGCAGACGCCGTCCGGCGGCCTCCAGGTCGCGCGGCGTCGCCGCCTCGGCTTGCGTGGACGCCGTGCCGGACCGTTCCTCGGACGCCTGCGCAACGAGGAAGCTGGCGACGAACGCATCGATCTCCGCCGTCGGCGTACTCTGCGGCGCGATCACCGCGAGCAGGGCGCCGATCGGCAGGGTGCTGCCTTCCGGTGCGACAATGCGCAGCAGCGTGCCGTCCGCCTCGGCCTCCATTACGTTGGTGATCTTGCTGGTCTCGATCTCCAGCAGCTCCTCGCCCCGGGCGAACGTGGCGCCAGGCGGCTTCAGCCATTGCACCACCTTGCCCTCGGTCATCGTCAGACCCCATTTGGGCATGGTGATCGCGACGATTTCGGCGCTCATCGCGCGTACCTGTAGACCTCGCGCACCGCCGCGGCAATTCGTTCCGGGTCAGGAATGTACAGTTTCTCCAGCCCGGGGGCGAACGGCACCGGCGTGTGCGGCGCGGTGACCCGGCGGATGGGGGCCTTCAACGCGGCGAACGCCTTGTCGGCCACCAATGCGGCGATGTCGGTCGCCATGCTGCAGCGCGGCGTCGCCTCGTCCACCACCACCAGCCGCCCGGTGCGCGCCACGCTGTCCAGGATGGTGTCCTCGTCGAGCGGGGAGGTGGTGCGCGGGTCGATCAGCTCGCATTCGATCCCCTCGGCGGCCAGCGTCTCCGCCGCTTCGTTGGCGTAGTGCACCATACGCGACAGTGCAACGATCGTCACGTCGTCGCCGTCGCGCACGACGTTCGCTTCTCCGAACGGAATCGTATAAGCCTCGTCCGGCACTTCGGTTTTTAGATCATACATCAGCTTGTGTTCGCAGAACACCACCGGATCGTCGTCGCGGATCGCCTGGATCAGCAGTCCCTTGGCGTCGTAGGCGTTGGACGGCACCACCACCTTCAGCCCGGGAACGCTGGTGAAGATGTGATATGGGCTTTGCGAGTGCTGCGCCGCGGCACTGCGCCCGGCACCGATCATGGTGCGGATCACCAGCGGTGTGCGCGCCTTGCCGCCGAACATGTAACGAAACTTCGCAGCCTGGTTGAAGATCTGATCGAAGCACACGCCGAGGAAGTCGGAGAACATCAGCTCTGCCACCGGGCGCAGTCCGGTCAGCGCGGCGCCCGCGGCCGCGCCCATGATCGCCGATTCGGTGATCGGCGTGTCGATCACACGGGATTCGCCGAACTCGCCGATCAGCCCCTTGGTGACGCCGAGCACGCCGCCGGCGGCGTCGCGCCCACCCGGCGTGCCCGCGCCGCCCGAGACATCCTCGCCGATCACCACCACGCGTGGGTCCCGGCGCATCTCGTGCACCAGCGCCTCATGCAGCGCCTGACGGATGGTTTTCTGTGCCATGACGCGCGCCCCCTAATACGACAGGTAGACATCGGTCAGCAGCGTGGCGGCGTCGGGCGATGGCGCCGCCCTGGCTGCCGCCACCGCCTGGTCGATCAGCGCCGCCACGTCATTCTCCACCGCATCCAGTTCGTGCGTCTCCAGCAGGCCGGCCTCGCCCACCCGGCGGCGAAAATGCTTCAGGCAGTCGCGCTCCTCGCGCAGCTTCCGCACCTCGTCCTTGCCGCGATAGAGCTGTGCGTCACCGGAATGATGGCCGTAGAAGCGGCAGGTATCGACCTCGATGGCGCTGGGACCACCGCCGTCGCGCGCGCGTTCCACCGCCTCGCGCGCCGCCTCGTGCACCGCGAAGAAATCGTCACCGCTGACCTTCACCGCCGGCAGCCCGAAGCCCGCGGCGCGCCCGGCGATGTCGTGGCTGCCGACCGCGTAGGCGGCGCCGGTGTATTCGCCGTAGCCGTTGTTCTCGAACACGAAGATCGCCGGCAGTTGCAGCACCACGGCCAGGTTCATCGCCTCGAACGTGGTGCCTTGGTTGGAGGCGCCGTCGCCGGTGAACGCCACCGCAACGTTGCCGGAGCGCAGCGTCTTGGCGGTCAGCGCGGCGCCCACCACCAGCGGGGGACCGCCGCCGACGATGCCGTTAGCCCCAAGCATGCCCTGATCGAGGTCAGCGATGTGCATCGAGCCGCCCTTGCCGGCGCACAACCCGCCCTGCTTGGCGAACAGTTCGAGCATCATGCCGGTGACGTCGCAGCCCTTGGCGATGCTGTGGCCATGCCCGCGATGCGTGCTGGCGATGTGGTCCTTCGGGCCAAGATGCGTGCAGACGCCGACCGCCGAGGCTTCCTGCCCGGCGTAGAGATGCACGAACCCGGGAATGCCGCCCTTGGAGAATTCGTCCTGCACACGCTCCTCGAAGCGGCGGATCGTGACCATGTCGCGATAGGCCTTCAGAAGTGTCTCGCGGTTCAACTGCATGGCGTTCTCCCGATCGCTGCACCTGGCTGGGGCAGGTGCTTGCCCGCTATCCTGGACGCGACGCCCCGCGTGAGCAACTGGGCGTCGGGTGGTGCACCCATGCGCGCGCGCCCGATGCCAAGGCGGGCCAGAGGTTTACGTCCGGCGTTCGTGCAGATGACGCAACTTGTCGCGGTTATAGCGGGGGCGGTTTTCGATCGTCCACATACCGCACCTCATGAACCGATGCCACGCAGAGGATCACGAGGAGTCGAGCCGCCTCAAGCAGTCATCTCGGTCACCAGCAATTGGCTCCTATGCCCCGCACAGTCTCTGGACGAAGACTTAGAAACGAGCGGTGAACCGGATCATGAACTGGTTCGCGGAGTAATTGTTCGCGCTCCAATAATAGTCGTAGACGCCTTCCAGCGACCATGTTTTCGCCGTGCACGCGCACGAGAGGAATGTCAGACCGATGCCGGGATTGAGCGTATCGGCAGCCGTTTTTGGCCCTTGGGTTGTGAACGAGTCCGAGCCCGTGAACGCGAGTGCTGCCCAGGTATTTTGCAATCTTGGGTTGACGAGCTCATGAAGCCACTTGAAATGTACTTCGGGAACAAACGTCCCATAATCAGAACTGAAGGCCCGCGCCGCCGTCACTCCCAAGGCGGACTCGAGGAAATCGTAGCTCTGGGAATTCACACTCAGATTGAGGGGGGCCGCGCCGGTTTCCGTGTAGCCGTCCAGATTCATATGGGTGTACTGGAGCGAGGCAAGCGGCGTGATGGTGAATCCACCAGGGAAAAAGTGATAGCCGGTTGTTACGAAAGCGGTGTAGGTCTGTCCGTTGTAGCCGCCCTGCGCCGTGGTGTCTATTGTACCGGGCACCAGAATGTTCCGGCTTGCTGAATAATCATTCCAGCCAAATGACAGATCGCCGTCGACGAACCAGGGCCCCTGCTCATGAGCGATGTAGGCCGTTGCTGCATAGGTATTGGAATCGGTGTCGGCGCTGACCGTCTTTCCATTGATTGTGGTTCGTGCATAGCCAATGCCGAAGCCCACGCGCGTCACACCACCGAAAGCCAGGGCATCAACGGGAGCGTCGACACCGATCATCGTGCCGAGAATGGTGGAATTATACCCCGTGAAGCCGTCCTGGGCTCCCTGGTTGCCGAAATATCCGAAGCCTTTCAGCCACCAACCGCTGTACGGCGCATTCCGCTGGCAGCTCGAAGGCTGCTGTTCGCCGGGCTGGCGGGGCTGGCCGACCTGGCCGCACATGACATCGTCCAGGTGAGACAACCAAAGATTCTCAAACTGTCGGGTCGCCTGGAAGGTCACCAGAGGCGCCCCCACATCCGGAGCTGAGGGCGCTATCGGATTCGGCGCTCCCGGAGGCAGTGGCGATACCGGAGGCGTTCCCGGAGGCGATCCCGGCGGCGGCGTGATCGGAATCGTTCCCAGAAACGCCGTACCGTTCGTGACTTCTATCAGGCCCTGTCCGAAGTCAAGGCCGGTGAACCTGGCATTCGCGTTGGTGGGATCCAGCACATTGACAATCGTAGCAGGGGTGCCGGTCTGCGAACCGTTGGTCTTGACGATGTAGAACGTGGTTCCGACCGGGATGATGGCCCCGGAGGGGACGGTCACGTCCACCGTGAGCGATGCTCCAAGATTCGTGGTTCCCGTTGGTCTGATGTTGCCGTAGAGCGTCGGGCTGGCCAGGGTCGTATCGATCACGCCGTTCGTCGTGCTATTGCCGATCGTCAGGGCGCCGGTGATAAACAACGTATTCGTGTTGAGTTTAAAGGTATAGGCGTTCACCGCGTCGGTTTCCGGCGTCCCCCCGGTGACAACCGTCGGCCCGATGTGTGCGCTGACCCCGGTGGTATTGGTTCCCCCGTTGACAGTGATGCTGCCGAGCCCGTTCCCGTCGCCGACTGCGCCCTGCACGATACTCCCAGCATTGAGCACCAAGTTGCCCGTCGCTGCCGCGGTGGTCGTGATGCCGCCGGCGGCATTGAGGTAGGTACCGGCAGCAAGAGCGACCGTGCCGTCGCCCTGAAAAATCAATCCGCCGGGGGTCCCGTTCTGGATTGCGGCGCCGCCCGCGTTATTGAAGTTCAACGTACCGGTTCCGGTGACGAACGTGTTGGTCACATTGATCGGCCCCAGGAAATTCACCGTCGTGTTATTGGCACCGGCGGAGAGGTTGAGAAAAAATAAACCTGTCGTGCCGATCGCGCCAAACACGGTCGAGCTGCTGTTGAACGTGACATTGGAATTACTGATGCCGGTGGCGTCGGTGGCAACGGCAACGCTACCGGGAGCGACAGGATTGTTGAGCGTGAAGATATCCATTTCCGGGCCGCCAACGGTGCCAACGAGCAACGTCCCCCCGGCACCTTGGTTTATCATGGAAACGCCATTCGCCACACCATTCGGCGAACCCGATGAGCTCAACTGGGTCGGGATGGGGCCGCTGATGACCTGCTGAGCAAAACTCGCCGGCGACCAGGCTGCGAGTGCCGCAACGAAGCACAGGAGCGAGAGCATACGACTCACGGCAGGCGACGCCTTCGAGGCGGCAGGTGAATTTTCGTTCCGCGCGTCCCAAATTACGCGTTTCATCTCAGCATTCAAACCGATCGCGGCGCGGCGCTTGTTCGGAAATTCGACGGACCGCGGCCGCCTGTTCTCGGATTGCGCGTTGCGTATTGGTTGCATGGTCAGCCCCCAGGTTTTGGCAAAGGCGAGCGTCGATTGGCGCAGCAACATTCGGCGTTGCGCCACGCGAGGCGATACGCGAAACCAACGAGCCGATCACAAACTCGTTACTTCCGTTCATTATCACAAGCTCGTTACTCCCGTTCATTTCTGGCGAGAACTTTGCCATGTTAACCACGGAAATTGCTCATGGTCAAGACCTGATTCTCCCATTTCCGGGGCAATCGGGTGAAGGGCACCTGGAGGCAAGATTTGAATCCAAAGGTGCGCTCATCGGCGACTTGTCCGGCGTCACCCATGCGACTTGAGACGTCGAAGAGCCTGAGGTAAGACCGTCATCGCGAACCGACGGACGACCGGCGGGTTGTCCTTGTGTTCTGAGCTCCCCCGGAGGGATAGTCCTTTGACACCATCGCGCAGACGCCGCCATCGGCCGTTTCGATGCAAAGCCGGCTTTGTCGGTCTTCTGTCGGCCGTGCTTCTCGTTTCGCCGGTCGGGGCTGCAGACGATCAGGATCAGTCGCCGCACGCCTCGGTCGCGCAGACCGCACCCCCGCCGCCAGCCAGCGGCGCCATCAATCTGATCACCCAGGCCGCGGTGTCGTCGGGCGTGCTCGCCTGCGCCGCCCGGGTGGATCAGGTCGCCAAATTCCTGACGTCGGGCGTTCCGGGCAATTTCTGGCTGTTCCTGCCGGCGACGGCGCGCGACCAGCACATCGTCTCGGCCTCGATCGAGGTCGACACCAAGGAGGTGCCGGCGGCGTATGCCAGCGCCGATTTCGCACCGGGCATGGCGAATGGCTGCGGCGCGATCTACGAGTCCGTCGTGTACTGGCAGGAGAAATGCGACGCGGTCGCGGCGAAGAACTTCGCCGGCCTGCCGAAAGGCAAGAATCTCGGCAAGCTGATCCGCAGTCTCGATGCTGGGGACGGCGCCCGCGTCTTCCTCATGCCGGCCGGCAGCGGTGGGTGCATCAGCATCAAGAAGCAGTTGCTCTGACGCCGGGTGGCGAGCGGTAGCCTGGCGCCGAAGTATACAACCAGCCGCTGATTCCCCACTAGCGGCGCAATCCAAATCGCTGTAGCGATACGGGATTGGTGGCCAAGGGGGCGACGAATCGGCCCCCGCCGCGCCGGGGGGGCGTGTTGAAGAGCACGTGGTCGCATCGCGAACGACATCGATCCGGCGCCGTGACGGGCCTGCTCGCCGCGCGGGGTCTCGGTGGTTTTGCGTTGGCCGCCTTCGCCGCCGGCGATCGGCCGAGCGGCGCTCCGTCGAGCGCAGCCGCGGGCGTGCCGAATGCCAGCTTGGGTGAGCGGTTTCCGGCAACGAGCGCTACCTTGATCAAGCGATGGATCTCGGTGCGGACGTGCATCACGTATCAGAGACTTCGTCCCGCTGTTGATCCAGATCAATGGCCGGCCGGGCAAAGCCATACCTTATTTCATTCGTCGGTCGAGGCTTCCAAAATGGGGGACCCCTTGAAGAGCACGCGGTTGCATCGCGCGCGACATCGATCCCACGCTGCGGCGGGCCTGCTTGCCGCGCTGGCTCTCGGCGGCCTTGTGGTGCCCGCCTTCGCCGCCGGCGACCAGCCGCCCACTGCTCCGTCGGCCGAAACCGCAGGCGTGCCGAACTCGGCGACCGCGATGACCCAGGTCGCGGCCCAGGCCGGCGTCCTGTCCTGCGCCGGGCGGATCGAGCAGGTCGCCCGGTTCCTGGGCGCCGGCAACCAGATCAGCTTCCTGTTCCTGATGCCGCCGCCGCCGCGTGATCAGCGCCTCGTCGCACTGGCGATGGAGATCGCCAACAAGGATGCGCCGAGCGCTTATGGCAGCGCCGAATTCGCGGCATCGGCGCAGGGCTGCGGCGCCAGTTACGAGACGGTGACCTACTGGCCGGTGCAGTGCGAGGCGGTGGTTGCCAAGTATTTTCCCGCCGTTCGCAAGGCGCCGGCCCTCGGCAAGTCGTTCGCCGCTCTGGATGCCGGCGGCAACACGCGGATCTTCCTGATGCCGGCTGGTGCGGCCGGCTGCGTCACCATCAAGAAGGAGCTGCTCTAAGGGTCGCACACCCGGACGACCGCTGGCCGGCGCGGGTGGGATGTTTCGCTGGCAATCTATGATCGATTTCGTCGCGCCAACCAAAACGGGAGATGCCACAATGATCAAATTGCGAACTGCCACGGCGATAGGCGCCCTGCTGGCTATGCCGTCGCTCGCTTTTGCCCAGACGACGACCGTCCCCCCGACGACGATCGTCGGCCCGACGACGATGAGCGGCACGACGACGGTAACGGGGCCCACCACCTTCACCGACGTCGTCGACCCGGTCGGCGTCGCCGTTACCGGGGCCCAGACGATCGGCGGCACGCTGGCCGTCACCGGCGCGACCTCGTTGAGCTCGGGGGGCGCTGCGACCGCAGTGGGCGGCGTGATCAATGTCATCGGCGCGGCCAACGTGGGTGGCGCGATCAACGCGACCGGCGCGATCAGCACGGCCGGCGCGCTCAACGTCGCCGGCGCGACGCTCTTGAATGCGCTCACGGTCAATGGCCCGGCGACCTTCAACGGCGCGGTGACCTCGGGCCCGATCATGTCCAGCGGCGGCGGGTGCATCACCAGCACCAGCCTCGCCAATTCGGTCTGCGTCACCGACGTCCAAACGACGGTGACCGGCCCCGAGGGCGTCGTCGGCAACCAGACCATCACCGGCAACCAGGCCGTCACCGGCAACGCGACGGTCGGCGGCACGCTGGGCGTCACCGGCAACCAGACGGTTGGCGGCACGCTGGGCGTCACCGGCGCGACCACGTTGAGCTCGGTGGGCGTCACCGGCAACGCGACGGTCGGCGGCACGCTGGGCGTCACCGGCAACCAGACGGTCGGCGGCACGCTGGGCGTCACTGGGGCGACCACCCTCTCCGGTCTCCTGACCGCCACCGCCGGCGCCACGATCAGCGGCGGCGATTTCAGCGCGACCAGCGGCAACGGCCTCAATTCGATCGTCCTCAGCAACGGCGGGACCACCGTGACCGGCAACCAGACCGTCAACGGGAACCAGACCGTCAACGGGAACCAGACCGTCAACGGGAACCAGACCGTCAACGGGAACCACATCGTCACCGGGAACCAGACGATCGACGGCAATCTGGCCGTCACCGGCGCGACCACCCTGACCGGCGCGCTCACGGCCAATGGCGGCGCGACCATCAACAACGGCGCCGTCGTGAATGGCGGCTTCACCGCGAATGGCGGCGGCACCATCTGGAGCGGCTCGGGCACCGGCAACTCGGTCGCGGTGAACGGGGCCGGCGCGTCCTTGACCAGCACGGCCGGCGCGACGGTCGGCGCCTCCGGCACCACGGCGTTCATGACGAGCGCCGACGGCAACACCGTCATCAGCGCCAACAATGGCAGCGCCACGGTCAACGTGACCAACACCACGACCGGCACGACGCAAGGCTTGACCGTCGGCACTTCCTCCACCGTGCTGTCGGGTGGCACCAGCGGGACCTTCATGACCCTGAACGACAGTGGCGCCACCTTCTCCAACTCGGCGGGCAACCCGGCCCAGATCCATGGCGTGGCGAACGGCACCAGCACCTATGACGCGGTGAACCTGGGCCAGATGAACTCCGGGTTGAACTCCGTCCGGAACCGTTTGTCGGGCGGCATCGCATCGACCGCGGCGATGGCGTCGATCCCGCTGGTCGAAAACGGCAAGCAGTTCTCGCTCGGCATCGGCGCCGCTGGCTATGGCAACTCGGCGGGCCTCGCCATCGGGGCCGGCATGCGCTTCACCGATAACCTGGTGGCGCGTGCCAGCATCGCGGCCTCGCCGTCCAACGGCGGCGGCGGGGTGGTGGCTGGCGCCGGCATCTCCTACTCCTGGTGAGACCAAGCCGAGCCGGCACTCTGCCGGCTCGGCCGCCCACCCTGCCTCGACCCCTGCGGACCTCGCGCCCGGAGGGGGTTTTTTCGAATTATGGTGTCGGCGCCGGCACCATCGTGGATGCGACGAGCAGGCGCGTCATCGTCGGCCCGTCGCCGGGCAAGGCGGGCGGTCGGCGCACTATGGCCACCGGTGCCGGCTGGCGTTCGGCAACGCGGCACTTCGCCGCCGTCACGCTGGGACAAGCGGGGCGGCCCCGGCAGCCGTGGCAATGCCACGGGGAGATCAGGATGCGGAACCACGATGCCAGCAACGGCCGCACGACAGCCGGTGGGGGCGCTGCCATTTTCTTGCGACCATGCAAAACCGGGTACGGTATACGTCGTTGTGCGACTCCGCAACCAATCAATGCTGCCGACCCGCTGTCCCCGCTGAAAGACGCTGGGCTTCCCCGCCATGACGCCAGGGGCCCGAGCGCAACATCGACCGAACGGGAGCGGAGGACGAGAATGCAGGAAGGGCAACAAGACGACCCGAGCCCAGCACACCGCGCCATGAGCATCCGCCGCGGTCCGACACGCCTTGCGCTTGTCGCCCGCCATGGCGAGGCGACGGAGTCCCGATGAACGGCTTGCGTCATGGTTTGGTATCCGCGGTCATTCTGGCGGGCACGCTGCTGACGGCGGCGGCGCAGCCACCCCCCCCGGGGTCGGTCGCCGTGCCGATCCACAGCGGCAATCACCCGGACTTCGGTCGCGTGGTCTTCGATACACCGCCGCAAGTTGGCTATCGCGTGACCAGGGTTGGCGATCATGTGACCGTTCGTTTCGCCGACACGATCAAACTGGGCGCGCCGCCCGTGCCACCCCGTAACGTTCTGTCGATCCATGCGAATGCGGCACAGGCGGAGCTGACCGTCGCGGCGGGGGCGAGCGTGCACGATAGCCGGCTGGCCGATCGGGTCGTGCTCGACGTGTTCGATCCGGTGGCGAACGGTGCCGCACCCGCTGGCGCAGGCCGGCCGATCGCTGCGATGCCGGCGCCGCAGACCTCGCCGCCCGCGCCGAAACCCGGCTCGGCCGCAACCGGTGCGGCGCCTCCGGCTGCGGCGGAGCAGCCGGCACGCGCATCGCGAGCCGAGCCGCCGGCCCGTGCTGCCGCCCCGGTCGCAGTCGAGCCGCCGGTGGCCGCGTCGCAAGCGAACTCAACGCCGCAAGCCGGCAATGGACCGGTCGCGCCCGTCGCCCAACACGCCGCCGTTCCGCCCGCTGCCAAGGGCGCCGCTTTCGCCCCGCCATTGCGCCC
>PLXO01000013.1 GCA_003151425.1 Acetobacteraceae bacterium
TGGCCTCCCAATGGTGCTTGTACCAAAGCGTGGCGTCGGAGCCCTTGGTGACCCGATTGTCATTGTAGGAGAAGCCCATGCCGTCGGTCGCGGTGAGAAACCGCGCCGAGCGCGTGGTGTCGTTGACCAGCGACTTGATCCTGCCGGCCGCTTCCAGCCCTGCGAGCGTGCGGATGAACATGGGCGTGGCTCCTGCCTCCGGCCTCTTGTCCTGTTGGGCCGCGGCGCGGTCGTTCTTCTACTGCAGTCGCTGTATGGCCGCTCAATCATCGCCGTTCGTCCAGAGCGCCGGTGAATCCGGTGCATAATCGATGCTGGCGGCGATGATAGTGCCGTCCGCAGCGACTGATCCAGTCACTGCGACGGCCCGCCCGGGCGCAAGCGTCACCGTCTTTCGGTTACGTTCTGCCTGCGCGATGTCGACACGAGCCACGCGGGTTCGCGTCCGCAGCCAGAGAGTGGAGGGGTTGGCCTCTACGACGGAGCCGTAGAACGTTGCGGTCGATCGGGCCATCGAGATTGGCACTCCAGATGCCGGTGTCGCGGCCGTGATGACCTGTTGGCTCAGTCCGAAAATACCAAGCTGTTTGTAGCTCGCCACGAAGACCCGGCCGTTGGCGACGACCGGGATTGTGTTCGCCGCTCCCAGCGTATTCGGCCAGTCGCCCGCCGGCACCGACACAAGCTTAGTTCCGTTCGCCGCATCGAAGCCCCATAGGGTCAGCGCCGGCGGCTGAGCAGTCGGGCGCTGAACCGCCCAGATGATCGCGTGGCCGGGCGTTGTTCCGTCAGAGGAGATCGAGGTAAAGAAGCCTTTCTGGAAGACATCCGCCGCGACCCCGAGCCTTGTCGGCCCGTCCCAGTCCTTGACCAGTGTGGTGTTCGGCGCGTTCACGAGCCTCCACGACGACAGCTGGTCGCCTCCGCTGCTGATGATGCGCCCGGTTTCGTCTGGGCCGACGTAATAGGATTGTCCGCACCAGCAGCGTCCGATGTTGACGCTCGCGAGCACTTTGTTGGGCCCCGTTGCGGAAAACTTGCCGAGATTGTCCCTGTCCAGGAGGAACATCTGGCCCACTTTCCCGGCCGCAATCGCCAGATGCGGATGCGAGCCAGGTTGCTCTCCTGGGATCAGCAATGCACCGCCGGACCCGAAATCGTTATCGAGCAGATCCAGCCGATCGGCATCGCTCGGCGTGAAATAGTCCAGGGGTTCGCCGGACAGATCCCCCCGCATTTTGACTACGCTTTCCCGTAGGCTTAGCTTGGGATCCATGGACGGCGTCGGACCCGCCCCATCCGTTTTCGAATTGCCGGTGATGACATAGAGGTTGCCTATGGGGTCGACCGCCGGTCCGTAGCCGGACATCCAGATGGACGAGAGATAGAAGTTGCTCGAGCTATGAGCCCGGTGGTCGGTCAGCACGCTCGCAGGCAGCGGAGCGAGCGTCTTCGCGTCCCAGCCGAGTAACCAGCCCCGGGTCACGTCGGAATCGTGGTCGCAGAAGCTCGCAAATGCAGCATATACCGCGCCGTTGGCCAGGGTCAGTGCGGCCCGTTGGCGGCTGTGTCGTGCGACGAAGTTGAAAGTCGAACCGTCCGTCAAGGCGGTCGAGGCGGCAACGATCTGCATCGGGATCTTGTCGTCGAGCGTGTCGAGATCGACGCCATGGACCTGATAGACCGGTTCCCCGGACTCGGTCGTGAACGCGACGGCGTACAACGTGGCGCTCGCTGAATCGATAACAGGAGTCGATGTGATACCGATCACGGATGAGTTGTTGCCACAAACGATGGTCCCACCTTTGCCTGCGGTCACCGGCGGCCCGAACGAGCGTCGGTGAATGACGGTGCCATCCGCAGCGTCGATGGCGTAGAGAGTATTGTTTTCCGTTGCGACATAGACGATGTCGCGAGCCCGTGCCCCCCCCGCCATCCGGGCGACGACGAGCGGCTGGCCGTCTACCTGCTCGTCGAGCGGAACGGATCTGAGCAGGCCGAAGGATCCGGGCTGGACAACTCCGGGCGTCAAGACGGTCTCACGCGGGTTCCAACCCGTCCGCGAAAGGTCGTAGTGGTACGTGGTGACCTCCACGGGAGGGGAGGACTGGGCCGTGGCGGACGAAATCGCCAGTGCCATCGCGACGGCAACCGTCGCCCCATACCGCTTCGGCCTGAAAGCAGGCAGTCGTACATCGAAAAAGAACCTGACCATCGCCTCCCCAGCTTTTGAAATGTCTGCCCTCGCCTGTGTCTGAGGGATGAGTTATCTACCTCAGGCTGGTGCGCCCTTTGAGATCCACGCGGAAACCATCGCGAGTTCCTCCGGCGTCGCCAACCGCGCGTTAGGGTCGGCGCTTACGTCGGGCATTTGCGGCAGCTCCGATCCGTCGAATGGTGGCTTACCTGCCAGCGCGAGATAGAGGTTGGAGGTGGCTGGATTGCCAGGGACGACGAGCTGTCCGTCGACGCCCCACTGCGCCGTTGTCAGGGCGATCATGCCGTTGCGATCGAGGTTCCGCCAGAACGCCTGATGGGGCGCACTCGCAATATTCGCGTCGGTTGGGGGAATGAGGATGTCCAGCAGCGCCTTGATATCACTATATGTTGGATTCGCGGTGGGCATCAGCGACCCCTCTCATGAGTTGTGATCCGTTTAAAATCCATTCCGTCGAGACCGGCGACCAGCTGCTCGGCTGGGACGCGAAGATACTCGCTCCCCTGCCGGCCAGCGTGCTGACCGACTACCTAGTTGATGCATGCGTCCGTGGCAAGGTCCATCACCCAGGCATCGCGCGTGTAGAAGCACTTCCTGGTAGATCGGGGCATAGGCCTTCGATCAGTCGGGCGGCACCGGCCAGCGGATGGGCTGGTGATGGACATGGATCGCGGGCCGCCGCGAAGGAGAGTGCTGGTGCGGCTGTTCATGCCGCCGGCATTTTCGACCTGGGGCCCGTAGGGAAAGGCGTCGGCAGCGCGGTAGGCGTTGATCAGTAGAGGCGGCGCGCGCTTCGAATGGTTGGGTTGCCCGCCGCGACGGATACTGATGGCAGTTCGGGTGTCTCCGACCGATCCAAAGCAACGGTAGCCGGGTCGCGTGGCCTGAACAGCCGGATTCGACCCGAAGCAGACCTCCGGGGCCCTGGCCTGAGGTGACCGACACCGGGGTTTTCGGCCCGGTCGCGTGACGCGGTTCAGGCACTATTCACCCAGTCCGAGGCGGCATTATGCTCAAGGCCTGGCCTAAGTGGCTCACTGGCATAGGGTGACGATGTGGACTATCCAGAATTTCTGCTCAATTGGCTCGCGAACCTAGGGATCACCGCAACCGTGGCGGCGACGGCCGGTTATGCTGCATTCCAGCTCCTTGGCAAGAAGTGGCTTGATCAGCACTTCGCGGTACGTCTCGAAAAGTTCAGGCACGATCAAAACCAGGAAATTGAGCGGCTGCGATATCGCATTAACGCCCTAATGGATCGGACGACAAAGCTACATCAGCATGAGTTCGAGGTTCTGCCCGAAGTTTGGGACAAGCTAGGCGTTGCGTTCACAGCCGCATCGAACTTCACATCGAGAGCGACGAGCCACCCTGATCTTGATCGGATGAGCGAGCCGCAATATACAGAGTTCCTTGGGCGCAGCGAGCTCCTTAGTTGGCAGAAGGAGGAGCTGCTGAAGGCTAGCAATCGTAACTGTCTTTATCAGAAAATGATCTTCTGGCACCGCCTAGATGGTGTAAAAAGTGCACATGCTGATTTTCATAACTACTTCATTTCAAAAGGGATCTTCATTCAACCCGAGTTGAAGGAAAGGATCCGCGCGCTCAGCAACATGATGTACGACGCATTCAGAGAGCGGGAGCTTTATGAGATGGTCCCTGTTCAGGGCGATATTCAATTCATGAAGGCGGACCACCTGCAGAACGAAGGCCTCGCAGAATTGCAAGCGATCGAGAAGGATGTTCAAGCGCGGCTCTGGGAAGCGAATAAGTTAGATTAGCCTAGCTACGCCCACTCCGCAACTATTAGCGGCCGCCTCAATCAACGGCCACCGGCGGGTCGAAAGCCGACGAAGTTGACCACCGGATATGTCCGCTTTCCACCCATTGCGGGCATTCAAGCTGAGACATCGGCCACCGAGTGGGAAAGACTGCCGCCTCGCACGAAGCGCCGTGCGGATGACTCCGCTCTGAGCCACGCCGGTGCGACCGAGGACCGCGCCGGCGGATGACGGGCGCGGCGCGCGTGGCCTCGGTGCCGGCTGGACCCGGGTTAAGTTGGCCCTGGGCACCGCGGCCGATCCCGCACGGGTCTCCGCGTGCTCCGTGCCACCTTCGTGCTTCCTTCGTGTTAGAGCCTTGCTTGCTTGCGGACGACCGAGCGCCATTGTGCCCGCGGTTTCGCAAGGACTGGAACCACGGATGAACACGGATGGCGCGCGCCGGGCGGGCGTCGGGCCGGCCGAGAGGCACTGCCGGTTGGGCCTGCCTCCGTGTTCATCCGTGGTTCCATTCCTGCTTCGACCAGGAAGCTGACCCCGGCGCGGGTGGACGCCGCGCGGAGCCGTGCTCGCCTACGTGCGCGGGACGCGAAGTGGCCTCCCGGTTGCCGGCGTTGGTCCTCCCCTTGGAGGTTTGTGTGGCGTCGGTGGGGCATCCTGGTGTAAGCTACAATGACTAACCGTCAGCCAGCCAGGATCGCAGATGACCGCCATCTCAGCCCCCGCCCCCTTCGCCCCTCCCGACACGGTTATCGCGTTGCCAGGGACAAGCCCCATGCAGAGCCCGCTCCCAGCCGCCGCTGGGGCAGGACCTTCGGGCGCGCCGATGGCGCGACCTGGAGGTCGGAACGGTCCGCTGCGGAACGGCAATCCGCGCGGCAACCCGAACCTGGTGCCCGGGGAGCCTGCCCGCGGTAGGCCTTGCCCCACTAGCGCCTGCCACCGGGGTTGTCCCGGTGGGGCGTTTGACCCGGGGGTTGACCTGCGGGGGGCGAAGGCGCGGTCGGACGGGGTGGGTGCCGGCTTGGGATCGGTGCCTGGTCACGGGTCGCAATCCGCAAAATCCGACCAAGACCCT
>PLXO01000040.1 GCA_003151425.1 Acetobacteraceae bacterium
CCCTTGGCGGGGTCCAGGGGCGGAGCCCCTGGCCTTGCTTCCTTCCCCCGAGAGCGGCGGCCGGGGTAGTTCGGCGGGGTGATTTGCGGTACGGCGGGCCGAACGGAGGAATGGATGAGCGAGTCGATCGAACGCGCGCAGGAGGGCTTGGAGTCCGCCCACGACGCCGCATCACACGAGGGGGATCACGCGGCGCGCTGGATCGCGGTGCTGATCGCGACGCTCGCGGCCGCGCTGGCGTTGGCGGAGTTGGGGGAGAAGGCGGCGCAGAACACCTACCTCACCGACCATGTCACGCTGTCCGACAACTGGGCGTACTATCAGGCGAAAAGTGCGCGTGCCACGACGCGCGAGGCGGAAGCGAGTGTGCTGGAGAGCCTGCCGGGCACCGGGGATCCTGCCGTGCAGGCCCGGATCAAGCAAGCGCATGACGAGGCGGCGCGGCTGCGCGACGACCCCACCGGGGGCGAGGGGACGCAGCAGCTTGAAGCGCGCGCCGCGGAGATCCGGGCCGAGCGCGATCACGCCTTCCACCACTACCATCGTTATGAACTGGCGGTGGGGGCGCTGCAGATCGCGATCGTGCTGGCCTCGGTGTCGGTGGTCACCCGCGCCCGGGCGCTGACCCTGGCCGCCGGGCTGATCGGTGGCGGCGCGGCCGTCTTTGCCCTGGCGGTCGCGATCGACCTGATGTGAGCCGGCCCTATTCGTCGCGCCGTGGCCGGGCGAGCAGTGTCTCCATCGCCGCGCGCAGGGTGGTGCGGCCTTCGACGATAGCGGCGACAGCGGCACAGATCGGCATTTCCACGCCGGCGGCGCGCGCGACCAGGGCCGGCGCGGTCGCGACACCCTCGGTGACGCTGTCGCGCGCGGCGAGGATGTCGCTGAGCGCCTCGCCGCGGCCGAGTGCCAAGCCCAGGCGGTAGTTGCGGCTGGACGGCCCGGTGCAGGTCAGCAGCAGGTCGCCGAGGCCGGACAGGCCAGACACGGTTTCGGCGCGCCCGCCGAGCGCCACGGCCAGCCGCGAGAGTTCCGCCAGGCCGCGGGTGATGAGCGCGGCGCGGGCGTTCTCGCCGAGCCCGGCGCCGATTACCGCGCCGGCGGCAATGGCGATGACGTTCTTCGCCGCGCCGCCGACCTGCGCGCCAACGGGATCGTCGTTGCCGTAGAGGCGGAAGCAGGACGTGGCGAGGGTGTCGATGATTTTGGCGCGTAGGGTTGCGTCGGTGCCGGCCACCACTGCGGCGGCGGGCAGGCCCACGGCGATTTCGTGGGCGAAGTTGGGGCCGGTCAGCACGACGGCCGGGGTGGCGGGATGCAGCTCGGCGGTCAGTTCGAGCGGCAGACGGTGGGTGCCGGTCTCGACGCCCTTGGCGCATACGACGAGCGGTGCGATGCGGCGCGGCAGTCGGACCAAAATGTCGCGCAAATGCTGCATCGGCACGGCGAGAAGGATGGCGTCGAACGCGTCTTCTCCCTCCCCCCTTGAGGGGGAGGGTTGGGGAGAGGGGGCAGGCCCCAGCGAGTCGTGACCCGACCCCCCACCCCAACCCTCCCCCTCGTCGTGACCCGACCCCCCACCCCAACCCTCCCCCTCAAGGGGGGAGGGAGAAGAATATCCAAAAAGCGTTGCCGTCACCACGACCACGTCCGGCAGCTTCACCCCCGGAAGCCGCGGGTTCTCCCGTGTCGCGGCCAGCGCCGCCGCGCGCGCCGGGTCGCGCGCCCACAGCGTCACGCGGTTCCCCGCCCGCGCCGCCTGGATCGCCAGCGCCGTGCCCCAGGCGCCGGCGCCGATCACCGCGACCCTACTCATCGACCAGCCGGATCATTTCGACTCCCTCGCCGGGTTCGCGCGCCCCCAACCGGTCGAGCAGCGCCGCGAGGATCGGCATCGCGTCGGTCTCGAACCGGTAAGGCGGATTGATCACCAGCATGCCACATCCGTTGAGCCGCGCCGGGTCGAGCGGTTCCCGCAGCACCAATTCCGCGGCGACGATGTCGCTGATACCAGTCTGTTGCAGGGCAGCGAAAAGCGCCCGGACGGGCGCGCGATGCTTGATCGGATACCAGGCCGCGAAGACCCCGGTGCGAAATCGCGCCCAGCCGGTGGTCAGCCCCTTGGCGAGCCGGTCGAATGCATCCGGTGCCTCGTACGGCGGATCGATCAGCACGAGGCCGCGTCGCGACTGCGGCGGCAGCAGTGCCCCGAGTGCCTCCCAGGCGTCGCGGTGGTGCACTGCCACGGCGGCGTCGCGGGCGAAGCGCCGACTTAAGGCCGCGTGTTCCTCCGGGTGCAGTTCGCAGCAGACGAGCCGGTCGTCCGGGCGCAATGCGGCGCGGATCAGCGCCGGCGAGCCGGGATACAAACCAAGCTGACGGACCAGCCCGACATACTCGGCCAGCGGCTCCGGCGGATCGTCGAGCAACCGTCCGATCCCACCGCGCCATTCGCCGGTTCGCTCAGCCGGACCGGCGGATAGATCGTAACTGCCCGCCCCGGCGTGGGTGTCCAGCACGCTAATCGGAGTCGGTTTGCGTTGCAGCGCGCGCAGCAGCCAGACCAGCAGCGCGTGCTTCATGCAGTCGGAGAAAGCGCCGGCGTGAAAGGCGTGGCGGTAGTTCATACCGCGGTGCCCGCAAGCTCCTCCAGCGGCCACCGAGGCCGCGGGGCAAAATCCAGCGCGTCCGTCAGCCCCAGTCGCAGCCGCTCGATCCCCGCCCATGCCACCATCACCGCGTTGTCGGTGCACAGCCGCACCGGCGGTGCCACCAGCCGCACGCCCCGTGCCACCGCCGCCTCGGCCAACGCCGCGCGAATCGCGCCGTTCGCCGCCACCCCGCCGGCCACCACCAACAGCTTCGCCTCCGGCGCCATCGTCATCGCATGCGCGGCACGATCCGCCATCACCTCGGTCACCGCGCGCTGGAACCCGGCGGCCAGGTCCGCGGCGAGCGTCGCCGGCAACGGCCCGGCCGCATGCCGCGCGACCTCCTGCGCCACTGCCGTCTTCAACCCGGAGAAGCTGAAGTCGCAGCCCGCCCTCCCGAGCATCGGGCGCGGAAACGCGAAGCGTGCGGGATCGCCGTGCGCCTCCCCTTGGGCTGCCAGGCGTTCCAACGCCGGCCCGCCCGGCCAGCCCAACCCGAGCAGTTTCCCGACTTTGTCGAACGCCTCGCCCACCGCGTCGTCCAGCGTGCCGCCGAGCCGCGTGTAGGCACCGACACCCGCCACCTTCACGCACTGGCAGTGCCCACCGGAGAGCAGCAGCAGCAGATAGGGAAACGGCGCCCCGCCCTCCGTCAGCCCGGGCAGCCGCGCTGTCAGCGCGTGCGCCTCCAGGTGGTTCACCGCGACATAGGGCAGCCCGCGCGCGATCGCGATGCCCTTGCCGAGCGACGAACCGACGATCAGCCCGCCGATCAGCCCCGGCCCCCCCGTCGCCGCCACGCCACCCAGCCCGTCGAACGTCAGCCCGGCGCGCGCGACGACGCCTCGCACCAGCTCGGGCAGGTGTGCCAGATGCGCCCGAGCGGCGATCTCCGGCACCACGCCGCCATAGGGCGCATGCACGCGCTCCTGGCTGAGCACCGACTCGGCCAGCACCTTGCCGTCGCCGTCCAGCACCGCCGCGGCGGTCTCGTCGCAGGAACTTTCGATGCCCAGAATGGGCCGCATCCGTGGTCCCCCTCGCTTTACCAATGGCCCGTCTCTTTACCAAAGGCATCACGCGGTAATAGGACAGCCGCATGACCGTCGCCACTGGCCCCGCCGCACCCGCCCCGCCGCACGCCACGCTGCACGGCACGCCGCAAGCCCCGGGGCGACCCCTGCTTGCGGGCACGCGCGGCTCGCCGCTCGCGCTGATCCAGACGCGCGACTTCCTCGATCGAGTGCGCCGGGTCGCCGCGATGCTGCGCCGGCCACCGCACGGCGATCCGCCGGTGTTCGAGGAACACATCATCCGCACCACCGGCGACGCCACCCAGGCGGCCGGCACGCGGCTGGCCGATATCGGCGGCAAGGGCCTATTCGCCAAGGAGATCCACGAGGCACTGGCCGACGGGCGCATCGACTTTGCCGTGCACAGCCTGAAGGATCTGGAGTCCGAGCTGCCGGCCGGCATCGTCCTGGCCTGCACCCTGCCGCGTGAGGACCCGCGCGATGCGCTGATCCTCGGTCCCGCCTGCCATGCCCAAGCTGGCAAGGCTGGCGACGGCGAGGCCCCCGACGGCAAGGCTGGCGACCCGGCCGATCCCTACGCCTGCCTGCCGCACGGTGCGGTGATCGGCACTGCCTCGGTCCGCCGCCAGGCGCAGCTTCTGCACGCGCGGCCCGACCTGACCACCACCACGTTGCGCGGTAACGTGCAGACGCGGCTGGAGAAAGTGGCGAGCGGCATTTGCGCCGCGTCCTTGCTCGCCTATGCCGGGTTGCGCCGGATGGGGCTCGCCGACCGCGCCGACGTGGTGCTGGATGCCGAGACGATGGTGCCGGCCGTCTGCCAGGGCATCGTCGGGGTAACCGTGCGCGCCGACGACACCGACCTGCGCGAGCTGCTGTCCGCCATCGAGGACAAGGAGGCACGCATCGTCGCCACTGCCGAGCGTGCCCTGCTGGCCGCGCTGGACGGATCCTGCCGCACGCCGATCGGCGGCTATGCGCGGCTGCTGACGAACGGTGACCTGCACCTGACAGCCCTGGTCGCGCGCCCCGACGGCTCGTTCCTGCTGAGGCGCCACCTGCACGGCCCCGCGGCCGACGCCGCGCGGATCGGCACCGAACTCGCCGCCAGCCTGCGCGCCGACAGCCCGCGCGATATCTTTGTCTGACCCGGAGCGATCGGGGGAAAGAACCAAGGCCAGAGGCAGCGCGTCCCGGGACAAACTCGGGGGCAGGCTCATGGACCCCCGCCAAGGGGGGGTGGCCCCTTGGTCCGCCCGCGCGGTCCCAGCCCCCCAAGGGCCGCTGCCGGCGCCTGCCCCCGGGCGCTTGTCCCGGGGGGGTGGGAGTCCAGGGGGCAAGCCCCATGGCGGGGGTTGCCACACGATTTGTGCAAAATGCGCAGCTAGCAGCCTTATGTGGACGGCGGTGATGATCTTGTGTGGCTCCTTGGTCCATCGGAAGGGGCGTGGGTCTGCGTTGGTTTCGGCGAGAAATCGCTTGATGGCGGCTTGGAGTGCAACGATCGAGCAGAAGACTCCGCGCTTGAGTCGGCGCTTGGACAGCTTGGCGAAGTAGCCTTCGACGGCGTTGAGCCACGAGGCGGGGGTGGGGGTGAAATGGAACGTCCAGCGCGGATGACGCACCAGCCACTCATGAACCTGGGATCGTCACACGATTTGTCCAAAATCGTACTCTAAGCCAAAAAGTGGTGAAAGTCAGAGAGTTACAAAACCGGCTAGTTGCTCCCTGATCCGGCTTCTGGCGGCAAATCCCCGAAATTCCTTGCCCCAGATCGCCCTCGACTTCGCGCCGAAGCGCCTTGCTGAACAGCACGCTCTGTTGGCGTACGGTTTTGGACAAATCGTGTGGCGACCCCACTTACCCAAGTGGGATGCAAGGGCGTGTCATCGGCGACGTGTGCGCCGTGTTGCGACTAGCGCCGGGGCCTTGGGCTGCGCGGTCCTAGCATTTCGAGGTTCTCAGGACGGCGACGCGCAAGCTCTGTCAGCGCGGCCTCGTATGCAAGGCGGAGCCTCTCCGGTGCTCGCCCGACGATCCCGTGATCCGGCGCGTCCAGTTCGGGAAACCACTCTGCCGTGACCGGCACGGCCGCCACGCGCCGAAGATCGAGCGTGAAGGGTCTCGGCTGCCCCATGCCCGCCGCCCTGTCACGGTCAATGCTGTACACGCCGGACGGCCTCGGCCCGGTCCACGGCTGGCTTGTCGTGTAGGCAAGCCACACGGCGGCGGCGTTACCCGCACCGACGCTCGCGGCAACATAGCCGACATGACGCGGCCCCGGTCGTGCCGGGTCCTCGCGCTGCGGGTAGTTGCTCCAAACGAAATCGCCGGGGCGGTAGGGGTTCTGGGTCAACCCCGGCGAGCGTAATCGAGCAACGCGGCGACCAGATCGCAACGCGATTGATAGCGTTCGTCGCTCTCGCCCGGCTCACGGATGACCGTGTGTTCAACATCGAGCAGCCCCGGCGCAACGGCGACATGCAGCGGCGCGGCAAACGGGGCAAGCTCAGACTGCGGGGCCGCCGGGCGGTCGGGCGGTGTCTGTGCTCGGCGGCGGCGGGGTGGGCGGATTTCGTTCATTGAGGGAGAGTAGGCGGCCCGGACCCTAATTTCCAGTCGGAATCGGACGCCATCGACAAGCGAGCTTGGCGTCTACACCTGGTCCAGCCTGTCTTTGCCCAATGAAATTGGTGGCGAGTTTGGGGTCATCACACGATTTGTCCTAAATCGTACTGTAAGCCAAAAAGGTGGTGAAAGTCAGTGAGTTACAAAATCGGCTAATCGCTCCCTGACCCGGCTTCCGGCGGCAAATCCCCGGACTTGCTTGGCCCAGACCGCCCTCGACTTCGCGCCGAAGGGCCTTGCTGACCGGCACTCGCTGTTGGCGTAGGATTTTTGACAAATCGTGTGGTGACCCCGTATGTTTCGCAAATGGTCCCCGGAGACATAAACCATGCGGTCGAATCAGACGATTTCGGGACGTAGCGAGGTGATCCTGCTGCCGACCGCACGGCTTCTCGAGGCGTTCGAGGAGTTGAGCGGCACCGCCACACACATCGATATTGCTGTCGCATGGGTTGGACCCTCACCGGCCCTTGAGCTACTTCGAGAAGCACATCGGAAGCGGCGGACTTCTGTGCGCATCGCTGTCGGGTTGTCTGGAAATGCCACCAACCCGGAGGCTTTGCTCTCGCTTCAAGAATTCGCAGACCTCCGAATCGGCGAAGGTGGAGCAGGCATTTTCCACCCGAAATTCTACCTCTTTCGCTCGCCGACAAAGACCACCTGTTGGGTTGGCAGCGCCAATCTCACGCTTAGCGGCCTTGTATTAAACTCGGAGCTAATGACATCGTTCGCGGATGATGGATCAGCGAGCCAGTGGTTTGCAAAACTCTGGAAGACCCTTAGTTCCGATCCATCTGCTGCGATCAGCCAGTATGTTTCTTCTTGGAAGCGCCGACCCGGAGGCGCGCCTCGTGAGACTACTGTGGTTCGCGATATGGAGCACCCGATTGAGCTTTTGCGAAATATACCCAAGGATTGGAATGCGTATGTGTCAGCCCTTCGAGAATGCGACGCTTACTGGAAGGTGAACATCGAGGAGGCTTCGGTTTTAAGTCCCGAATGGAGCTGGATGGAGACGATCGCTGCGGGCAGTGATATGGTCCGGCGCGGAAATTGGAATAACCTCTCTCCCGAAGAATCCAATATTCTTCTTGCCTTTCGACGTGGTGAAGGAGCTTGGGGATTGCTGGGCTCCATGAAAGGGGCCGCTACTGCTATCGGAGCATTCCTCAAAAATCAAGACAACGTTCGGCAAACAGTCCATCAGGCGGTAAGCCGTGTGCTCGCTCCAGTGCAGGAGGATGCCTTCATCACAGCTGCCTTAAGGGCGATTCACGATATCAGTAAACTAGATGGGTTTGGTCCAGCCATCGCGACGCGTCTTATCGCTCTTGCCCGTCCAGATCGAGGGGTATCGGTGAACGATGGGTCAGCGCCTGGCTTACATGAACTCACGGGCTTTCCAAAAACACCCCAGAGCCTTTCAAACGATCGTAACTATCCGAGGCTGCTACATTGGGTTTATGAGCAGCCATGGTATTCGGTTTCGGAACCGCATGACTCGTTCGAGCGGACGATATGGACAATGCGCGCGGCTTTGATTGATAGCTTCGTCTACAGTCCCACCGACCAGTGAAGTTTCGTCCCGGAGCTAAATTCCAGGCTCTGCCCGACGTTGCCGGGTTCCGTGAGACCGAAAGCTGTCTATATCCGATAATGTCCTTTATCGGATATAGGAAGCAGAGTAGGATGCACTCGAATCCGAATGGCGGGGAACATGGCGCGCGGGCCGAAAACCCTTCGAGGGACGAAGATCAGGTTCAAGGGAGCCAGCGCCCTCGGTTTTGGCACGTCTTGGGATATATCGAACGCCGACCGTGACGCGGTGCGGGGGCTTCTGACATTTCTGGAAGATCGCCGCGTCTTGTATGTCCCTCAGCACCTAGAGGTGCATGGCGATGTCGAGCAATCCGTTCACGAAATACGAAGACGATGCACGGACGCGTTGACCGCGCTCGCAGAGAGAGCGCCGGCGCGTAAGCACGTTCAGGCGATCCGCGCCGCATGTCGTCGTTTTCTCGAAGAGCCACCACGCTTCGGAAATCTTATGCCTCACCAGTTTGGTCGGTTCGCGGACGAAGCCGGCTTTTTTGTCGCACTGGGCGAACTGCGTGCGAGCATTGGGATGCAGATCGCGAACCTCGCTTCTTATTACGAGATTGAACTTGAGCCGGACTTAGCGGCGATATTGCCTGCCGAGGACAAGGGATAGGCGATCATGAACCAGCTAGTCCCGATCGCCACAACGTCCGCGCTCCCCGCTTTGATCGCCGTCGCCGGCGAGCGTGCTTCACGTCGCTTTCTAGAATTCTTCGCGGCCAACATCCGTAATCCGCACACGCGGCGGGCCTACGGCCGTGCCGTGGTGGACTTCCTGGCCTAGTGCGAGAAACACGGGGCGCGGTCAATCGAGGCCGTGCGGCCGCTTCACGTCGCCGGCTGGATTGAGATGCAGCAGCAGGAGCACGCGGCCCCGACCGTCAAGCAGCACCTCGCCGCGCTGCGCCATCTGTTCGACTGGCTGGTAAGGGGTCGTCACACGATTTGTCCTAAATCGTACTCTAAGCCAAAAGTGGCGAAAGTCAGTGAATTACAAAATCAGCTAGTCGCTCCCTGATCCGGCTTCTGGCGGCAAATCCCCGGACTTCCTTGGCCCAGACCGCCCTCGACTTCGCGCCGAAGGGCGTTGCTGACCAGCGCGCTCTGTTGGCGTACGATTTTGGACAAATCGCGTGGTGACCCCAACTTGCACGACAGTCTTGCGGTCGGTCTCATGAATGCCTCGACGCACCGCCTGGCCGGGCCTTGGGCCCAGCCCGGTCGCGCAAGGAGCGCCGCGGCCGGCCAACGCCGCCGTTGCGGCGGGAACGGCTCGCGGCGGCGGCCTCAAAATGTTATCTGGCTTTTAGCCGGAAGTTAGTGTATCTTACCTCACACGCGATCCCAATTTTAGCTGGAGTCTCCCGTCATGACGCTTCTCGCCGCCGGAATCACCCAGACCGTCATCCAGGAGATGATGCCGCCCTACAGCCTCGACCCCGATCTGCTGGCGGGCGCGGTGACCATCCTGCCGCCGCCGCCGCCCGACGCCTCGGCTTCCTGGCGGCAGGCGCTCCTCACGCGGCTAGTGCGTGAGATCAGCGTGCTGATGCCGGCCGACGCGGCCCAGGCGAAGCTGGCGGCGCAGATCGTCGTCTACCGCGAGACGGCGGATGACACGTTGGATCGGGCCAACGTGCCCGGGTTGACGGTGGAGCAGGTCTGCCGGGTGCGCCGGGCCGCGGCCGACCTGACGCGCACGTCCACGACGCTGGAGCGCGCGTTGTCGCGGCGGCAGGACCAGCCGGCGGCGTTCTTCGGGACCGTGCTGGCGGACCAGGTCGATATCACGGCGCTGGATGCGGTGTGGTGCAAGCCCGCACGGGCCGATTTCCCCGGGGTTTCCGCGGGAGTGGCTTCCGTGCCACAGCCTACCGCAACCGCATCCGCCGCGCGAGAGAGTACCGCTCCAGAGCCTGCCATACCCGAACCTACCGCTCCGGAGCATGCCGCTCCAGGGACTGAAACTCCTAAGCTTGCGGCCGAGATCGCCCCGGCCGGCCTTGAGCCGGTGGGGCTTTTGATGGCGGGGATTGCGGCGGCCGGGCGGGTGCCGGTGGCGCTCGACCCCGCGGGGCTACGTCCTGGGAGCGAGAGCGCAACACAAGCGACGCCGGTGTCGGGCCCGACCGTCCGCACGATGGCGGGCCTGCCGGGTGGCTCAGCCGCTGCGATGCACGATGACCGGATGGAAGCACGGGTGGCATGACCATGTGCAACATGGAGACCCCGGCCTCCGCCGCGGCGTGCCCCGGGCCGAGCCCGCCCGCGAGCGCGTCGGCGACACGTCCCGCGGAGGCAGGCGGCCCGGGGCGGCATAGCGATCCGCGGGTGGCCCCCGATCCGCCGCCGCGATGCGGGGCGAAGGCGCGCTCGGGCGCGCCGTGCCGCGGGCCGGCCATGCCGAACGGGCGGTGCAGGATGCATGGCGGGCGCAGCACCGGCCCTCGCACACCGGAGGGCCTGGCGCGAATGATCGCGGCGAACACCACGCATGGGATGTGCGGGATGGCCGGCGCGGCGCAGCGCGCGCAGCAGCGCTACGTGCGGACGCTGGCCGCGCGGATCCGGCTGACGTGCGCGGCGGTGCGGCTACGGGCGTATTTGCCGCCCGAGATGGCGGCGCGGCTGGGGCAGAATCCGCCGGAACTGAGGGCGCCGATGCATCTGTCGCAGGAGGCGTTCGAGTGGCAGGCCGCAACGCTGCCATGCAACGGCCTGGCACCGGGTTATGCGCCAGGGGCGAGCGTCGGGGTCGGCTCGCCCGCAAGCGACGCCGGCGCTGGGCGGACCGGCTCGGCCGGCGAGCCAGCCCAGCGAGGGCGCGAGGCAGAGCGGTTGGCGGCGCGAGCGGAGGCGGCCGCGCGCGCACCATGGAAGGCGGCAATCGCGTTCGCGCGCGCGGCGAAGCGTGTGGCCCGTGGCGCCTCGGTTGGTGTCCGGAAAGGCAAAATGTGCAAAACGCGCAGCTACCCTATGCGACAGCCTGGCGCGTCGGCGTGCGTGACGCTGGGATCTGGGACGGTGGAAGCTGGGGCGTTGGGATCTGGGGGCCTGGAAGCTGAGACGTTGCGATCTGCCGCTGGTCGGGTCGGGCCGCAGGCACCTGTCCCGGGCGCATGCCGAGGGGCGGTTGACCCGGGGGTTCGCCCGAGGGCGAAGCGATTTGATTGGGCGGCGGTGCGCGCTGCAAAGCGTTTGGCAAAGCGGTTGGCGCGCGGCGCCTCGTCCCAAGCCGGGACCGACGCAATTTGCGAAATGCGCAGCTACCCTATGCAACCGCCTGCTCATCTCGCCCCTGCCCCAGCCGAGCCTATCCCAGCCGAGCCTGCCACGGGTCAGCCTTGCCCGCTCGCGCTTGATTCGGCGCTTGTGCCGGGCGCATGCCCCCGGGTCGCTGAGCCGCGGGTTGGCCCGATGGGACAACGACTTGGCAGGGTGGCGGCGCGCGCGGCGAAGTATGCGGCAAAACGTTTGGCACGCGCCTCGACGCCAGCCGGGACCGGCACAATGTGCGAAATGCGCAGCTACCCTATGCAACCGCCTGCCGCGCTGGCGCCTTCCGCACCGGCGGCTGCCGCAGCCGAGCCTGCCAGGAGCGGGCCTTGCCCACTCGCGATTGACCCGGGCCCATGCAATCGGGGCCCTGAGCCCGGCCCATGCAATCGGGGTGTTGAGCCGGGCGTTGGCCCGATGGGGCAACGACGCGGCAGGGCGGCGGCGCGCTCGGCAAAGCGTGCGGCGAAGCGCGCGGCAAAGCGTTTGGCGCGCGGCGCCTCGCCGCCAGCCGGGACCGGCACAATGTGCGAAACGCGCAGCTACCCTATGCAAGGGGCTGCCGAATGATTTGTGCAACATCGTACGCCAGGCTGATTGGTGGCTGGCGGACCCAATTTCAAACCGGGTTCAAGTGCAAGCGGCATGGGAAGGTCCCGACCAAAGGCGATCCGCCCCGGACCATCCAACATGTCTCGACCCAAATGAGGGGTGATTTTTCTGGCCATGTTCTCGCTGCCGCCCTTGGCGTACGGCTTTGCACAAATCGAGTGGTGACTCCTGGCGGGTTTCAGGGCAGAGCTCTGACCTTGCTTCCTTCACCCGGTTACCCTGTTGCCTGACCCCGGCCGGATTGGCGTCCTGATCACGCGACCGGAGCCGGGCGCCGCGGCGACGGCCGCGAGGGTCGCCACCTTGGGACTACGGCCAGTCGTTGCTCCCCTCCTGGAGATCCATATCCTGCCGGCGACGCTGCCCAAGGCGGACCGCCTGCAAGCCGTGCTGATCGCCAGCGGCAACGCGTTGGCCGGTCTGCCGGCGGTGTATCGGCCGCTGAAGCTGCTAGCGGTCGGTGACGCCAGCGCGGGCCATGCTCGCGCGGCGGGGTTCGCTCAGGTGCTGAGTGCCGATGGCGACGCCGAGGCGCTCGCCGCCCTGACCGACAGGCAGTGCGATCCCGCCGGCTTGCCGTTGCTGCTAGCCGCGGGGCGCGGCCAAAGCCTGGCATTGGCCGCCGCGCTGCGGGCACGCGGATTTCGCGTGATCCGCCGCGCCACCTACGCCGCCATCCCGGCCCGCGTGTTGCCGCCGATCGCCGCCTCGACGCTGCGGGCGGGAAATCTGCGCGCGGCGCTGTTCTTCTCCGGCGAGACCGCGCACCTGTTCGTCCGCCTGTTGAACAACTCAGGGTTGCGCGAGGCCGTCCGCGGGATCGACGCTTGCGCTATCGGTGAACCGGCCGCCGCGGCTATAGAGACCCTGCCCTGGCGGCGTGTCCTTCGCGCCGCGAAACCCACCCAGGACGCCATGCTGGCACTGTTGCGATGACCGAACCCGACGAAGCGCCGCCACCGCGCACGCTGCCGCCCGAGCCGCCGCGACCGGATTTGTCGGCGCCCAAGCCGCCGCCTCCGGGTGCGTTGGCGCCAACCGCGTCGCCTTGGGGTGCGTCGGCGCCCGAGGTGCGACCGGAAGTGGCGCCCCCGGCGGCACATGAGCCGCCCCACGCGACATCGCCCGAGCTGCCGCGTGATTCGCCGCCCGATGCACCGCGTGATCCGCATAAGCCGTCGCCCGTCCTGCCGCGTGATGCGCCGCGCGCACCGTCATTTGATCCGTCGCCCGCGCCGTCGCGTGGTTTGCCGCGCGTGCCGCCGCCTCAGCCGCCACACGAGCCGCCCAAGCCGCCAACTGACGCGCGGCGTGATCCGCCACCCGAGCCGCCGCGCCCGCGCCGCCACTGGCTGGCGTGGATCGCCGCGGCCGTGTTCCTGGTGCTGGCCGCCTCGCAGGCCGCGCTATGGGTTCGCGTGCTGGTTCCGCTGCCTGGGAGCGAGTCGCTCGACCAGCGCGTCCAGGCGATCGACGCGCGCGTGACGCGGCTGGAGCAGCGCCCGGTGCCGCCTGATCTCGCGCCGCTGCAGGCGCGCGTGGCGGCGCTTGAACAGCGGCCGGCGACCGGCAGCGGCGCGGCGGCGCCGGTTGCCGCGCCACAGGATGTCGGACCATTGGAGGCACGGATCGCGGCGCTTGAACAACGGCCGGCGACCGGCATCGGTGCGGCGGCGCCGGTTGCCGCGCCACGGGATCTGGGACCATTGGAGGCGCGGATCGCGGCGCTTGAGCAGCGTGCGCCAGCGACAACGGCGCCGAACTCGAACGACAGCCTGAGCCAACGCCTGGGCGCCGACGAGGGACGGCTCGCCAAGCTCGAAAAGACCGCAAGCGAGCCGCAGCTCGCCGACCGCACCAGCCGGATCGCCCGCATCGAGGCCGCCTTCATCGCGCTGTCGGTCGGCCAGCCGCTCGGCACACTTCCAGGCGCCCCGCCGCCGCTGGCGCGCTATGCCACCACCGCGCCGCCGACCGACGCGGCGCTGCGCCTGGCCTTCCCGGCGGCGGTGCAGGCCGCGCTGGCCGCCGCCCATCCGCCGCCGGCAGGCGAGCCGTTCCTGCGGCGGGTCTGGGCCGAGGCGCAAGACCTGGTCACCATCCGCCAGGGTGAGCACGTCGTGATCGGCGATCCGGCGGCCGGCGTCCTGGCGCACGCGCAAACCGCGCTGGACGCCGGCGACCTGGCCGGTGCGGCGGCCACAGTCGCCAGCTTGAGCGGACCGGCCGCCCAGGCGCTGGCACCGTGGCTCGATCAGGCGCACGGGCTGCTCGCCGCCCGCGCCGCGCTCGCCGACCTGGCTGCGCAGACCTGATGCGTCGCGTGATCGTCACGCTGCTGTGCGCGGCGCTGATCGTCGCCCTGGCCTTGGCGATCGGGCTGCTGCACGGGCATCTCAGTTTCCAACTTGGCAGCATCAGCGTCGAGACCTCGACGCCGATCGCGCTGGTCGCCTTGGCGGTGCTGTTTGTCGTGCTCTACGTGGTGGTGCGGCTGTTGGGTGTGCTGCTGCGCCTGCCGCGCGACTGGCGCGCCTGGCGGCAGCGGCGGCATCGCGCTCAGGGCGACGAGGCGGTGACCAAGGCGCTGGTGGCGCTGGCCGCCGGCGACGGTCCCGCCGCGCGCCAGCAGGCCGCCCGTGCGCGCCGCCTGTTGGGCGACACCGCGCAGACCCTGTTGCTGACCGCCGAGGCCGCCCGCCTGGCCGAGCGCGAGCCCGAGGCCGAGGCTGCGTTCCGCGGCCTGGCCGCCCGCCGGGACGCCGCGTTCCTGGGCCTGCGCGGGCAGTTCCGTCTGGCCATGGCGCGGCAGGATTTTCCCGCCGCAGCAAAGTTGGCCGCCGAGGCCGAGGCGGCGCACCCCGGAGGGTCCTGGCTCCGCGCCGAGCGCGCGCGGCTGGCGGTGCGGACCGGCGACTGGTCGGGCGCGCTGGCGCTGGCCGACTCCAACGCGCCGAAGGCCGCGCTGGCCGCTGCGGCGGCGAACGCGTCGCAGGATCCAGGCACCGCGTTGAAGCTGGCGCTGGTCGCGTGGAAGGCGGACCCCGGGTTGGCACCGGCGGCGCTGGCCTACGCGACGCGGCTGCGCGCCGCCGGCAAGGAGCGGCAGGCACAGGCGGTGATCCGGCAGAGCTGGGCGCTCGCCCCGCATCCCGATCTGGCCGCGTTCGCCCTCGCCCAGCCCGGTTCCCTCGCCCAAGCCGGTGCCCACGCCCAATCCGGCGAGCCGCTGAAGCAATATCAGGCGGCGCAGCACCTGACCGAAGGCAACCCCGACCATGTCGAGAGCCGCCTGCTGCTGGCCCGCGCCGCGCTGACCGCCGGGCTGACCGGTGAGGCGCGCCGCCAGGCCGAGGCCGCCCGCGCCGCCGGGCTGGACCAGCGCCGCCTCTGGCTGCTGCTGGCGGAGATCGAAGGCGACGGCGATGCCAGCCGCGACGCACTGCAGCACGCGCTGGTGGCCGAGCCCGACCCGACCTGGCGCTGCACCTCCTGCCACGCGACGCAGGCGACCTGGCAGCCGGTGTGTCCCGTCTGCGGGACGGTGGGGGGACTGCGATAGGGGGCTCCACGGTGACTGTGCGCGGAAGGCTCTCCCCCTCCCCTTGTGGGCTTGGCTTGGCCATCCCCACCACCGGGTTGTATCGCGATGGCAGGGTCTGCATAGACCTGGAACGATCCGGTAGCGGCGCGATCGACCCGCGATTACCGGCAGGGAGCCACCCTGAGATAAGGCGCGGGGTCGACGCGATGTCCGTCGATGATCAGCTCGAAATACAGATGCGGGCCATAGGTCAGGCCGGAATGACCAACCACGGCAATCTTCTCGCCGGCCGCCAGCGTGCGCTTGCCGCGCAGCAGGGCCGGCGCCAGCATGCCAAGATGCGAATACAATGCGGTGAAGCCCGCATGTCGCACGCGCACCTCCAACCCGCCGGCGCCACGGCGATCGATGGCGATCACCTGCCCGGCGGCGACAGCGCCCACCGCGGCGCCCAGTGGGGCACGTAGGTCAATGCCATAGTGGAACGTGCCGGCCAGCGGTCTGCCGGCAAGCACCCTTGGTCCGAAAGGCGAGGTGATGCAGGTCGGGCTGATCGGCGCCGGCAGCGACGCGGGCGCCGGCAACGCCGCGCGTGGTGGCAGCGACGCGGGAGCCGGCGGCACCGCGGCGGCGAGGCCGGCAAGCGCTAGTGAAGCGGGTGCGATCGCCCAGACTACGCAGCAAAGCGTCGGACCGCATCCGGATCGAAACTGAAGCCCCAGCCCGGCCGGTCGGGAACCACGGCGTCGCCGTTGGAATCCAGCACGATGTCCTCGCGGTAGAGCTTCTCGAACCACGGCATATGCTCCAGGTAATAGCCGCCCGGCAACGCCGCAAGCAGCGCCAGGCTCATCTCCGGAAACAGGTGCGAGGCACACGGCACGTTGAAGGCCTCGCACAGATGGCCGGCCTTGAGGAATTCCGTCGGTCCGCCCATGCGCTGCAAGTCGGGCATCACCACGTCGGCGGCGCGGACCTGCAGCATCGCCAGCACGCCGCGATGCGTATAGACGGTTTCGCCCGAGGCGATCGGCGTGTCCAGCGCCGCGGCGACCCGCGCCTCGCCGGCGTGATCGTGGCAGATCACCGGATCCTCGAACCAGGTGAGGTTCAGGTCCTCCATCATCCGTCCGATGCGGATCGCCTGCTTTACGCTCATTTGCTGGTTCGCATCGACCATCAGGGCGATATCCGGCCCGACCACCTCGCGTATCGCGCGCACGCGGGCGACCATCCGGTCCGGCTCGCGCGGGCCGACCCGCGTCTTCATGGCGCGGAAGCCGCGCGAGACGAAGCGCGACGCCTGTTTCTGCAGATCGTCGATCGAGCCGGACAGCCACAATCCGCCCGAGGCATAGCAGGGCACCGCCGCACGGCAGGCGCCGATCAGGTGCGCAACGTTCAGTCCGGCGGCCTTGCCGCGCAGATCCCACAGCGCGTTGTCGATCGCGGCGAGGCCGACGATCGAAACGCCCTCGTAACCCAGGAAGTTCAGCTCCTTCCAGGCCCGCGCATTCAACCCGCCGCCAAGGTTCGGATCCAGCCCAACCACAAGGTCCTCGAGGTTGCGGATCATCTCGTGGATCACGCCGAGCCGGCGGTTGTTGATGGTGCACACCAGGCCCTCGCCAACCAGGCCCGCGTCGGTCTCCAGGAAGGTCAGCACGCAATCGGCCGAGACGATGTTGCCGAGGATCGCGGTCAGGATCGGTGGATCGATCGGAAGGTGCACGACCTGGGTGTGCAGCTTGGTGATCTTCATGGCGAGATCCTCTATCGGCAGTGGCTGCTACAGGCGATTGCGCCCGCTAAAGACGATGTACCGTCGGTTCGCCAAGCTGGTAGCGGCGCAGCACCTCCGGGTCCGGATCGCGTCCGAGGCCGGGGGCCGTCGGCACCGCCGCCTTGCCGTCTTCCACCAGCACCAGCTCGTGATATGGGTTCGCCTCCATGTCGATGAACAGCCGCTCCAGCGGCACGTCGGGCGCCAGTGTGGCATTCAGGTGCAGCGACGCCAGATGTCCGGCGCCGAAATAGGCGTTGTGGGGGACCAGCCGAACGCCGTGCGCCTTGGCCAGCGCGGCGATCTCGAACACCGCGGACGGGCCGCCGATCTTGATGACGCTGGGTTGCGCGATGTCCTGCGCACCGGCGGCGAAGGCGTGCTGGAAGTCGTGCAGGCCGCCCGCGTTTTCACCGGCGGCGATGCGGATGCCCTCGGCGCGGACGCGGGCGAGGCCGGCGTGGTCCTCGGGCGGCCAGACCGGTTCCTCCAGCCAGGTCAGGTCGAAGGGGCGGAAGGCGCGCGCGTGGTCGAGCGCCTCGGTTACCGTCCAGGGGCAGTTGACGTCGACCATCAACCGCGCGTCCGGGCCGATCGCCTCGCGCGCGGCGCGGATCATTGGGGTTTCGATTTCGTGCAGTTTGATGTCGTGGTAGCCGCGTGCCACGGCACGCGCCGCGGCGGCACCGACCAGGTCCGGCGCGCCGTAGCGCAGCAGGCTGGCATAGGCGGTCAGATGGGTGCGCGGCGCGCCGCCCCACAGCCGCCACAACGGCAGGCCCGCGGCCTTGCCGGCGATGTCCCACAGCGCGATGTCGAGTGCCGACAGTGCGTAGAGGTGCGGGCCGTTGCGGCCGAACAGGTGGAATGTTTTCGACAGACGTGCGCGCAGCCCGGCGATGTCGCGCGCGTCCTGGCCGAGGATCGCGGGTGCAAGCTGCGTGTCGCACACCGTCTTGGTGGCGGCGACGCAGGCGTGGCCAAAGCCCTCGCCCCAGCCTTCCAGCCCCTGGTCGGTGACGATGCGGACCCATAGCGTGTTCAGCGCCTGCCAGCCGACGCCGCCGAACGAGACGGGCTTGGCGCCCATGTCGAACGGGATGCGGGTCAGGCTGGTCTCGACGGCGATGATCTTCATGTGGGCGCCCTCCGGGTTGGGAGGATGCTATGGGGTGGGGCGGAAAGGAAGCCGCACGGGACGCAAGCGACGCGGCGGGCTTGGGGATCGAGGCCCACGCGTCACTTAACCCCACGGGACAAGCTGCCGCACCGCCGGCGAATGTGCGCTGGGGCGGGCGTCAATTCGGCCTAGGGACAGGTCCCGCCGAAGCCGTATCAAGCTGCGGTCCGATGTCTGGTAACCGCTATGCCCGCAACACGCTTATCTCGCGATGCCGCCGAAATCCGATACCGCACTATCCATGCCCCGACTCTCCATTACGCCGCCAGCATCATCCGTGACGCCTTCTCTCCGATCATGATCGACGGCGCATTGGTGTTGCCCGAGGTCAACGTCGGCATGATCGAGGCGTCGGCGACGCGCAACCCCTCCATCCCATGCACCCGAAGCTGGTCGTCAACTACCGCCATCGGGTCCGATCCCATCTTGCAGGTGCCGACCGGATGGTAGGTCGTTTCAGCGTTCTTCCTGACCCAATCAAGCAATTCGTCGTCCGCCCGGATATTCACGCCAGGCGCGATTTCATCGGTGGCGATCCGTTGCATTGCAGGTGCGGTCATGATGCGCCGTGTGATGCGCATCGCTTCCAGCGTTACCTCCCGGTCCAACTGGGCGGTCAGGAAATTGAAACGGATCGCCGGCGGTTTGTTCGGCGCCTTCGAGGAAACATGAATGCTGCCGGTACTTTCCGAGCGCAGGATGTTCATGATCGCGGTAACGCCGGAATTTCTCGCGAGTTTGAAATTTGTATCGGCCAGGAAGGGCACCCAGGAGATCGCGGCGTCCGGCGCATCCAGCCCGGCGCGGGTGCGAATATAGGCGCGGATCGGCGCCGCCGGCAGGCCCAGCAGCCCCTTGTGGGTGAGCGCATATTTCAACGCCTGCCAGACCAGGCCGAGACCGCGCCCCTTGTCGTTGTACGTCATGCCGAGCGAGGCCGGCACCGTCCATTTCATCCGTGGCGAGTAATGATCGCGCAAATTCTCGCCCACACCTTTCAGCGCGTGGCGAACCTCGATGCCAAGGCTTCGCAGCAGCTCCGGCTGGCCGATACCGGACAGTTCCAGAAGCTGTGGCGAATTGATCGAACCGCCGCTGACGACGACCTCCCTGCCCGCGCGGGCTTCGTGTTGCTGCCCGTTGACAGTGTATCGCACGCCGACGCACCGCTTGCCCTCGATCAGCAGGCACTCGGTCAGCGCATTGGCCTTGATCGTCAGGTTTCGCCGCCCACGCGCGGGGTCGAGATAGCAGAAGGCGGTGCTCATCCGGCGGCCCTTGCGGATCGTCGCCTGGGTCATGCCGATGCCGTCCTGCTGCGCACCGTTATAGTCTTTGGTGTAGGCGATGCCGACCTCGCCGGCGGCCTTGATCAGTGCGTCGTAGATCGGTCCGGACTCGTTGCTTTCGGTGACTTTCAGCGGTCCGAAGCGGCCGCGGTATTCGTCGTCCGCGTCGCCCTGATAGCTTTCCATGTCGCGGAAGATCGGCAGCACTTCTCGAAAACTCCAGCCGCGATTGCCGAGCTGCGCCCAGGTATCGTAGTCCTGCGATTGGCCACGCACGAAGACCATGCCGTTGATCGAGGACGAGCCGCCCAGCAGCTTGCCGCGCGGGATGGGAATGCGACGCTGGCCGGTGCCGGCGTCGGGCTCCGACGAATACAGCCAGTTGGCAGCGGGATTTTCGATCAGCTTGGCGAATCCGACCGGGATCCGCGACCAGGGATGGCTTTCGCGCCCCGCTTCCAGCACCAGCACCCGGTACTTGGCGTTGGCGCTCAGCCGGTTGGCGAGGACCGAGCCGGCCGATCCCGCGCCCACCACGATGTAATCAAAATTCTGGTCGTCCATGCTTCTTATCCCTCCCCACAGGCAGCAATACCGTGCGCCCGCATTTCCGCCGCGCCGCGAAGGCCGTTAGACGCCGAGCGGCGCGTCCGTCCCAACCACGCGCTTATATGCCGCCCTGACTTCGTCAGAGACCGCCTGCGTATCCTCCTTCAGGTTGCGCGGCGTGATCGCGATGAAGGCGATTTCCCAGTTCTCGGGGATCGGCTTTCCCACCTTCGGCAGGAACGCATGCGGCGCGTCCGGCGAATTGTGGAAATGATCACCGCCGGTCACCGGAGCGAGGACGGGCTGTGCGTCCTCGCCGATGGAAAACGCATCCGTCTCGCCAACCACGTACATTGGAAACTGATCGGTTCGGCTTTTCGCGTGTCTGTGCAACTCGACTTTCGGCAAGAAGACCGCGGTAACCGCGCGGCCATGGCGGTTTCGGCCGTTTCGCCAGGGACCGGCTCCGGACAGGTCCATGGCAGTCGGGAGCCTGTGCTCTTCCCGGCCGAGGACTTCCCGCAGTGCTTCCTTCGGGTTGAACGCACTTTCTTGGCCCGAGAACGACGCGCGGATTTTCCCGAAGTCCTCATATACGGCTTTCATTCACGCCAGTTCGTCCGCCGCCAGTTCATGATCCAACAGCTTGATGCTTGATCCGTCGGGCATCGATGTTTCCTTCGTGCTTGATCGTGGCGTTGCGTTCTCATCGGGGGCTTTTCATCGGGCCGCGCTGAACCGGCATTGCTCGGATCACCGATACCTATCCCTCCGCCGCCGGGGACGCCAGACCATCGGGTGGCCAGACCAAGACTCCCTCCGCCAGCGGAATGCGCAGGTTTCGAAACAACATCGAAAACGCCATCCAGTTACCCATGGCGATGATAAATTCCACCTGCTGCCCAGGATCGGTGACATGCTTCGCCACCTCGGCCCAGGTGGCATCGGAAATGGATTTGCCGGCCAGACACTCGTCGGTGGCGGTCAGAATCGCCTTGTCCGCCGGTGTCAGACACTCGGAGTTCCGCCAGTCGCGCACCGCCAGGATATCCTCGGGAGGAATCCCCTCTGTGGTCGCCACCCGCCAGTGCTGCGTCCACTCGTAAGCCGAGCCGGTGACCCACCCGATCCGCATGATCATCAGTTCGCGCAGCCGCGTATCGAATTTGTTGTTCTCCAACAGCTGCATCAATTGGCTGAACGCCACCCTGGCGACACCGGGGTTATTGGCCACCACGCGGAACGCCTCGCTCTGCGTCCGTCGCGCGGGCATCCCCATCGCATCACCGAGTTCGCGGGCGCGCTCGAGCGATACCATCGGCACACGTAACGTCCCCACGCTTCCAGTCCCCATGCTTCCAGTCACCGTCACTCTCCCATTGTCGTTTCCCTGATCGTCCTTCGCCTTGCGCTGGCCTGCAATTCCCCGTAGGGGTCCGGTCTCCCCGGGACCGCGCAGCGCCAGAGCGACCGCCCCCGCCTTCCCTTCGTTCACATGGCCTCTATACCATCGTCGCGATGAGCCTCGTTGCGGTCGAGAACCTGTCCGTCGCCTTTGGCGCCAAACGCGTGGTGGACGGCGTATCGTTCACCCTCGATCGCGGCGAGACGCTGGCGCTGGTGGGCGAGAGCGGCTCCGGCAAGTCGCTCACCGCGCTGTCGCTGCTGCAACTGCTGCCGACGGGCGGGACCAACCCGACCGGGCGCATCACGCTGGACGGGCGCGCGATGATCGGCGCCGACCGCCCGACCCTGCGGCACGCCCGCGGCGCACTGGCAGGCATCGTTTTCCAGGAGCCGACCACCAGCCTCAACCCGCTGCACCGCATCGGCCGCCAGGTGGCGGAGGCGGTGCGGCTGCATCGCAAGCTGGGCGGCGCTGCACTGCGCGATCGCGTGGTCGAGCTGCTAGGCCAGGCTGGCTTCGCCGACGCGGCGCACCGGCTCGATGCGCTTCCGCACCAGTTGTCCGGCGGCCAGCGGCAGCGGGTGATGATCGCCATGGCGCTGGCCAACGACCCCGCGCTGCTGATCGCCGACGAGCCGACCACGGCGCTGGACGTCACCATCCAGGCGCAGATCCTGGAACTGCTGGCGCGGCTGAAGACCGAACGCCAGCTCGCACTGCTGCTGATCACGCACGACCTTGCGATCGTGCGCCGCTATGCGGACCGGGTCTGCGTGATGCAGGACGGGCGCATCGTCGAGACAGGGCGCGTCGCCGACGTGTTCGCGGCGCCTGCCCATCCGTATACGCGCATGCTGCTGGCCGCCGTGCCGAAGGGTGGACCGGTGCCTCTACGGAACGATGCGCTGCCGCTGCTGACCGTGGACGACATGCGCGTCCATTTCGCGATCCGTCGCGGCGTGTTGCGACGGACGGTGGGTGCGGTCCGCGCGGTCGATGGGGTCAGCCTGACGGTGCGCGCCGGCGAGACGTTGGGGCTGGTGGGCGAGTCCGGCTCCGGCAAGACCACGCTGGCCTTCGCGGCGCTGCGACTGGAGCACGCGACGGGCGCGATCGTCTTCGCCGGGCACGACCTGATGGCGCTCGATCGCCGCACGCTGCGCCGGCTGCGCGCGCGCATGCAGATCGTGTTCCAGGACCCGTTCGGCAGCCTGTCGCCGCGGCTGCCGGTGAGCGAGATCGTCGCCGAGGGGCTGGCGGTGCACGAGCCGGGGCTGACGCGGGCCGAGCGCACTTCGCGCGTCGTGACAGCACTGGACGAGGTCGGGCTGCCAGCGGACTCGGCAGAGCGCTACCCGCACGAATTCTCCGGCGGGCAGCGGCAACGGATCGCGATTGCGCGGGCGCTGGTGCTGAAGCCGCGCCTGGTGGTGCTGGATGAGCCGACCAGCGCGCTGGACATGTCGGTGCAGGCGCAGATCGTGGATTTGTTACGCGAGCTGCAGCTGCGGCACGGGCTTTCCTATCTGTTCATCAGCCACGACCTGAAGGTGGTGCGCGCGCTGGCGCATCGGGTCGTGGTGTTGCGGCATGGCAAGGTGGTCGAGGCCGGCGACGCCGATGTGGTGTTCGCCGCGCCGAAGCAGGCCTACACGCAAGCACTGATGGCGGCGGCGTTTGCGTTGCAGGCGCAGGACGATGATATTATACCGGAATAACTGGCTTGCTGGTTTGGCCTTGCTGCGCTGTTTGAATCAGGCGTTTCGCGCGGATCGTGGCCGTCCATGCTGACAACCCAACTCCGTTTCCGTACGCTCGCGTCAGCCGGTGTACTACGCCCGACGCGGAATATCGGCCTGGTACAGCGTCGCGCCCGTGTCGTCGATGAAGCTGAAGCCCAGTGCTTCCGCCTCCAGCCGCATCGTCATGAAGCCGTGATGATCGCTGGCGAACTGGCCGGGCGGCGGCGTCACCACCGGGCTGGTCGCGGACCCGGCGCCACAAGTGATGTAGTGCACGCCATCCACCACGATGTGCTCAAGATTGTGCTCGTGGCCGTTGATGTAGGCGCGCACACCGTAGCGGTCCAGCAACGGCTTGAACGGCCCGATCATCTCCGGATAGTCGTGGTCCTGGCCGGTGACGGTGAACAATTGGTGGTGGCCCACGACGAGCTTCCAGGTCGCCTGCGAACCCGCCAGCACGCGCTCCAGCCAGTCGAGCTGCGCCTGCTTGTCCTGACCCTGCACGCGCACCTCGGGGTGGTGCCGGTAGGACCGGATATAGCGGCTGGTGTCGAGGAAGAAGAACTCGACGCTGGTGCCGTCCGCCAGCGTCTCGGTGCGCGCATAGTAGCGCTCCGGCAGCGACCAGCGCGGGCTGGTGGCGGAATAGGCAAGCTGCGCGTCGACGTCGCCCTGGTAGTCGTGATTGCCCAGGATGACGTGCCACTTCGTCATCAGCGCGGGATCGGTGTAGATCCGCTCGAACGAGCTCTGCCATTGCGAATCGGCAACGCTGGCCACGCCGTTCTCGTAGAAATTGTCGCCGACCGAGATGACGAAGCGGCTGCCGATCGCCGCCGCGCTGCGCCCCATCTGCCGCGCCACCTCGCGCTGTTGCCAACGGCCGCGACGCCCCCAGTCGCCGATCACCGCGAAGTCCAGCGCGGGCGCTTTCGCCTGCGCGGGCAGCGTCGCCAGCCCAAGCGCCGGCGCGGCGCCAAGCAGCAGCGAGCGGCGGGACAGTGATGTGCTGGTCTTGGCACGCATTGGAATCGCCCCCCTGGGAGATGGCCATCGGACGACGCGTCGGTGCAGGACTGCAAGCCCGGCGGTCGATGTCCATGCCGCATTGCATGAAAGAATGAAGACGGCATGAACGATTGAAAGCAGGTTTCGGCTCGCGCTGCCGCATGTGCCGCGGTGGCGCGCCGACGCCGCGTTATCGGATCCAACCGGCTCTCGTGTCCAAACCTGCTACCGCGGCCAATCCAGGCGCGGCTCGGCCCGGCCGGACCCTTCTGCGCGCCCCGAGCCCGGTGATCCCGGCCCAGACGCCCGCGGCGCCTCCCGCCGCGGCGTTCGCGCTGTCCACCCCTGCATCGGTGTCCGAGGCGCCTGCTCCTCCAGCTCATGCGCCGCCGGCGGAATCGGCGGGCGGGTCGTCGGTTGTGACGCCCGGCGCGCCTCGTCGTTCTGCCGCGGGGCGTAGACCTCCTCGAAATCCGCCCCGCGATAGTCGGCCGCCCCAGGCTCGCGCAGCCGCAGCGCCAGGCTGCGGATTTCGCCCTGGATCTCGTCCAGTCGCGCCTCGATCACGTCGAGTCGGCTCTTCACGCCGATCACGCTGAACGGCATGAACAGAAAGGCCAGAGCATACAGGAGTGCCGGCACCAGAAGCAGCAGCGGCACCCACCACGGCAGCCAGTCCGGCAGGGCGAAGGGCAAGGTCATGTGGCCAGCCTAGCATCCCATGCCCCTGGCAATCCATCACCCAGCTTGGGCCAGCAGCAATTCTCATTTTGGCCCNNCTGCGGGGATGGCCGGAACAAGTCCAGCCATGACGTTGAAAGGCCGTACCGCCCGACCAAAACGAGAATTGCTGTTGGGCCAGCACGGCGATCGCACGCGTCGGCCTTGAGCGACCATTCCCACCTGGCTTCTGCACCGCATCTTGCAATCCGCGGCAAGCTGGCACGCGGGAGGTTCGCGATGAGCTTTTTCCTGGGGCGTGTGCCATGATGCGCCGACTGCCAATCCAACCGGCTCGGTCAAAAGGACCGCCGCATGAATCCCGCACTGCGCGACGCCGCCAAGGAGTACCTGGTCCGTTACGGCGGCGACGTGTTCCCCAACCTGTTCGTCGAGGCGCGGGGAACGGTCGTGCGCGACGACACCGGGCGCGAGATCCTCGACTTCACCTCGGGCCAGATGTGCGCGACAATCGGGCATAACCACCCCGCCATCGTCGAGGCCGTCCACGCTGCCGGCACGAAGGCATTCCACCTGTTCAGCGGCATGATCCCCGAGGTGGTGGCCGAGCTGGGGCAGACCCTGGCACAGGATTGGATGCCGCGCGGCCTGTCCAAGTCGCTGTTCGTCAACACCGGCGCCGAGAGCAACGAGGCAGCGCTGCGCATGGCCAAGCTGCACACCGGCGGATACGAGGTGCTGGCAGTCGGCGGCTCCTGGCACGGGGTGACCGGCGGCACCAGCTCGGTCTCGTTCGCGAGCGATCGCAAGGGCTATGGCGTGCCCGTGCCTGGCGTGTTCGTGATGCCGGAGCCGAACGCCTATCGCCCCTACATCAACGCCGGCTCGGAGGAGGAGTCGGCGTTGGCCTGCCTCGAACTCGGACTGAAGATGTTCGACATGCAGTCGTCCGGCCGCCCCGCCGCGATCATCATCGAGCCGATCATCAGCGCCGGCGGCGTGCTGGTGCCTCCGCGGGCCTATATGCAGGCGCTGCGCCGGGCCGCGGACGAGCGCGGGATGCTGCTGATCTTCGACGAGGCGCAGACCGCGTTCGGCCGCATCGGGCACAAGACCGGCGCCGCCTTTCACGGTGTGACCCCGGATATCATGAGCGTATCGAAAACCCTCGGCGGCGGCCTGCCTCTGGCGGGGACCATTACGACCCCGGCGATCGAGGACAGCGTCCACCGCAAGGGTTTTAACTTCTACACCAGCCATGTCTCCGATCCGTTGGGCGCCGAGGTCGGGCTGGCCGTGTTGCGGGTCATCGCCAACGAGCACCTGGTCGAACGGGCGCGGACGATGGGCGGCTACCTGCGCGGACGGCTGGAGGAGCTGCAACAGCGCTACGAGGCGATCGGCGACGTGCGCGGCGAGGGCCTGCTGCTGGGCGTCGAACTGGTGCAGGACCGCGAGTCGCGCAAGCCGAACCATGAGCTGGGGGGGCGCACGACGCGGAAATGTTTCGACATGGGGTTGAGCATGAATATACGGCGGCGGCCGGAGCGGGGGTCGGTGTGGCGGATCGCTCCGCCGTTGACGGTGTCGACGGACGAGGTCGATCGCGCGGTCGCGATCCTGGACCAGGCGCTGCGGGAGAGCCTCGACGAGATGGCGGTGGGGCGGGCGGCTTGAGGCTTGAGAGGCCGGCGCGTCGGGTCCGCTCCTGGGTTGGAGAGTTCACTTGACTGCCTGTTGCGGCAGCAATTCTCGTTTTGGTCG